>JBARWE010000077.1:0-10302 GCA_049646625.1 Xanthobacteraceae bacterium
GGCAACGCACAGCGTCGGCAGCGCCGCGTCGAGCGCCAGCCGCGCCGTTTGCGCGCCCATTGCCCGCAGCCGGCGCAGCGCCGGGATCACAGGTGCGAGAACCGCCACCACGTCCGCTTCTCCTGCAGCCGAAGCTAGACCTTTTGCCGGGGCGGGAAAATGCCTTTGCCCTTGCGGGGCGCGGTGCGATGGCCGAAACAGGCGATCATGACGCAGCCGCCCACCATCCCGCAGGTGTTCGACCGCCCCGCATTGCATGCGCGGCTGAAGCGCGCGGCCCGCGGCGGCCCCGCCACCTTCCTGCTCGACCGCGTCGTCGAGGAGATGGCCGAGCGGCTTCATGCCATCCTGCGCGAGTTTCCCGACGCCGCCGACCTCGGTACGCCGACCGATGCCTTGCAGGGAGCGCTCAAGAGTCGGCTCAAGCACCTCGATCCGGTCGCGATCCCCGACGACGAACGCCTCGGCCTGGCCGAGAACACCTACGACCTCGTCGTGTCGGCCCTGGCGCTGCAATTCGTCAACGACCTGCCCGGCGTGCTGGCGCAGGTGCGGCTGGCGCTGCGGCCGGACGGGCTGTTGCTGGCGGCGTTGATCGGCGGCGAAACGCTGACCGAGCTGCGCCAGTCGTTCGCCGCCGCCGAGACCGAACTGGACAGCGGGCTGTCGCCGCGCGTCGCCCCGCTTGCCGACCTGCGCGACGTCGGCGCGCTGTTGCAGCGCGCCCGCTTCGCGCTGCCGGTCGCTGACCTCGACCGCGTCGTGGTGCGTTACGACAACGCGCTCGCTTTGATGGCCGACCTGCGCCGGATGGGCGCGACCAACATCCTGACTGAACGGCGCCGCACGCCGCTGTCGCGCGCAACGCTGACGCGCGTGGCGGAGATCTACGCCGAGAATTTTTCCGATCCCGACGGCCGCATCCGCGCCACCTTCGACATCGTCTGGGTCGCCGGCTGGAAGCCGCACCCGAGCCAGCAGCAGCCGCTCAAACCCGGCTCGGCCAAGGCGCGGCTGGAGGACGCGATCAAGGGGCAAACGGGTCCGAAAGAAGATCGATCAGGTGGGGGATGAGCGGCGTATCCGCCGGCGGCATGGGGTAGTCGCGCAAGCGGTTGGCGCGCACCCATTTCAGCGCCTGCCCTTCCTTCGAGGCGACGTGGCCCTCCCAGCGGCGGCAGACATAGAGCGGCATCAACAGGTGGAATGTCTCGTAGGCGTGGCTTGCGAACGTCAGCGGCGCCAGACACGCCTCGCGCACGGTGATGCCGAGTTCTTCGCGCAGTTCACGGATCAAGGCATCCTCGGGCCGCTCGCCGGCATCGAGCTTGCCGCCGGGAAATTCCCACAAGCCGGCCAACTGCTTGCCTTCCGGGCGCTGCGCGATCAGCACGCGGTTGTCGGCGTCGATCAGCGCGCAGGCGACGACGAGCGTGAGCTTCACGAGCGGTAGTCGCCGTTGATGGCGACGTACTCCTTGGTGAGGTCGCAGGTCAGCACGCGGTCGCGGCCCGTGCCCAAGCCGAGCCGGACCTTGATGCGGATGACGTCGTCCTTCATCGCTTTCGACACCTCGGCCTCGTCGTAGGACGGATCGCGCGCGCCCTTGTGGGCGACGCGGATGCCGTTGAAGGCGATCGAGAGCTTGTCGCGGTCGGCCGGCTCGCCGGCCTTGCCGACCGCCATCACCACCCGGCCCCAGTTGGCGTCCTCGCCGGCGATCGCGGTCTTGACCAGCGGCGAATTGGCGATCGACATCGCGATTTTACGCGCCGATTTCTTCGAGGTTGCGCCCTCGACCACGATCTCAACCAGCTTGCGCGCGCCCTCGCCGTCGCGCGCCACCTGCTCGGCAAGACTTGCCAGCACGCCTTGAAAGGCTTTGGTAAAGGCTTTCAGGCGGGGATCGGAGGCGCGTGAAATTTTCGGCGCGCCGCGTGCCACCGCGGCCCCGGTGGCAAACGCCAGCAGCGTGTCGGAGGTCGAGGTGTCGCCGTCGACGGTGACGGCGTTGAAGGTATCCTCGACGCCGGATTTCAGCAGCGATTGCAGCGCGGCCGCCGACAGGGGCGCGTCTGTGAACACGAAGGCCAGCATCGTCGCCATGTCGGGGGCGATCATGCCGGCCCCCTTGGCGATGCCGTTGATGGTCACGGTGGTGCGGCCAATCTTCGCGGTGGCGGTCGCGACCTTCGGGAAAGTGTCGGTGGTCATGATGGCGCGCGCGGCGCCCGACCAGGCGTCCGGCCCCGCGGCGCGGCTCAGGTCCTCCAGCACGCCGTCGAACTTGCTGGCGTCGAGCGGCTCGCCGATCACCCCGGTCGAGGCCAGAAATACCTCGTCGGCCTTGCAGCCGGCGGCTTTCGCGGCGAGCTTCGCGGTCAGCGTGGTGGCGGCGCGACCGCTCCTGCCGGTGAAGGCGTTGGCGTTGCCGGAATTGACCACCAAGGCGCGGGCCAGACCTGTCTTGGAAGACTTGCCGCCCTTGAGCCGGGCGCGGCACCATTCGACCGGCGCGGAGGCGCATTTCGAGGTGGTGAACACCCCGGCCACCGTGGTGCCGGGGGCGAGCAGCGCCAGCAGCACGTCGGTGCGGCCCTTGTAGCGGATGCCGGCGGCGGCAGTGGCCAGCCGCACGCCGTCGAGCGGCGGCAGGTCGGGGACATCGGTGGGCGCGAGAGGGGAGACGGCGGTGGACATCTGAGACTCGTCATTGCCGGGCTTGACCCGGCAATCCATCCATGAAGATGGATGCGCGGGTCAAGCCCGCGCATGACAATTCTGAGATTTACTTCTTGGCCGGGGCGTCCTTCGCAGGGTCCTTGGCGCCATCCTTGGCCGCATCCGGCGCGGCCGCCTTG
Source organism: Xanthobacteraceae bacterium (assembly GCA_049646625.1). Classification (GTDB taxonomy): domain Bacteria; phylum Pseudomonadota; class Alphaproteobacteria; order Rhizobiales; family Xanthobacteraceae; genus PRO6. The sequence continues at coordinate 2,862 of JBARWE010000077.1, forward strand.
TCGAGCCGCTCGATCTTGGCCGCCTCGCGCAGCTTGGCGACGTATTCGGCCTGCGCCTTGCGCACCGCATAGGATTCAAGCTGGCCCTTGACCTGCTCGAACGCCGGCGGCTGGCGGTTGCGCTTCTCCTCGACCTTGATGACGTGCCAGCCGAACTGGCTCTTGACCGGATCGGACAGCTTGCCCGGCTCCAGCGCAAAGGCGGCGGCGGAGAACTCCGGCACCATCTGGTCCTTGGTGAAGAAGCCGAGGTCGCCGCCATCGGAGGCGCCGGGGTCCTTGGACTTCTTCTTGGCAAGCTCAGCGAAATCGGCCCCCTTCTTCAGCTCGGCAACGATCGCCTTGGCCTCGTCCTCGCTCTCCACCAGGATGTGCCGGGCATGCACCTCCTGCTCGGCCGAAATCTGCTTGGCGGCCTCGTCATAGACCTTGCGCAGCGCCGCATCGTCGGCGCCGGCCTTGCCTTCCTCGGTCAGCAGGCTGTCCATCAGCAGCCGGTCGCGGGTGAAGGCCAGGCGCTTCTTGAACGCCTCGTTGTCGCCGACCTTCTTGGCCTCGGCGGCCTTGGCGACAATCTTCATGTCGACCAGAAAGGCGATGATGTTCTCGCGCCGGGTCGCCTCGTCCATATGCTGCAGCTGGGCGCCGAGTTCCTGCTCGGCGAGGGCGACGTCGCTCTGGCGGATTTCGCTGCCATCGACGCGGGCGACCACCGGGCTGGTGTCCTCGGCGGCCCGCACCGGCTGAATCGTGGCCAAGGCAAGGGCGAGAGCAAGGCAGCCGGCGGCCGGGATCACGGCGAAACGCAAGGCCGGACGCACGAAGGCTGGACGCAAGAAGGCTGGAGGCAAGGCAGGGCGGAAGGAAGCCGGAAAGGCGGTCATGAATGGTCCTTGTCTGCGGAAAGGCATCGACGCGGCGCGACACTGGCAAGGCGCGCGCGTCATGGCAACGAATATACCCCAGTTGGCGGCGAAAACTCTGTCAAAATCATGGTATTTCCAGCCGGGCCGCAGCGTTGACAAGGCGCCGAGCCGGCCATATCTGTCCGCGTGATCGCCGAGGCCGCGAGGCTTGCGGCCCGTCGTGGCGTGGGGTCGCCGGGGCCGTCGTCAGGCGGCTCCTGGCAAAGGCCCGGCAAACCGCGGCGCCGCAACCGGCGCGTTCTGGGCCATACGACCGCTGACCGCCGGGGTCTTGCGGAATCACATTGGGTTGATCTTTTGAGTTGATCCTGGCAGGTCGCGGCTTTCGCCGACGCGCCGGACCACAACACAGGACGGTTGAGAATGATCGGCGCGCTCGCCCGCAAGATTTTCGGCACCCCCAACGACCGCCGGATCAAGAGCTACCAATCCCGCGTCGACGCCATCAACGCCCTGGAGCCGGACCTCGTCGCGCTGTCCGACGAGGCGCTGAAGGCGCGCACCGACGAGTTTCGCCAGCAGCTCGCCGGCGGCAAGACGCTCGACGACATCCTGGTGCCGGCCTTCGCCACCGTGCGCGAGGCGGCCAAGCGCGTGCTCGGCCAGCGCCACTTCGACGTGCAGCTGATCGGCGGCATGGTGCTGCACGAGGGCGACATCGCCGAGATGAAGACCGGCGAAGGCAAGACGTTGGTGGCAACGCTTGCCGTCTACCTCAACGCACTGGCGGGCAAGGGCGTCCATGTCGTCACCGTCAACGATTACCTCGCCAGCCGCGACGCCGGCTGGATGGGGCAGATCTATGCCTTCCTCGGGCTGTCGACCGGCGTAATCGTGCACGGCCTGGACGACGCCCAGCGCAAGGCGGCCTATGCCTGCGACATCACCTACGGCACCAACAACGAATACGGCTTCGACTATCTGCGCGACAACATGAAGTACCGGCTGGAGGACATGGTCCAGCGCGGCCACCACTTCGCCATCGTCGACGAGGTCGACTCGATCCTGATCGACGAAGCGCGCACGCCGTTGATCATTTCCGGCCCGCTCGACGACCGCTCCGAATTCTACAACACCATCGACACCTTCATCCCGCACCTCGACAAGTCGGACTACGAGGTGGACGAGAAACAGCGCACCGTGACGCTGACCGAAGCCGGCATGGAGAAGATCGAGACGCTGCTGCGCGAGGCGGGGCAGCTCAAGGGCGTCTCGCTTTACGACGTCGAGAACGTCTCGGTGGTGCACCACGTCAACCAGGCGCTGCGCGCCCACACCCTGTTCCACCGCGACAAGGACTACATCGTCCGCAACGGCGAGGTGGTGATCATCGACGAGTTCACCGGCCGCATGATGCCGGGCCGGCGCTATTCGGAAGGGCTGCACCAGGCGCTTGAGGCCAAGGAGCACCAGCCGGTACAGCCGGAAAGCCAGACGCTCGCCTCGATCACCTTCCAGAACTACTTCCGCATGTACGGCAAGCTCGCCGGCATGACCGGCACCGCGGCGACCGAAGCGGACGAGCTGTTCGACATCTACAAGCTGGAGGTGGTGGAAATCCCCACCAACCTGCCGATCGCCCGCCTCGACGAGGACGACGAGGTCTATCGCACGCAAGCCGAGAAATACGCCGCGATCCTGGCCGAGATCGAGCGCGCGCACGCGCGCATGCAGCCGGTGCTGGTCGGCACCGCCTCGATCGAGAAGTCGGAGGTGCTGGCCGAGTATCTGCAAAAGCACGGCTTCAAGCAGATCGACTTCACCGATCCGAAAGCGATGGACAAGCTTTACGCCGCCGCGCGCAGCGGCAAGCCGGAAAAGCTGTTCGCGGTGCTCAACGCCCGCTTCCACGAACAGGAAGCCTATATCGTGGCCGAAGCCGGCGTGCCCGGCGCCATCACCATCGCCACCAACATGGCCGGACGCGGCACCGACATCAAGCTCGGCGGCTCGCCCGACCTGCGCGTTGCCAAGGAAACCGCCGAGATCGAGGACGAGGCAGAGAAAACCAAGCGCGCCGCGGCGATCACCGCCGAGATCGAGCGCTTCCGCGACATCGTGCTCAAGGCCGAGGAAACGATCGAGATCGAGCCGGCCAAGGGAACCAAGCTGGCCAAAACGGTGGTCAAGCCGGGCGGTCTCTATATCATCGGCTCCGAGCGCCACGAATCGCGGCGCATCGACAACCAGTTGCGCGGCCGCGGCGGCCGCCAGGGCGACCCCGGCCGCTCGAAATTCTTCCTCTCCCTCGACGACGACCTGATGCGCATCTTCGGCTCCGACCGCCTCGAATCGATGCTGACCAAGCTCGGGCTGAAGGACGGCGAGGCGATTATCCATCCGTGGATCAACAAGGCGCTGGAGAAGGCACAGCAGAAGGTCGAGGCGCGCAACTTCGACATCCGCAAGAACCTCTTGAAATACGACGACGTGCAGAACGACCAGCGTAAGGTGATCTTCGAGCAGCGCGTCAGCCTGATGAAGAGCGACAGCGTCGCCGAGACGATCACCGACATGCGCCACAACTACATCGAGGATGTGGTCGCCAAGCATGTGCCGGAGAGCGCCTATCCCGAACAATGGGATACCGCCGGCCTCAAGGAAGAGTTGACGCGCGTGCTCGGCATCGAGCTGCCGGTCGACGAGTGGGCCAAGGAAGAAGGCATCGCCGACGAGGAGCTTTTGGCACGCGTCGAAAGCCGCGTCGACGAGCACATGGCCGCCAAGTCGGCGCAGTGGGGTCCCGACGTGATGCGCTACGTCGAGAAGACGCTCCTGTTGCAGACACTCGACCAGCTCTGGCGCGAGCACCTGATCATGCTGGAGCATCTGCGCCAGGTGATCGGCCTGCGCGGCTACGGCCAGCGCGATCCGTTGCAGGAATACAAGGCGGAAGGCTTCCAGCTATTCGAATCGATGATCGCGCATATGCGCGAGGCCGTCACCGGCCAGTTGATGCGCGTCGAGATCGTGCCGCCCGACGAGCCGCCGCCGGAGATGGCGGTCGAGGCGCACAAGCTCGATCCGACCACCGGCGAGGACGAGATGGCCTTCGCCAACGTCTCGCTGGCGCCGGCCGCCACCGCGGCGGCGGCCCGCGATCCGAACAATCCCGCGACCTGGGGCAAGGTCGGCCGCAACGAAGCCTGTCCGTGCGGCTCGGGCAAGAAGTACAAGCACTGCCACGGCCGCTACGCCTGAGGCGGAGCCTTCGTGGCACTTCTGACTTCCGATCGATCCTACCCACGTCATGCCCGCGCTTGTCGCGGGCATCCACGTCTTTGCGGCAATTCATCAGGGAAGACGTGGATGGCCGCAACATAGCCGTTCGATAGATCGCCGTTCTTCGAACGGCTATGCGCGGCCATGACCAATCATCGAAGGTCGGCCAGCGCCGCGTCGAGGCGCGCGGCCTCGATCTCGAAAATCTCCGGCGTCGCCGTGAATACGACGGCCGCCCGCACGTCGAGGCCGGGGTGGAGCTTTTGCAGCACGGCGCGATAGAGCGCGAGTTGCCGAACGTAAGCATCGGAAATGGCAGTGGCGACGCGCGGCGGGAAGCGGTCGGTCTTGTAGTCGGCGATCAGCACGCCATCCGTAGCCACCACCAGCCGGTCGATCTGGCCGTGGACACGCAGCGGCGGCAAGCCCTTGCGCGTAAGCCGGCCGACGATCGGCACCTCGGCGCGACTGCCGGGCGCGAACAATGCGGCAAAGCGCGAATCCGCGATCAGGGCCACCACCTCGTCCGCAAGCAGCCGGCGCAGCCCCTCGTCCCAATCGCGCGCATGGCGGGCGAGAAACGCCTGCGCCTTGGTCGTGCGCTCGCCTGCCGCGACATCGGGCAGCGATTGCAAGAGCCGATGCGCCAGCGTGCCGCGCTGCCGCGCCACCTCATCCGCACTTCCGCCACGGCGGCCGCGCGCGGAGCCGGCATGCGAGGGCAGCACCGGTGCGAGATCGCTCGCGACGGCCGCAGCCGGCACCGACAGCCACGGCGGCAGGTCGGGGCCGGCCGTTCCACCTTCGGCCACCGCCGGCAACGGCATCGCGTCGACGGCACCCGCCCGCGCATAGCGCCGCACCGGGCCGTCGTCCGTCACGACCACCGTCTCGGCGAGGTCGCTGCGCGACAACCCCTTGCGGATCAGGTCGTACCACGACGCCTCGCGCACGTCGTTGCGGTTCGCCGCAAGCGAGCCGCCGACGATCAGCCGGTCGGCGGCGCGGGTCATGGCGACGTAGAGCAGCCGCCGATACTCGTCCTCGGTCTCCTGGGTGAGATGGCTGCGCGCGGCGGCGACCGCCGGCGGATCGTCGGCACGGCTCGCGGCCCACACCACGCAAGGCATCTCATGAGGCACCTCATGCGGCGCACCCGGCAGCCGGATCAACCCGCCACGCTGATGGTCGGCCGGCGACGTCGTGGTGTCGGCCAGAAACACCACCGGCGCCTCCAGCCCCTTGGCGCCGTGCACGGTCATCACCCGCACCTCGTCGCGGCCCAGCTCCATGTCGCGCTTGACCTCGGTGTCGGCGGCGCGCAGCCACGCCACGAACCCCTGCAGCGAGGTGGGCGCGCGGCGCTCGTAGCCGAGCGCCACTTCAAGAAACTCATCCAACGCATCATTCGCCTCAGGCCCAAGCCGGCGCAGGATGCGGGCACGGCCGCCGTCGCCGCCGAGCAGCCACGCAAAAAAGCCGAACGGGGTCTCGTGCGCCGCCACGTCCGCGCAGGCATCAAGCCGTCGCACCACTTCGGCATAGCGCGGCACCATGTTTGCCTTTGCTTCGAGCGCATCGCGCAACGTGCCCTTGCGGCCGGCCGCCAGCGCGATCAGGTCGTCGTCGTCGAGGTCGAATAGCGGGCTTTTCAGCGCCACCGCCAAGGCCAGATCGTCCTGCCGCAACAACAGCGCATCGGCGAGATTCATCAGATCGATCACCGCGATGTGCTCGGTCAGCTTCAGCCGGTCGGCACCGGCGACCGGAATGTCAGCGCGTTTCAGCGCCTGGATCACCGCGTCGAACAGGCGGCCACGCCGGCGCACCAGCACAAAGACGTCGCCGAAGGCGAGCCGCCGCTGCCGGCCGGCCGGGCCGGTCGGCGTGCCGGCGTCGATCAAGGCCCTGACGCTGCGCGCGATGCGGCGTGCCAGCTTGACCTCGGGCGAGGTCTCGGGCGTGGCGTCGAACGGCGCGCGCCAGCCCTCGATGTCAGGGCGGGCGTCCTTCTCCTCCGGCTCCCACAAGTCGACCAGGCCGGGCGCGGCATCGGCCAGCGCCTGATGGATCGGCGCGGCGTTCTCCATCGCATGGATGCTGCGGTAGATCGTCTCATCATGAAACACGCCATCGACCGATTGCAGGATCGCCGGGCCTGAGCGGAACGAATAAGTGAAGGCGACCTGCTCGAAGCGCTGCCCGGCCTCGCGGAAACGTTTCATCAGCGCGCGGCGACGGGCGTCGAACTCGCGCGGCGCGGCGCCCTGAAACGAGAAGATCGACTGCTTCTCGTCGCCGACGGCGAACACGGTGCGCTTGACGCCGTCGCGCGCGCCCGCCCCGCTGGTGAACTCGGCAATCAGCCGCTCGACGATGTCCCACTGCTGCGGACTGGTATCCTGCGCCTCGTCGATCAGCACATGGTCGATGCCGCCGTCGAGCTTGTAATGCACCCAGCCCGACGCCACACGGTCGAGCATTTTCAGCGTCCGGTCGATCAGATCGTCGTAGTCGACCAGGCCGCGCGCCTGTTTCTCGCGGCGATAGGCGCCCATCACCTCGCCGCTGATGGTCATCAGCGCGGCGGTGCGCTCGCGCAACCGCACCGCACAGTGCCTTTCGCGCAACGCCAGCACGCGCGGCTGCTCGTCGGCAAGCGCCTGCGCCAGCGCCGGGTGACGCTCGGCCGTCGCCTTGGTGAGAAGCGATTTGCGCGCGATGAACGCGCCATCTTTCTTGGTCAAAAACAGACCGAGATAAGCATCCACTTGCGCCGCATCGCCCTCGGCCAGCGCGGCGCGCAGCCGGCCCGCCTGCTTCTGGTCGTTGCTGCTGCCGGTGTCAAAAATGCGCGCCGCCGCCTCCCATTGCGACAGCGGCAGATGCGGGCCTTCGACAATCTCGCGCTGGAGCGTTGCGATATCGAGATCGGGCGCGATGCCGAGCGCGCGCGCCAGCCGCGCCAGCGCCGCCTCAAGCCCGTCGTCCCCGACCAGCCGCTCGCGGGCGAGACATGCCTCACGCACCACGTCGCGAAACGTGACGTCGGCCGCCTCGGCCATCGCCACCGCAAGCGCGCGCCCGGTGCGGCCGTGCGGATCGGCGGCGGCCTTCAGAAGCACGTCGAGGCTGGCGCGCTCCAGCATCTCGGCCTGATCGCGGTCGTCGAGCACGGCAAAATGCGCCGGCACCTCGGCCTCGAACGGAAACTGCTGCAACAGCCGGGTGCACAGCGCGTGGATGGTCTGCACCTTGAGGCCGCCCGGCGTATCGAGCGCCTCGGCGAACAG
>JBARWE010000078.1:0-4008 GCA_049646625.1 Xanthobacteraceae bacterium
ACGTGGGCGGAGGCGATGTTGAGGTTGAGTTTCGAGATCGCGGTCGTCAGTTCGTAGAGCAGGCCCGGGCGGTCGAGGCCGGACACCTCGATCACGGTGTGACGGTCCGACCAGTTGTTGTTGATCGCCACCTCCGGCGCCACCACGAAGGGGCGCGCCTTGCCGCGGGTCGCGCGTTTGGCGACGACGTCGGGCAGCTTGAGCTTGCCGTCGAGCACCTGCGCGATGATGTCGGCGATGCGCGCGGCGCGCCGCGCCGCGTCCTCGTCGCGGGCGTATTCGCGCGAGATGGCGACGGTGTCGAGCGCCAGCCCGTCGGTGGTGGTGTAGATCTGCGCGTCGACGATGTTGGCGCCGGCCGAGGCGCAGGCGCCGGCGATGATCGACAACAGCCACGGGTGGTCGGGGGCGAGAATGGTCAGTTCGGTGACGCCGCGATCCTTGTCGAAGCCGGTATCGATGGCGAGCTTGCGGCCCTCACGCTGGCTGTCGCGCAGGAAACGGGCGTGGCGGAGCTTGCGGGCGAGGTCGACCTTGAGCCAGTAGGCCGGGTAATGGCGGGCGATATAGGCGTCGAGTTCGGCCTGCGGCCAGTCGGTGACGGCGGCGCGGAACTCGGCCTCGGCCGCGGCGATGCGCTGCACCCGGTTGACCTCGGAGAAGCCGCCGGTCAGCACCGGCTCGGTCTCGTAATAGAGCGTGCGCAACAGCTCGGCCTTCCAGGCGTTCCATACGCCGGGGCCGACGCCGCGGATGTCGGCGGTGGTGAGGATGGTGAGCAGCTTCATGTGCTCGACCGACTGCACCACGGCGGCGAAGTTCTCGATGGTCTTGGCATCCGACAGGTCGCGCGACTGCGCCACCGCTGACATCGTCAGGTGCTGCTCGATCAGCCACGCCACCATCTGGGTGGCGGCGGCATCGAAGCCGAAGCGCGGGCACAGCCGGAGCGCGATGCGCCCACCGGCGATCGAGTGATCCTCCGGCCGGCCCTTGGCGATGTCGTGCAGGAACACCGCGACGTAAAGCACGGCGCGGTGCTCGGGGCGGATCTTCTTGAACAGGTCGCTGGCCAGCGCCAGCTCGTCGCGGCCGCCGCGCTCGATATCCTCAAGAATGCCGACGCAGCGCAACAGGTGCTCGTCCACCGTGTAGTGATGATACATATTGAATTGCATCATCGATACGATCTTGCCGAAGGCGCGGATGAACTGGCCGAGCACGCCGGTCTCGTTCATGCGGCGCAGCACCGTCTCGGCGCCGGGCGAGGTGAGGATATCGATGAACAGGCGGTTGGCTTCGGCGTTCTCGCGGGTCGCCGGCGTGATCAGCTTGAGCGAGCGCTGGGCGGTGCGCAGCGCGTCGGGGTGGAAGGCGAGTTCGTGCTTTTGCGCGAGGCGAAACAGGCGGATCAGGTTGACGGGATCGCGGCGGAATACATCCGGCGATGAAATCGTGATGCGGTTGTTGTCGGCAATAAAATCGCCGTTGTCGTCGAGCCTGCGCCGCTTGGCGCCGGGGCGTAGCCGCGCCATCATCCGGCTCAGCATCGGCGCCGGCTTGGCCTGCTGGTCCTCCAGTTTGGCGCACAGAATCGCGGTCAGGTCGCCGACGTCCTTGGCCATCAGGAAGTAGTGCTTCATGAAGCGTTCGACGTCCTGCATGCCGGGGTGCGAGGTGTAGCCGAGGCGCTGGGCGATCTCGCGCTGGATGTCGAACGACAGCCGCTCCTCAGGCCGGCCGGTGAGGAAGTGCATGTGGCAGCGCACCGACCACAGGAAGTCGGCGCAGCGGCGAAAGGTGCGATATTCGTGGGCGTCGAACACCCCGTGCGCCACCAGTTCGTCGGTCGAGCGCACGCGGTAAACGTATTTGGCGATCCAGAACAGCGTGTGCAGGTCGCGCAAGCCGCCCTTGCCGTCCTTGACGTTGGGTTCGACCAGGTAGCGCGACTGTCCGGCGCGGCGGTGGCGCTCCTCGCGTTCGGCAAGCTTGGCGGTGACGAACTCCGCCGCCGTGCCCTGCACCACCTCGCGATCGAAGCGCGCCACCAGTTCGTCGTAGAGCGCGCGGTCGCCGGCGAGAAAGCGCGTTTCGAGGATCGCGGTGCGGATCGTCATGTCGGAGCGCGCCTGGCGGATCGATTCGTCGATCGAGCGCGTGGCGTGGCCGACCTTCAGCCCCATGTCCCACAGGCAGTAGAGGATCGCCTCGGCGACCTGTTCGCCCCACGCGGTCTGCTTGTAGGGCAGGATGAACAGCAGATCGATGTCGGATTCCGGCGCCATCAGCCCGCGGCCGTAGCCGCCGGTCGCCACCACCGCCATATGTTCGGCGCCGGAGGGCACATGCGAACGGTAGAGATGGCGCGTCACCGTGTCGTAAAGCAGGCGGATGATGGCGTCCTGCACGAAGCACAGCCGCTCGGCGCAGCGGCGGCCGTGGCGGTCGGCCAAGAGCGTTTGTTCGGCAAGGCCGCGCGCCTGTGCCAGCGCCGCCTTCAAATGCTGCGCGAGGGCGCCGCGGAAGGCGTCGTCGTGTCCGGCATGAACCTCGGCCAGCGCCTCAATCTCGGCCGAGATGCGCGCCTTGTCGAACAGCGCCGCGGTGTTCTCCAGACGGTGCGTTTCGGGGTTGTCCATCCTGCGTCCGATATCGGATCGTGACGGCGCTGTCACGGCCGTTCGTCGGCGGCAGCGCAATCATTCTGTGCCGCCTGCGGTTTGGGGAAGGTCGTGCTCGGGAACGGCTTGATCGGGAAGGGATTTTCTCATTGACAGAGACTATTAACTCATTGAAATAAGACGGGTTTTTGAAAACGCGCGAGCGCGGCCGGCTGGCCGCAAACCTCACCCACGGAGCTTCCCATGTCGCTGATTTCCCGACGGTCGCTGACCGTCGCTTTGGCCGCCGCGGCCGTTTTCCCTGCGGTTGCACTCGCCGCCGACAAGCCCACCGAAATCCGCGTCGACTGGTCGACCTACAACCCGGTCTCGATGGTGCTCAAGGACAAGGGCTTCCTGGAGAAGGAGTTCGAGAAGGACGGCATCAGGATCCGCTGGGTGCAGACCACTGGCTCCAACAAGGCGCTCGAATTCCTCAATGCCGGTTCGATCGATTTCGGCGCCACCGCCGGCTCGGCGGCGCTGGTCGCCAGGATCAACGGCAACCCGATCAAGTCGATCTACGTCTATTCGCGCCCCGAATGGACCGCGCTCGTCACCTCCAAAGACTCCAAGATCGAGAAGATCGAAGATCTCAAGGGCAAGCGCGTCGCGGTGACGCGCGGCACCGATCCGCACATCTTCCTGGTGCGCGCGCTGCAGAAGGCCGGGCTGACCGAAAAGGACATCAAGCCGGTGCTGTTGCAGCATCCCGACGGGGCGACCGCGCTGAAGCGGGGCGACGTCGAGGCCTGGGCCGGCCTCGATCCGATGATGGCGCAGGCCGAGATCGAGAACGGCGCGCGGCTGTTCTACCGCAACAAGGACGCCAACACCTGGGGCATCCTCAATACGCGCGAGCAGTTCCTCAAGGATCACCCCGATCTGGTGGCGCGCGTGCTCAAGGCTTACGAGGAAGCCCGCAAGTTCTCGCTCGCCAACTACGACGAGGAAAAGCGAGTGTTCGTCGCCGTCACCAAGCTGCCGGATAACGTGGTGGACAAGCAGCTCAAGGAGCGCACCGAGCTGACCCATTCGAAGATCGGCGCGGCGCAGCGCGAGTCGATCCTGGCCGCCGGCCTTGCGCTCCAGCAGGCCGGGGTGATCGCCGCCAATGTTGACGTCAAGGCGGCGCTTGATGCACTGATCGACGACAGCGTGCCGCTGACCAACTGACCCCTCCGGAGCGCCGGCGGCTCGCCGGCGTCCTTTCCGTCTCCTCTTGCCCCTCTTGCCCGCAGGTCCGACCATGACCGCTGTCGAGATTGCTTCCCGGCCTGCCTCCGATGCCGCCACGGTGCGCGGGCGGCGCGGTCGCGGCGCGCTGCGGCGGGCGGCTCTTGGC
>JBARWE010000079.1:7500-35650 GCA_049646625.1 Xanthobacteraceae bacterium
CGGTGTTCGGCGCGCTCGATGGTGAAACCACCTTCGCCAAGACCCCGGACCGGATCGAAACCACCGGCTTGCGCAGCGGCCTAGGCGCCATCGACCGCCCCCCCGCCGCCCACAAAAGCGACCGCATGCCACCGCCGAGCGAGCATTCCGGCTCCCGCCAGGTGATCCGGGTGTCGCAGGCCATGCGGGTCGGCAACCGCGACATCATGCGGGTGCGGCCGTTCGTGCGGGTGTCCGGCAACCTGTCGCTGACCAGCGGCGACACGGCCGCCAAGGTGCCGCCCTTCAATGCGCAGCGGCTGTTGACCGACAATGCTCCGGTAGCCAGCGACGGCGATGCCGCAAGTGAGGCGGCCGAGCCGGACGCCGAAGTGTCGTTCGTGATGCGCGAACTCACCGCGGTGCTGCCGCGCGCCAAGGTCGCCGCGCATGTGCCGATCGAGGACGTGCTCGGGCGCGTGCGCGATGCCTCGAACTGGCGCAACATGACGCCGCAGCCGGGCGTGCGCTACGCATCCGCCGGCCGGCCCGACATCAAGATGGCCTACGCGGCTGAAGACAATATCGACCCCTATGCCGGGTTCGAAGCGCGCATCGTGCCGGAGAACGTCACGCTGCTGCCCAAGACCAAGGAGCAGGTGACGGGCGGCTACGACGCGGCCGAGCGCACCCATCTGGTCCGCAAGGGCGACACCATCGCCTCGGTGCTGCGCGACCTCGGCGCAACACCCGAGGACGCCGCCACCATCGCCGCGACGCTCGGCCTGCGCGGCCGCGACGGCGCGCTGAAGGAAGGGCAGAAGCTGCGGATTCTGATCGGCGCCGGGCCTGGCCTGGCGGCGCAGCGCCCGGCCCGCATCATCATCGCCGGCGACGCCGGGATCGAGGCCGCCGCCGCGCTGTCCGACCTCGGACGCTACGTTGCGATCGACGCGCAGACCATGAACAGCGTCGTCACCGCCACCAACGACGACGACGATGACGGCCCCGACAACGGCACCGGCATCCGCCTCTATCAGAGCATCTACGAGACCGCGCTGCGCGACAAGGTGCCCGTCCCGGTCATCGAGGACATGATCCGCATCTATTCCTACGACATTGATTTCCAGCGCCGCGTGCAGGCCGGCGATTCGTTCGAGGTATTTTTCGCCGGCGACGACGAAACCACGCCCGGCGCCGAGCGCAACGATGTGCTCTATGCCTCCCTCACGGTCGCCGGCGAGACAAAGAAATACTACCGCTTCCAGACCCCCGACGACAGCATCGTCGACTACTACGACGAGACCGGCAAAAGCGCCAAAAAATTCCTGGTTCGCAAGCCGCTGAACAACGCCATCATGCGTTCCGGCTTCGGCGGCCGCCGCCATCCGATCCTCGGCTTCACCAAGATGCACACCGGCGTCGACTGGGCCGCGCCCTACGGCACTCCGATCTTCGCCTCGGGCAACGGTGTCGTCGAAACCGCAGGCTGGGAAGGCGGTTACGGCAAATACGTCAAGATCAAGCACCCCAACGGCTATGAGACGGCCTATGGCCACATGAGCGCCTTCGCCAAGGGGATGGAGAAGGGCAAGCGGGTGCGACAGGGCCAGGTGATCGGTTTCGTCGGCTCGACCGGCCTGTCGACCGGTGCCCATGTCCACTACGAGATCCTCGTCAACGGCCGCTTCGTCGACCCGATGCGCATCAAACTGCCGCGCGGCCGCTCGCTCGACGGCACGCTGCTGGCAAGCTTCGAGCAAGAGCGCAACCGGCTCGACAAGCTGGTGCGGATGCCGGCCATGGCGCGCGGGCCGGAGACGCCGGCCATGCCGTCGACGCCGCCACGCACCACCAGCCTGCTGAGCCAGGCCACCACCAGCCGCTGACGCCGCTTCGCGCCGGCGGCCGCGCCTCACCATCGCATCCTCATTGCAGCAGGCGCGTCGACGGTGCCTCGGCCGCTGTCTCGGCATAGCCCGCGCGCTCCGGCGTTGCGGCACGCGGCTTGCCGAACGCCGCCAGCGCGGCATTGACCGCCTCGATCCGACCGAGCCGGACCAACAGCGCGGCAAGTCCGCTGAACGCCTCGGCAAGATCGGGCCGCAGCCTGATCACCTCGCGATAGGCATCAAACGCCTCGTCGTCTTGGCCGAGCGCCTCGCAGGCACGGGCCAGGCACAGCCATGCCTTGTGAGTGTCGGGGCGCAGCGCCGCAAGCCGGGTGAAACAGCGCTTGGCCGCGACATGCTGGCCGCGCGTGCTCAGCAATTGTCCCAGCCGATGCAGCGCGTCGGCATCGTCCGGCGCAACGGCCAGCGCCTGCCGGTAGCCGCGCTCGGCCTCATCGAGCTTGCCGTCCCGATGCAGATCGGTGGCCAGCCGCACCACCTCGGCCACGGTGCGCCGGTCAATCCGGCCGCCCAGATTGAGATCGTCCCGCGTCGTCACCACGACGCAGCGGATGCGGCGCTCCTTCACGCCGAACGAGTATTTGTAAGTTTCGTTGCCACGCAGAAAATCGTACTCGACGAAACCGCCGGCGATGGCGTGGCGGATGCTGTAGGCGTGCAGGATCAGGCCCGGCGAGGCATCCTCGAAGGTCTCGTCGCGTCCGGTCATGTAGAACAGCAGGGCGCGCTTGCGGGTATCGATCAGCGTGGCAAGCGCCGCCAGCGGCCGCTCGCCGCGCCACAGCGTTGGCAGGAACAACAGCCCGGCATGGAAGCTGCGTGTCAGCATGGCGCGATTGGAACGCACGAGGCTATGCACGAGGTCGCCCTTGCGCGGCTTCCACTTGATTTCCCAGAACCGCAGCAACGTGTCGAGGTCGCGGTCGATCGTCGCCGCGGTGGCGTGGCTGATGCGGTCATCGCCGCCGCCGTCGAGGCGCTTCAACAGCCGCCGGATCTTCTGACGGGTGTTGGCGCTGAGGCCGTCGAGATAGGCGTTCCAGTCGGGCGGCAGAGGGGCGAACGGGCACACGTTGTTGTCGATGCCATCGACCTTGCCGACTCGATCGACCTCGCCGGTGCGGAAGCCGGCCTTCGGGAAATGCGCCAGCAACAGCCGCAGCCGCTGCTCCGGCTGACGGATATTCTCCAGGTTGAGCCGCGCCCAGTTCATCTGCTTGAGGTGGCGGGCGAAGGCCGGCACCACGCGGTGTTCATGGCGCGGATCGCAGAGAATGCCCGTGTAGTCGGCGGAGAAATTGCCGGCCATGTTGAGTTCGTTGCGGATGTGACCGCCGGCGAGCTTGGTCTGAATGCGCAGCGGCAGGAAGCCGACATACGGCGCCTCCCCGGCCGCGCCGGCGCGCGCGGCCAGCACCAGCCACGGCAGCTGAATCTGTGCGAGCCACCCCGACAGCCAGGCAAACGACAGAAACATCTGCGCGTCGGGATCGGCGTCATAGACCGCGTTCCAATGCTCGCGCAGCCTCATCAATGCCGGCAGCGTTTCGATCACCTCGATCTGCACGACATCGCTTCGTCCACCCGGTTGCCCGGCCTGCCGCTGGTTCGACATCTGCCCCCTCCTCCTCATCGCTCGCGAAATGCTCGCAGCATGCTGTCGTGGATCGGCCGCACGATGTACTGAAAGAACGTACGCTCGGTGGTCTTGATGTAGACCTCGGCCGGCATGCCCGGCGTCGGGCTGAAGCCGGGAATCGCCATCGCCTCCGCCATGTCGAGCTTGATACGCACGAGATAGATGTCGGTCGGCCCGACCTGCATCGATTTCTTCTCATCGGCGAGGGTATCCGCCGACAGGTAGATGACGTCGCCCGGCACCATCGGGGTGATGCGCTGGCTGAGCGCGGTGAGCCGCACCATGGCGTGCTGGCCGTGCTTGACGCTGTCGATATCCTGCGGGCGCACCCGTGCCTCGATGATCAGCTCGTCGCTGAGAGGCAGGATTTCCATGATGTTCTTGCCGGCCTCGATGACGCCGCCGCGGGTATGGTAGCGCAGCTTGACCACCACGCCCTTGACTGGCGCAGTGATGCGGATGCGGTCGAGCACGCCGCGCGCGCTGCGCATCCGCTCGCGCACGTCTGAAAGCTCGCCCCGCACCTCGTGCATCTGTTCGACCGCCACCTTGATCGCGGTCTTGCGCACGCCATTGGCCTGCTCGGCCGCGCGCGCGATGCGCTCGCGCGCATCGCCGATGTCGCCCATGATGCGTCCGGTCTCGCCTTCGAGGTTGGCGCGCGCTCGCTGCAACAGCAGCACCTCGGGCTTGCGCACCAGGCCCGATTTGAGCAACTGCTCCTTGGCGGCGATGTCTTCGTCGATGAAGGCGATCTGATTGCGGATGCCTTCGAGCTGCATCTTGCCGCCCTGAATCCGCTCGTTCAGCGCGTTGATGCCCTCGTTGATGCCGGCGATGTCGCTGTTGACGCTGTTGCGCCTGGCCATAAAGGTAAGCTGCTGGCTTTCGATAATTTCCCTGATCTCGGGTTCGGCGCGGTCAACGTCCAGCTCGTCGGGAAACGTGATGCTGTCGGCCTCACGCATCTCCGCCTGCAGCCGCGCATCGATCGCCATCAGCCGCACCTCGCGCAGATAAAGTCGCCGCAGTTCGGTGCGCGGCGCGGTATCGTCAAGCTCGATCAGCACCTGCCCCTCGTGCACGGTGTCACCTTCGCGCACATAGATTTCGCGGATGACGCCGCCTTCGAGATGCTGGATGATCTTGTTCTGGCCGGTGGCGACGAACACGCCGGAGGCGACCACCGCACCAGCGATCGGTGCCATGTTGCCCCAGACGCCAAACCCCATCACCACCGCGGAGAGGATGAGGACGCCGGCAATCGTCGGCAGCTTGGTCGAGCGCGGCAGCGAGGCGTACCATACCGGGTCGGCGGCAATGGCCGGCAGATTTTTTCTGGCTTTGCGTCCGAACATCGCCACCTCCCGCTCATGCATTCAGCATCGGCGGGCCGCCGCCGTCCGGCTTGCGCCCGGCCAGCAGCGGAATGATCTCGTCGCGGCCGCCGAACGCATGGATCGCCCCGCTCTGCAAAACCATGATCTTGTCGACGCTGCGCAGCAGCGCGGCGCGCTGGGTGATGGTGACCACCGTGATGCGCTTTTCCTTGGCGCGGATCAGCGCCTTGGCGAGGGCACGTTCGCCGTTGGCATCAAGGTTGGAGTTCGGCTCGTCAAGCACCATCAGGCGCGGGTTGCCGTAGAACGCGCGCGCCAGCCCGATGCGTTGGCGCTGGCCGCCCGACAGCGGGCTGCCATCCATCCCCACCACGGTTTCATAACCTTGCGCGAAACTGGAAATCATCTCGTGGACGTCGGCGGTCTCGGCGGCGTCGAAGATGTCCTCGTCACGCGCATCGTCGCGCATGCGGGCGATGTTGGCCTTGATCGATGCCGGGAACAGTTGCACGTCCTGCGGCAGATAGCCGACACTCTCGCCGAACTGTCGCGCATCCCAGTTGCGCAGGTCCATCATGTCGAGGCGAACATTGCCGGCGGTCGGAATGATCGAACCGACCAGCATGCGCGCCAGCATGGTCTTGCCGGCCCCGGAATCGCCGACGATCGCCAGCGACTCGCCCGGCTGAAGCTGGAACGAGATGCCGTTGAGAATCACCTTCTTGGTCGGCGGCGGCACATAAAGGATGCGCTCGACGGTGAGGTGGCCTTGCGGGCGCGGCAGCCGCAGCCGGTCGAAGTTAAGCGGCGAACTCTGCACCAGCGTCTTGACGCGGGCATAGGCCGAGCGCGCCTGCACGAAGCTGCGCCACCCCTCGATCGTGCCTTCGAGCGGCGCAAGCCCGCGGCTCGCGACGATCGAGGCGGCGATGATCATGCCGCCGGTGACGTGACTTTCGAGCGCGAGCCAGGCGCCCCAGCCGAGAATGGCGATCTGCGTGCACAACCGCAGAAACTTCGACACGCCGGTCATGACGATGTTGAGGTCCTGCCCCGCGACCTGCGCTTTCAGCGATTCCACGGTCTCCTGACCCCACACCTGCACGCTCTCGGGGATCATGCCCATGGCGTTGATTACCTGTGCGTTGCGCGCCATCGCCTCGGCTTGCAGGTTGGCGCGGGTGCCGAAAGCGTTGGCGCGCGTGAACGGCACCGCCGTAACCTTCTGGTTGATCAACGCCACCAGCACCAGCAATACGCCCGACGTCAGTACGATCAGGCCGAGCTGCGGGTGAATCAGGAACACGACGAAGAAGTAAACCGGTGAGATCGGCGCATCGAACATCGTCAGCAACACCGGGCCGGTGATGAAGGCACGCAGATGCTGCAGATCAGCCAGCGTCTGGAATTCGCGGCTCGATCCGCCCTGCGCCGCCTTGGCCGCCGCCGCCAGCACCGGGCCGCCGAGCCGCGCCTCGGTATCGACCGCAACCCGCATCAAAATGATGCGGCGGGTGACGTCCATCAGCACATGGGCGGCGATCGCCACGACCACGATCAGCGTCAGCATTACCAGCGTGTCGGTGCTGCGGCTGGTCAGCACGCGGTCCGACATGTTGAACAGGTAGACCGGGATCGCCAAAACCAGGAGGTTGACCGCAATCGAGAACAGCCCGACGGTGACGAAATTGCGCCGCGCACTCGACAGCCCGCGGCCGAGCACGTCGCGAAACTCCTGTTCGCTGGAGCGCCGGTGCAGCGGCGTCGAACCGCCGCCTCCACCGCCCCCGCCTCCGCTGCCGCCGTTGGTGCCGCCACCGCCCTTGCCGACCACTGCGGCCGGCGCATCCGGAGCGCCCTCGATGAGATTCTCGCCCGGCACAGCAGGAGCGGATGGCGGCGTTTTGGCGCGCTCCTCGACGCGGCCTTCGTCGGCAACGCGCGCCGCCGGTTGCGGCGCCTCGGAGCGGCCGGGGAAAGCTAATATCCGTGCTGGTTCGATCCTGCCGAGCGGGTGCGCTTGCGGCATCAATGCATCGCCGGCGCCATCCCCACCATTCCCGCTGGCCTGCATCATCAGCCCCGTCCTCCCGCTTAACGGTCCGGCAGATTGCGCCGGCCGCGAATCTGGTCAGTGCATCACGTTGCCTATCGGATCGTCGGCGGCCAGCGGCCCCACGACCGACGGCGGCGGTGCCGATGCGTCACCGTCGTCATCGCCGATGAAAGCAACCAGTTCCGATACCAGCACCTGCGTATCGTGACGCAGCGCAGGGTCTTCGTCCGGCAGCAGATTGGCCTGGATCAGGATCGAGTCGTTGTAAGCCTGCCCGCCGACATAGGTGTCGGTGGCGCCGACATCGACGATCGCCGCTTCGTTGCTGAGCTGGTTGTGCCCCGTCATCACCGTCTGCGACGGCGTCGTGTCGGACACCAATGCCGGCAGCCCCTCGGACGGCTGGCCCTGAATCTGCAACACCACGTTGGTGTCGGACACGATATTGGTCTGCCACAGCGCGTTGATGTCGTAATAGTCGCCCTTGACGTAGAGCACGTTGAATTCACCGCCCGAGCCGGCGATGTAATTGGCGAAGGCCGGATCAAGGCTGGTCGCGCCGCCGGCCAGTTGTGCCACGAGGGCATCGATCCCGGTCGTCGTAGGCTGGAAATTATCGTTGCCGTAGTTCTCGATGGTTGCGGTGTTAAGCAGTGCATTGCCGGCGCTGGTGACGGTCTGCGTCGAATTGCTGCCATCCTCGGCCATCTGCATCACAGTGTCGTTGTTCACCAGCACGTTGTGCTGGAAGATCACGTTCAGGCCGTGATAGTCGCCCTCAACGATGATCAGGTCGTATTTGATGCTGCCGTCGAACAGGATCGCCAGATTGCCAAGCTCATTCTCGCCGGCGTGAATTTCGTAATGGGTGTCGGCACTCTTCTGCGCGACGATATCGTTGTCGGACAGATAGTTGGTCTGGATGACGGCGCGAACGCTGTAGAAATCGCCATCGACCACATCGACGCGCCAGTTCGGGCCGGCACTGAGGGCCGGCAGGCCGTCGTAAATCCCCGGGTGCTGGATAAAGTTCGCAAGGTTATCGAGCTGGTTGTCGGTTGCGGCCGGTACGCCCTGATCGGATTGTGGCTGGCTGGCGGTTGCCGTCGGGCTGTCGTGGTCCATCAGCGAGTTGGTCTGGAAAATCGCATTGACCTTGTAGTAGTCACCCATCACCACCATCGAGCGGCCGGATTCCGAAAGGTCGAGGATCAGCGCGGCATTGAAAGCGGTGTTGTCACCGACCACAGCCGTCTGTCCCAGACCCTCGGCGATCTCCGGCAGCTCATGCGCGCGAAGCGCTTGCGGATCGGGCGCATCCGGCGGCGGTTCCGGCAGCAATTCGCCATTGCGGTAATAGCCAGGCTCAACCGTGTGTGCGTTGGGATCGCCGTCGCGCGCGGCCCAGTCCTGATCGTACGCCTTGACGAACTCGGCCAGCGCCATGTCGTGCTGCGGCGCCTGCCATTCGGCCGGCACCTGCGCCAGGGCGGCATCGACCATGGTGTGCAGGGTGGCGTGCGTATCGATCGAGAATGCCTCGCCTCCCTCGCGGCCGAGAAACACGCCGTCATCGTCGAGCATGAGGTTGTACTGGCGGATCTCGATCTGGCTTTGTCCGGCGCTGTCGTCGTAGACCACCTTGATCTCGAAGGCCGAACCGCCACCGCCACCACCGCCGCCGGGCGGCATCGTCAGACGGGGCAACCTGCCGCCGTCGTCATCTTCAGGTTCCGGCTGCGTGGTCAGCAGTTTGATTTGCCCATGCGGAAACTTCCACGCTTCGTCGATCGGCAGCGGCTCGGGTCCGGGCAGGCCGCGGCTGTCGAATTCGTCGAGGTCGGCGTGGCGCGCGTCGTCGGGGCGTGGCGTGGTGTAGTCGTCAGGCCGGTGGATGTAGAGCGACTGATCGTAGCTGATGCGATCCCGCGCGATATCGTCGATGATTTTCAGATAACCCGCGAAGTGCCAGACCACTTCGGTGATACCGCCAGGCAACATCAGAGCCTCCTGTCAGGCTCGCAACTCCACCGTTCCGCGGCGCCATTGCGGCAAGCGTATCCATTCCGCGAGGGAACCCCGCGCGGCGGACGCCGCGCGGGGCATAACGGTCAGCCGAGGCTGTGGTCGTCGCTCCAGTCGTCGCCCGCGACGTTCATCGTCAGGCTGTTGAACTGGATGTTGGCGCCCAGAGTGATGGTCTGGGTGAAGGCTTCCTGCGTCAGCGAGGCGTCCGCGCTGGCGATCGCGCCGGTCGCGCTGTCGCCGATCACGTCGCCGATTTCAGCGTCGAACTTGACGTCGCCGCCGATCATCTTGGCGTCGATGCTGAAGTCGCTGTCGCCGCCGTAGAACGTCACCTTCGGGTCGTACACCGTGTCGTTATCGACCAGATTGTTGACCTGATCGATATTGAACTGGTTGCCGTTGCCCTGCATCCACTGGTCGACCACGTCCGGCATGATCAGGCTGCTGTCGATGCCATGAATGCCGTGCAGATCGATCACCGGGCTGCTCAGTCCGTCGGCCTTCAGATCGAGGTCGAGATCGACATTGACGTCGACATTCACCTTGTTATCGACGGTGTTCTCGACGCGGTTCTCGACCTTGTTGTCAAGGTCGTTATCGACGCTGTTGTCGAGCTTGTTGTCGACCTTGTTATCGACGTCGTTGTCAAGCTTGTTGTCGACGTCGCTGCGATTGCTGTTGCTGTTGTAGTTCTTGTTGTCGTTGTCGTTGTCGTTCTCGCTCTTGGAATCGAGCGATTGAACGGCCAACTGAACCTGGCCCTGGCCTTGGCCCTGAAGCTGGCCTTGACCCTGAAGCTGCGCCTGCAGGTTGGCCTGCTTCTGATCCTGATCCTGGCTCTGGTTCTGATCGTCGCGCGGATCCTTGTGGTCTTCGCGCGGATCGCGGTGCTTGGTCTTACCCATGACGAACTCCTGTCGGTGTCGGGCATCGACCGATCGGGAGCCGCTGATCTTCTACGTCTGCGGCCGCCATCGCTGCGATGCAGTTGAGTGCCGGGGGAAAACCGGCTGCGGTCCCCTCGCAATCATTTGCGAAGCTCCGCAGGGACGAACGTTGACTGAAGGCGCGCATACCAGCCAGACGCCTATTCGGGGACAGCCCCTTGCCCAATGTGAGCGGCGCCGCTAGCCGATCGGCGACGAAAGCGCGAGGGGCATCAGCCGACGGGGCACGGGATTAATGCTTTCGGGTGATGGCGAAACCGGCCGTCAGGCCGAACCCTTGCGCTCTCTGACGTGGGCTTCGAGGCGCGGCAGGAAGTCCCAGATGTCGCGGTTGATGCGCGTCATCTCCTTGGTGGTGCGAACCATCTCCTGCAGCCGCGCGTCGTCCATCGGCTTGCTTTCTCCGAACCGCAGGCTGTTCTTCGTCTGCACGATCCGCATCGACTGGGTGTGGGTGATCATGCCGGCGGCGTCGAAAATGAACATGCAGTGGTTCAATTCGTTGCGCACCTGGGTCGAGTCGTTAAAGCGCTCAATCAGGTCGGCAAGCTCCTTGGTGAGCGCCTTGTCGCGGATGGCGACGCGGGCCAGCCGCTGGATCAGATCGAGGCGCGCGCGCGTGGTGTTGAGGGTGGCAAAGGTCAGCGCGGCCGAGGCACGGTCGGTGCGCAGCAGGATCATCAGGACGTAGATGAACAGGCTTTCGTTGTTCGACCAACTCGTAATCAGGTTGCCGATCAGCGCCAGCACCAGCGTGCGACGGTCGGCCGAGGCGGGCGAAGCGGCGGCAAGCACCTCGAAATCCGGTTTCGGCGGCAACTCACTGGCAATCATGACCAAGCTCCGTTTGCCTCACGCCCGCGTGCGGATCGCGTATATGATCGGGCACTGCGCGGGACAACACAAGGGCGGCCCGGCGGCCGCGGGGCGGGCACCGGTCGCGACGACGGAGTATCCATGTGGCGCTTCCTTCTCAACCTCCGGCGGATTCGCAAGGCGCGCCGCGCCGCGGTTGCGATGATCGTGCCGCTGGTCGCGGCAAGCCGCCGCCGGCTCGGCGGCATCGGCGCGGCGACGTGGAGCGATCCTTACGTCATCGGCTTCATGGCGATGCTGATCACGCTGGTCAGCCGCGTCGAGGTCGGCCGCCTCGACGATAGCGCTCTCGGCCTGGTGCAGACCGGCGCCTGGCAGGACATCACCGGACTGTCCGGCGACGCACTCGGCGAGGACATGCTGCAACTCGGCGCCGCCCATGATCACGGTTTCGAGACCGGCTGCCGCAACGCAGTAACCTTCGGCTCGATGCTGATGACGCGCTCCCTGCTGTTTGCCGGCGCCGCCAGAATGTGGCAGGACGCCGCCGACCCGAACCGGACGCCGCCGGCCGCGCGCGACGATATCTCTGCCGCATGGGAGCAATTTTTCGATGCCCACGCCACCGGACGGGCGATCTCCGCTGCCGACACCGGCAGCGACCAGGCTACGCGCTGGACCTGAAACGGCGCTGCAAAACGCGCGGCCGGCTCACGCGAAACGCTTCGTTTCGCACGGTCGTCAAACGGCTTTCATCGACCCCTGACAGACTGGCCGAGCGTTCGCTGAACGCATGACGGCGACGGGAACCGAAATAGCGGGCGTCACGGTCGCACCAAACTGGAACCGCAGTTGCGGCAGAAATGCGTTGTCGAGTTGCAGAAACTGCGGCTATTCTAATTATTCGAACCAAATCGATCCGATCTCTTACTCAATCATCGGATCGACGCCTCGGGATAGTGCGAGGCCCTGTCGTTCGGAGTTTGTTTAGTAGGAGTGCTCATGAGTATGGCCAGCCTCCCACTTTCCCGCACCGGCCCGCGCGCCGACCGCACCTCCCCCAAGCATACTCCGGCCGAGGAGTTGTCCGACCCGCGCGCTGCCCGCCGCCCGACAAGCGAACCGCCGCTGCGTCCGCCCATCAATCCGACATCGCGGAGGGCAGCCGCCCCACCGGGACTTGTTCCATCATACGCTGCATTGCCTCGCGGCCCACATTTTTCGACCCAAAGTCATGCTGATATTCTTTCCGGGCCACAGAGCGCGACGCCCTATCTCGACGACGTTCGACCGCCCCGCGCGACAGCTTCAGCCACCGTCCGGTCCATCGAAAGTCCCACAACGGGGACAGGGCGGATGCCGCGAGCGACGGTCAAACGCCCCGCGATCGTCGTCATTCATCAGCGGGCTTTCTTTCGCGACTGCTTCGTCCGCTGCTTCGAAGCATCCAACAAGAACCAGGACATCTTCGCCTATTCCAGCTTCGCCGAATGGCGCAGCGCCGACGAGCCGGCCGCACCGCCACCGGCCGTGGTGGTGGTGTTCCTCGACAGCAACCGCCCCCCGAGCGCCAGCGAACTGTCGTTCCTCGATGCGGCGGTCGGCCCGCCGGTCGTCATTATTTCCGACATCGACGATGCCAATTTCGTCGTCAACGTCATGAAGCACGGCGTGCGCGGCTACATCCCGACCAGCCTGCCGCTGAACGTCGCGGTGGAAGCGGTGCGGCTGGTGCAGGCCGGCGGTACCTTCGTGCCGCCCTGCGCGCTGGAACGCGACTGGAGCCGGCGCGAGGGCGCAACGAGAGCCGGCGACCTTCTGACCGAGCGGCAGATGAAGGTGGCCGAGGCACTGTGCCAGGGCATGGCCAACAAGCAGATCGCCTACGCGCTGCAGATGAGCGAGCACACGGTGAAGATTCACCTGCGCCATATCATGAGGAAGCTGAACGCCAGAAACCGCACCGAGGTGGCGATCCTCGCCAACGCCATTCTCAAGGGCTGGGATTTGCGCTCGGCCTCATTCTAAGCAGGAAAATCCGGGCCGGCCGATCCCACACAGGCAGGTCCGGGCCGGCGAGCCGCGTAACCGGCCTTGATTGCAGCCGGCGTTCGGACCATAACCTTCGGCCACAGCGGCCTGGGGCGGACATCAGCCCCCGGTCCGGCAGAGGGATGGCCAATCAGTCCCGGTAGCTCAGCTGGATAGAGCACAGGTTTCCTAATTCGAGGGCCTTGAGGTAGAAACGGCAACCGGATCATGCGCTTGTCCGCCGCCGGCCGCGGCCGAGCACCGGATAGGCACCGAACGTGGCGTTTTGTCCCCGTAGCTCAGCCGGATAGAGCGATGGTTTCCTAAACCATAGGCCGCAGGTTCGAGTCCTGCCGGGGACGCCACTTTTCCTTCATTAGGCGTTTTCCGCCGCATCAAAGCGGTTTGCCTCGGCATCTGGACCGACTCGTGCCTGTCAGCCAGACTGGTTGTATGGCGAATCTTCAAGGCGCGATAGAATTCATCAGAGAGGCCAAGCGCGGGGACTCCTCTCGGAACAAAGAGGCCATCCAAGCTGCGTATCGCGCACGCTTCGGCCCTCAGAAATTTCGCAGTGTGTATGTTGGTGACGGCTACGCTTTCCGATTCTCCGAAGCAAGGACTGGCACCTTCTCAAATACAGTGCTGTCGTTGTCGGCGCTCCAAATGCACGACTCCCGGCCGTTTGTAGTCGTTGTTGTCCGAGCCCACACGGTCGATTTCCTTCTGGCTAATTCGACCTTCCTGAAGAAGATCAGTCATAGTTCTCTGCAGTTGCGATCAGACAACATAAAGGGAAGCTTCAACGGCACCGACATCATGACGGAATATGAGGGCCTTGCTAATCGGCCTGAGAATTTCGACCAACTATTTGCTCTGCACTCAGCATTCACCTGGCAAGAGAACGTCGATCGACTTGTGGAGGCAACAACTGCAATAGTTGGACGAGACAGCCGATTTCGACCTTCGGATGCCCAGCGAGCGATTCTATTGGCTGCCCCCGAGCGAGCCGCGGCAGCAATTGCGTCGCCAGCCTTTCGCGAGGTAGAAAGAGAGCTCAGGGAAACCATAGCTTCCCGTCAGCAAGCGATTGTAAAGGCGGCCCAAGTTGACAACGTTAATTTGCGGGGCAATGCCATTGAGCAAATTGTAACAGGGGCTACCAACCGGCACGACTTGGGCGATTTGATTAAAGAGGTGGATGGGGGGGCGCTGATAATAGATATCAAGACAAAGCTGGCCGACCGAGCATCCGCCCCAAAGGCTTACAATGTGGACAAGATGCTTGCGTTCTTAGCTCGGCCAGGCTCTGTCCTTGCATTCTTAATGCTTGTCGTCGATACCCGGTCCGGCACCTTATCGGCTCGACTCCTACCCGTCCTCGAAAGCTCGATACTCGATGCTACCGGCGTTCAGCACCATTGGGCCGGTCGGGTGTCCAGAGGCGTCACGCAGTTGTCAGGCCAATTCGGAAGGGGTGCCGCGAGCGACTACAGGCCGAAGGTTGACCTCGCGAGAGCAAGAGCTTTTCTGCTTGAGCTTCTGGCTCTCTAGAAGAGAGGAAGCGACACTTCGTTATCAGTTTCAGGCGCCTGCTTGGCACGCCCATTGATCACGTTGAGTGTATTGCGCTCCCAAAATACACCCTCTGCGTAGCCCTGGATTGTTCGATCGTTGCTGGCAAGCTCTAGACGGCATTCTGCAAGCAAAGCGTATTCCTCCTCGATCTCAATGCCGAGATACTTCCGCCCAAGCTTCTTGGCGACAACTGAACTCGTTCCACTGCCTAGAAATGGATCGAGTACCAAGTCTTCTGGATTAGAGCTTGCAAGAACTAGCTTTGATAGCAGCTTTTCACTCTTCTGAGTGGGATGATCAGTGTTTTCTGGCATCGACCAGAACGGAATCGTTATATCCGACCAAAGATTGGAGGGATGGGTATCACGGAAATTGCCATCGCGGGTCTCAGACCAATCCTTGGGGGAGCCGTCCTCCGATCGATAGGGAGCGATGACTTTACGTCGAAGCTTTACAGCATCGACATTGAATGTGTAGTGGTCTCCCACTGTGCAAAACCAAATATCTTCGCTCGAGTTTTTCCAATTTGTCTTGGCGCCGCGCCCTTTTTCCCGCTCCCATGTGATGCGATTTCGAACTTTTAGACGGGGTGCAACTGCTGCGAATATCGAATTAGAGGTGTGCCAGTCCCCGCACACATAAACAGTTGCCGTTGCCTTCAGGAGCGGGATGAGCACGTCGAGTACGCCGCCTAGCCACTCCGCATATTCGTCGACTGATCTCCGCGAGAATGTAGTATCTCCAAAGCGCTTGTTGAGGTTGTAAGGTGGATCAAGAATAAGTAAGTCAACCGAACTTTTTTTGAGAGCTGGCGCAACAACCGTGCAATCCCCATGGATTGTGCAGTCCTCGACCGATGAACTCACATCCCGAGCGTTTATCAGTTTTGTTCGGAGGCGCGCCCTATCGGCTTCCGTCAGAGTAATCGTACGATTTCTGGGCGCTCGTTCTTTTCCGGACATGGCCTAATCCTGGCGAATCAGTTTTCTTGAACTCTTGAAGAAGATGATAGCAGGAAAGCATCTACGCGTACCTTTCCAGGGCTGTTTGCGTAGCGGCAGTTCCTGCATGATGTCGCGATACTTGAGGAGTTGGAGCGGCTCCGGGACAAATTTTTGCTCTGGGAACGCCGGCATATCGACGATTACCATTCGTAAGTTCACGGCTTGGATTGCGATCTTTATCCTTGGTGCAACTCGCGGTCGTGGGGATATTGGCCCGTAACAAAACGAGTCAGACCGTCGCGAACATATTCATGGGCAAGTGCACGCGTCTTCGTCTTATACGGGACGTTGAGGCGTTTGCATTCGCAGGCAAGGTAGACATCCTCTTCGTCGCCAATAGTCAGCACGAAATCGATCTTGCTGCCGACCTGGAGCAGTTGCTGGGCGTTCGGTGACAGTAGCGCATATTGCGGCACGATGCGACCGGGGAAGGTCTTGCTACGGATCAGCGCGTTGACCAGATGGTTGGTGATGAAATCCTCGTGCGTCATCGTGTCTTTGACAGCCTGCAACGGAGCGATGCAGGTCGGCCATGCCCCTTCTACCGCCGCGGCTACGCGGTCTTCCAGGCTAATGAAGTGAGGAAGCAAGGCCGTCGGATCACCCGCGAGCATCCTGGGCGTCCTTGTTTGATTGGCGGGCCATCGCCGCGCTCAACTCGGCCGCAATCTGCTCCGCGTCGGCAAGGGCCGTCGCCCGTAGCCAGTGACGGACCTGCATCGGCTTGACGAGGTACAGGTCGAGCCCGATGACGAAGCGCAAATCAGGAACGAGTTGCACGTTCCCGGGCAGAGCCTCAAGCGCTTGGGCGAGAGTGATGCCGGTATCGCCCTGCCTTGCGGTCGGATCGACGCCGGATTGGATCGTGCTCATGATCTCTCTCGCGCGGCGGCGTGCCTCGCGAAGCCCGATGCGATCGACGCGATCGATCTTGACCCGCACGGTGCGCACGTGACGGCCGTTGCGCCGAACGTCGCCTTGCACCGCGTAGGTCTTTGTTGTGTTGTGGCAGATGACCATCAGGCCCTTGACCTGTTCGTCGCGCCAAATGCCAGAGCCGAGTTCGAGGCCGCGGATGCGCGCCTCGGTGAGGTTCAGGACAGCCATGTAATTGTCCTCCGGACACCGTGTCAGGCACCGTGCGGCGACCGATTTCGATCAGCGCACACTGGCGATGATGTCGCGCAAGTGCTTGTCCGCGAACCAACAATCCGCAATGATTAGCTACGGCGGACACCGAAGGACTAAATTCCTAAACCTGGGGTCAGGGGTTCGACTCCCTTCCGGGACGCCATTTCAAGATCGATCAGCGAGTTGTTATATAATTGAAATTTCAATATAATTTTTGATATCGGCACCACGCCATGGAGCCGCGCGATCTTCGATACGGCGATGCCCGGTTCAACCGCAACAGCCAATATGCAACGCTGACGCTCATCCTGCCGACGCATCTCCGGGAAGGCCAGGGCATCAAGTCGCAGATGCAGTCATATCAGCGCGAGCGAATGGCAGCGTAGAGGCAGAGGCCGCGTCGTGATGACGCTGCAAGGCAGGAAAATCCGCCGGCGTAATCGTCTCCCGGTCGAGCAGCAGCCTTGCTCCGGCCTTCAGATCGTCCAGGCGGGACATCAACAGTTCCCTGGCGTCGGCATAGGCTCCTTCGATCATCTCCCGAACAGCGATATCGATCTCGCGTGCGGTCGCCTCGGAATAGTCACGGGAGCGAAACGCGGCTCCATCGCCAAGCCATTGCTGCTTCTGTTCCTCAAGAACAGCTTGCCCGACCTGTTTGCTCATGCCGAAGCGCGTCACGCTCTGGCGGGCAACCTCGGTCGCCTTGGCAAGATCATCCGCAGCGCCCGTTGATACCTCGTCGTAAATGATCTCCTCCGCCGCGCGTCCGGCAAGCAGCGCGATCATACGCTCTTTCAATTCGCCGGCGGTGATGAGGAAACGATCCTCGGTCGGCCGTTGCAGCGTATAGCCCAACGCGCCGATCGAGCGGGGAATGATCGAGACTTTATGCACCGGATCGGCCCGCGGCAACGTGCTGGCGACCAGTGCATGTCCCATTTCGTGATAGGCAACACGTTCGCGCTCCTCCGGCTTGAGGAGGCGGCTCCTGCGCTCCGCGCCGGCCACGATGCGTTCGACTGCGCTGGTGAAGTCGTCCATCGTCACCTCGTCGGCGTCGCGCCGCGTGGCAAAGATCGCCGCCTCATTGACGAGCGTGGCGAGATCGGCGCCGGTGAAACCCGGCGTGATTCCGGCGATGTCGTCGATCGTCACGTCGGAGGCAACCTTCACTTTTCTGATATGGACTCTCAGGATCGCCGCACGGCCTTTGCGATCCGGCCGGTCAAGCACGACCTGGCGGTCGAACCGGCCGGCGCGCGTCAGTGCGGGATCGAGGATTTCCGGCCGATTGGTCGCAGCCAGCAGCACGATGCCGATGCGCGGGTCGAACCCGTCAAGCTCCGACAAAAGCTGGTTCAGCGTCTGCTCCTTCTCGTCACCGCCACCATAGCCGGAAAATGGCGTGCGGGCGCGGCCAAGCGCATCAAGCTCGTCGATAAAGATGATGCAAGGCGCGGTCTGCCGGGCCTGCTCGAACAGGTCGCGCACGCGGGCGGCCCCGACACCAACGAACATCTCAACGAATTCCGAGCCGGAAATCGAGAAGAATGGCACGCCGGCCTCGCCGGCAACCGCGCGCGCCATCAATGTCTTGCCGGTGCCCGGAGGACCAACAAGAAGGATGCCCTTGGGGATGCGCGCGCCCAGGCGGCTATACTTGCCCTTATCCTTGAGGAACGAGACGATCTCCTGCAACTCGAACTTGGCCTCGTCGACACCCGCGACATCATCGAATGTGACACCTGTCTCGCGCTCGACATAGACCTTGGCCTTCGACTTGCCGATGCTCATCAGGCCGCCGATCCCCTGCCGCTCGGCAAAGCCGCGGAACAGGAACATCCAGAGACCGAAGAAGATCAGCGCCGGCAGGATCCACGACAGGATCGTCGTCAGCCAGTTGCTGTCCGTCCCGCCGGATACCTGCACGCCCGCCTTCTCGAAAGCCTCAGCCGCGTTCGGATCAACTCTGGCGGCGACGAACACGGCCTTGCCGCTCTGAGGCTCCTTGAACTGCCCGCGGATCGCCGATTCCGTGATCGTGACGGATGCCACCTTGCCCTGCTCGACCGCCTGCATCAGGTCCGTGTAGGAAAGCCGGGCCACATCGCGCGACGCCAGCCACGCTTGAAACAGCGCGATCAGGACGAAGGCGAAGACGATGTAGCCGATATTGAGCTTCTGCTTGCGATCCATGGCGCTCATCCCGCGGCGTCACACACCTTTCATCGCATCTTATGTTTTCCAAGCCGCTTCACTGTGCTGGCCTGAGAGCCTTTGTCGCCGGCCTGCTCGACATAGACCACCCGCGTACCGACGCCGATCTTATCGAACTGGTTATTGAGAACACTGTTTCGGTGAAAATACACGTTCTGTCCGTCCGCTGCTTCGATGATGCCAAACTCGCCATTATGGCCGATCTTCAACACCGTCCCGACAGGCTGGCCCTCGTGCTGCTTGACCTTCCCTTGCATACGACGAACGCGATCCTGCAAGATCCGCCTGGCGCGTTTGAATGCATCGTTGATCGCGAATAGCAGGTCCGAGCGCCGCTCATCGAGCTTGGGGGTGCGCGAGATATTGACTTCGCGGCCGTTCGGCAGGTCGAGCTGAATACTCACCTCATGGAGACCGCCGGTCTGCCGATGTTGTCCGGGGCCTCTGATGGCAACCCGGCATGCCGTTATGCGACCATATCGTCGCTCCAGATCGGCAACGTTCTCGGTGATGATTTCATGAAACCGCCCGGTCGCGTCGACATCCTGAAAATCAACCTGAACCGGAGTCTGCATCCGACTGCCTCCAAGCCGATATTTGTTAGGTCTGATCATCCTCAAAGGCGTTGACCCAGATCAATCCAAAAATACCTCCGGGAAAAAATACTTCCGGGAAAGAATACCTCCGGGAAGCGGTCGCGATCGCGCAGATACCGGTTGGAACCGTTGTTGTTCCAGATCAAGGCATATCGGGGGATAACGGCCATCCTCCGGCACATGAAAAACGTGCTCGCTTTTCTTTCTCAGACACACGGAGATGCCCTGTCACCCGGAGCGCAATATGCGCTCGGTTTGGCGCGTGCTCAGGGCGCTGTTTTATCCGTACTCGTTGCCGATATCGATGCCCCGCACGCCGGTTCTCCATCCGAACCGAACGCCGAATCGAATGAGGGAACGGATACCAGGCGATCAACGCCGCGATTCCAGCAACTGAACACAACACGAGAACTGATTCTGGGGGCCGCCAAACTTGCTGGCATCCCGTGCGAAATTCTAAGGTCGGAAGATCGGATCGCTTCTCTTCGCGAACGGATCATCGAAAGCTTGCTGGTACGAGACGTTCTCGTGATCGATGTCTACGGACCGGTCCAGTCCCGCCGCCGCGATCTGATCGATGGCGCATTGTTCGGCACCGGCCGGCCGGTCGTCCTGGTGCCGCCAGGAACTCAGGCATTCGGCAACGGTAACGTTGTCATCGCGTGGGATGCCTCCCGCTCCGCCGTCCGCGCCGTGCACGATGCACTCCCTCTTCTCAGGGGAGCGCACCATGTGACCATCGTGTCCGTAATCGACGATAAAGCGTTTCCGGTGCCGCAGCTGGGCGATGCCCTCTGCCGCTATCTCGCACGATGGAACATCGAGGCGGAATTTTCATCCGTTGAGCGCGGAGATTCGAGCGTCGGCGCGACGCTTCTATCGTTCGCTCATAAAACCAACGCGGATCTGCTCGTCATGGGCGGGTTCGCGCACGGCATCGAACAGGCGCTAATGCTTGGCAGCGCCACCTGCGATATCTTTCAGGCGTACCCCGAGATCCCGGTGTTCATGTCGCATTAGCGGCGACAAGACCGTCACGATTGATATTTTTCAACGTCGCGCGTGATCAGGAGGACAAAATGTCGTTGGAGCGCTTTCGCAGAACGAGGATGGTCGTGCTTACCCGGCGTTCGACAGTCTATCAGGCGGCCCGCGCAATGATGGACAATCATATCGGCTCGGTGCTGGTCAGCGAACCGCGGGGGCTTGCGGGGATTATCACCGATCGCGACCTCGCGCTCGCCGTTCTCGGCGGTGACCTTGATCCGAAAACGGCGACGCTCGGAGACGTCATGTCGGAGCACGTCGTGAGTTGCGATATCGGTGCCGATCTCGGCGAGGTGGCACGGTTGATGAAGGAAAACAACGTTCGGCGCATTCCTCTCACCGAGAACGGAAAGCTCGCCGGCCTGGTAACGTTCGACGATCTGGTGGTCGATGGCGCGGTGAGCCAGGAGGCGCTGTGCGCCATCGTGACCGCGCAGTTGGAGGTCGAGGCGCCGCAGAAGCCGGCCGGGCAACTGCATCCGCAGGGGCCAGGCAAGGCGGAGCAACGTCCGGTCAGCCGGACCCGTGCACTGATGCGGGCGAAAGCGCGCGCGGATGCGTCATACGGCCGGCTGATCGACGCGGTTGCGGCCGCAACAGGACTCGATCGCGACCGATCGGGGCGAGCGCTGGTGATTGCCGTGTGCATGCTGTGCCGTCGCCTCAGCCCGCAAGAGGCCCGAGATCTGGTGGCGCAGCTTCCATCAAAATTACAGGCCGGACTCGATCAGTGTCTCGACGGGCCGGATCGGAGCGTTACGGCTGACGCGATGCGCACCGAACTCGGCCGCGTCCTCGGCCTGGACACCAACAGCGCGGACGCCGTGCTCACGGGAATTTGCGAGGCGCTGGCGCGAACCGTATCGGCCGGCCAGATCGACGAGGTTCGCGGGCAATTGCCGGAAGGGATGAAGTATCTTTTCGCCTCCGCTGGAGGCTGATCCCGAAAGGGCCTTGCCTCAACCAACAGGTCAACCGGCGAGCCTGATCCAACGGGATTGGATCAGGCCCCGGACGTCCGCGCCACCTGCCATCTTCTCTTTACGGCATCGAGTTGCGCTCTGTGAGATTCAAACGAACACCATGCCGCCATCGACCACCAGGGACTGGCCAGTCATGTAGTCAGAATCCGGTGAGGCGAGAAAGCACGCAACACCGGCCAGATCATCAGCGACAGACGAGCGCCCCAGAAGAACGGTCGCCGAGAAGCCCTCAAACGCCTCGTTCTCACGATGCGTCAGCCCCTCATCACGAAAGCCCTTGTCTATCACCTTCCACATCTCGGTGGCGACGACGCCCGGGCAGATCGCGTTGACGGTGATCTTCTCTGGTGCGAGAGCGCTGGCAGCAGCCTGGGTCAATCCGATGACCGCAAATTTGCTTGCGCTATAGTGGGCCAGCGGCTCATAGCCCTGCTTTCCCGCGATGGACGCCGTATTGATAATCTTTCCGCCGCTTCTCTGTGCGATCATCTGCCTGGCCGCCTCCTGCATGCAGATCAGCGTCCCCAGCCCGTTGGTATCCATGATCCGGCGCCAGTCCTCATCGGTGATCGACAGGAACCGGCGGGTTTGCGCGATGCCGGCATTGTTGAAGATCACATCCAGGCGACCAAACGCATGGACCGCAGCGTCGATCATGGCCTTGACGCTGTCACGGCGGGTGATGTCAACGTCGACACCGACCGCTTTGCCGCCCGTATCGGAAATAGCTTTCGCAACCTTTCCCGCAGCGGCTTCATCGAGATCGGCGATGACAAGTCTGGCGCCTCGTTGAGCAAGGCCACGAGCCATTGCCTCGCCGATCCCACGTCCAGCGCCCGTGACAATGATCGAACGTCCATCCAGGTCCGCCATGATACCCTCCTTCCTCCGCGAACATCCGCATCCCGCGTGGTTATTTTGGCGCCGCTAATGTCTGCCGCAGCGATTGCATGAAACGGCCGCCGGCCGCACCATCGATCACACGATGATCGTATGTCAGCGTCAGCGGCAGCATCAGCCGGGCCACGAATTCGCCATCGATCGCCATGACCTTCTGGCGAGCACACCCGACGCCAAGGACTGCCACTTCAGGGGCATTGATCGTCGGGGTGAAGCCGGTTCCACCAAGCTCACCCAAATTGGAAACGGAGAAGCAGCCTCCCTCGCAATCGGCGAAGGAAAGACGACCATCGCGCGCCTTTCGTGCCAGTTCATCGATCGAGGCAGCCAATTCGAACAGGCTTTTCCTGTCGGCGCCTCTGATGACGGGCGCCACCAGCCCGGCCGGCGTATCGGTCGCGAACGCGATGTTATAGAATTTTTTCACGATCAGGTCATCGCCCGCGTCGTCCAGCGAAGCATTGAACTCTGGAAACTTCTTCAAAGTCTCGACGCAGGCCTGGATGATAAATGCCAGAATCGTAAGCTTGACGTTCTCGGCCGCGGCCTTTGGCTTGAGTTCGCGACGCAGCGTATCAAGCGCCGTCAGATCAACCTCGTCGAACTGCGTGACCTGCGGGACATTGAGCCAGGCGGCCGACATCCGACGGCCGATAACCTTGCGAATGCTGGTGAGCGGCCGGACTTCGACCGCGCCGAAGAGCGAATAATCGTAGGACTCTACCTTCGGGAACGCTTCAGGGTTCTGAGGCATCGGATAACCCTTCCCTCAACCACCGAAAACTTTGTCTCCGCTCTTCCCGTTGAGGCCGGGATGACCGTCAAAAATCCACGGCATCCCTCGATAATCAGCCATCAATTTCGGGCTTGAACGTCTGGGCGAAGGCATCGATGGCAGCGTCGGCCACCTCAGGTGCCGCAACAATCCCGATCAACGCCCCGACGGGAAGCGTCGCGTTTTCGGCGGCGATCTGCCGGCGCATGATGCCGGAACAGGGCGCATCATACTCGGCGGTAATCTTCGACGTCTCGATATCCGCCA
The DNA here is from genome assembly GCA_049646625.1 of Xanthobacteraceae bacterium. Lineage (GTDB taxonomy): Bacteria > Pseudomonadota > Alphaproteobacteria > Rhizobiales > Xanthobacteraceae > PRO6. The sequence goes on from JBARWE010000079.1 coordinate 30,751, forward strand.
CCGGCTTGCCTTCCCTGACCTCGCCACCAACCGGAACCCGCCACGTCGCGACGGACCCCTCTTTCATCGTTAGCCCAAGCTTGGGCATGATCAGAGCGTGAATATCCTTACTCATGCGGCGTACTTCGCGGAATATGTCACAGCCTCGGTCACGGCAGCTTCGATTTTTGCAGCGCTGGGGATGTAAAGATCCTCCAACTCCGGGGCAAAGGGCACGGGCGTGTGGGGCGGCGTGACCATCTTGATCGGAGCCTTGAGTTCGCCAAACGCCTGCTGTGCAGCTTGCGCGGCGATGTCTGTCGCGATGTTGCAGCGCGGATTGGATTCATCGACCACCACCAGCCGTCCGGTCCGCCGCACGCTGGCGAGAATGGCATCGAAATCGAGCGGGGATACCGTCCGCGGGTCGATCACCGTGCAATCGATGCCTTTCTTTTGCAGGGCATTGGCCGCCTGTATTGCAAACGCCACCATGCGGCCGATCGCGACAATGGTGATATCGCTTCCCTCTCGGACGACTTTTGCCTTCCCAAACGGGATTGCATAGGGTTCGTCCGGCACCTCCTCCATGTCGTCATACATCGCCTTGTGTTCGAAGAAGATGACGGGATCGTCGTCCCGGATCGATTGGATCATCAACCCTTTTGCTTCATAGGGTGAGGACGGGATGACGACTTTCAATCCGGGAATATGCGTGAAAATGGGATAGAGGCATTGGCTATGCTGGCTCGCCGCGCGCGTGCCGGCACCGAAAAGGGTGCGGATTACCACGGGTGTCGTCGCCTTTCCGCCGAACATATAGCGAAACTTGGCGATCTGGTTGATGATCTGATCGCCGCAAACGCCGACGAAATCGACGAACATCAGTTGCGCCACCGGCCGCAGGCCATTGATCGCCGCACCGGCGGCAGCGCCGATAAAGGCACTTTCGCTGATCGGCGTATCGTATACCCGCTCCCGGCCGAATTTCGGCAACAGCCCCTTGCTCGCACCGAGCACGTCGCCCCATGCGTCCTGTTCGCCTTTGGCGCCCATGCCGCCGGCGATGTCTTCGCCCAGCAGAATGACGCGCGGATCGCGTTCCATTTCCTGGCGCATCGCTTCATTGAGAGCTTGGCGAAACGACTTCTTGCTCATGAGCCTGGCCTTTCTCAATAGCTTTCGTACACGTCGGTCGTGAGGTCGGCGGCGTCCGGCGGCGGTGCTGACTTCGCCTCGGACACCGCCTTATCGATACGCTCGGCGGTGTCCCGATCGACCTCGTCGAGGGCATCGCCGTCCAGCAGGCCGCCGCTCGTCACCCGCGCCCGAAACAAGGACAGGCAATCAGCGAACCGCCGCTCATCTGCGACCTCGCCCGGCGGCCGATAGGTCATCGCGTCGCCCTCGAAGTGCCCGTAGTAGCGGGTAAACTTGATGTGCAGAAACTGCGGCCCCTCGCCCGCGCGAATGCGGGCGATCGCCTCATCGGCGGCACGATAGACCGCGAAAAAATCGCGACCGTCCACCCGCTCGCCGGGAATGCCGAACCCCCGTGCCCGCAGGACCGGATTCTGCCCGCCAATCGACCAGTCGCTCGACGTGCTCTCGGCATAGCCGTTATCTTCGAGCACGAAGAACACCGGGAGCTGATGGACCGAAGCAAGGTTCATCGACTCAAGGGTGGTGCCCTGGTTGAATGCGCCGTCGCCGAAGAAAGCCACGGCGACCCCACCTGTTTTGCGCGCCTTCGCCGCGAGCGCCGCACCACAGGCAAGAGGCGGTCCGCCGCCGACAATACCATTGGCGCCGAGCATACCTTTTTCGAGGTCGGCAATGTGCATCGAGCCGCCCTTGCCCTTGCACAACCCGCCCTGCCGGCCAAATATTTCTTTCATCATACCGCCGATATCGCAGCCCTTGCCGATGCAATGGCCGTGGCCGCGATGCGTGCTGGTGATGTAGTCGGCGCCATCCAGGTGCATGCATACGCCGATCGCGGACGCCTCTTCGCCTGCATAGAGGTGGACGAAGCCGGGAATCTTACCGGTTGCAAACTCTTTATGAACGCGCTCCTCGAATTCGCGGATCGTGCGCATTCTTGTGTAAGCGGTTTTGAGATCGTCACGGCTGAGCTGCATTACCCATTCCTCCCGCTAGTTTCTCTAATCAATCCCTCGGCGTGGGCCGGCGGCATTGATCTGCGTCAAGTTTGCAGTGCGTTACCGGCCTGCACGGCTACGAGGTACTCGACGCCTCGATCGTGCGGACGATCGTTCCATAAACCATCCCACCGGAGCGGGATCGGCCGACGCCCAATTTCTCCCGGAATACGGAGGTGGCCCCATGCCGCCTGACGTGCGGTAGACAAGTTTCCACGACGCCTCGCGTTGCAACGGCGGGATCTCGCCGCCTTCGGTTTCCGAATATATTTTAAGTATAAAATATCTTGAAGGGACGCCCGCCGGCTGCTAGGGTCGACGTAAGACAAGGCACAAGCCGATCGGCCCGGAGGAAGTAACATGAAGATAGTCTGCATCGGCGGAGGTGCGGCCGGCCTTTATTTCGCGCTGCTGATGAAGCGTCAGCACCCGGCGCATCAAATCAGCGTCGTTGAGCGCAACAAGCCGTACGATACATTCGGCTGGGGGGTGGTGTTCTCCGATGCCACCATGCAGTCGATGCGGCAGTGGGATCCGGATACGGCGGCACGGATCGAGGATGCGTTCAACCACTGGGACGATATCGAGCTGATCTTCAAGGGTCGAAAAATCCGCACCACCGGCCACGGCTTCGTCGGCATCGGCCGCAAGAAGATGCTCAACATCCTGCAGGACCGCTGCATCGAGCTCGGCGTGGAACTGGTGTTCGAGCGTGAAGTCGAGAGCGATGGCGAATTTCCAGACGCCGACCTGATCATCGCCGCCGACGGCATCAACTCGAAGATCCGCATCAAGTATAATCACGTCTTCAAGCCGGATATCGCGGTACGGCCGAACCGCTACATCTGGCTCGGCACCCGCCGGCGGTTCGACGCCTTCACCTTCGACTTCCGCAAGACCGAGCACGGCTGGTTCCAGGCGCACATCTATCGCTTCGACGCCGACACCGCGACCTTCATCGTCGAGACGACCGAGGACGTGTTCAAGGCGCACGGCCTCGACAAAATGGATCAGGAGCAGTCGATTGCCTTCTGCGAGCGGCTGTTCGCCGAGACGCTCGACGGTCACGAACTGCTGACCAATGCGCGCCATCTGCGCGGCTCGGCATGGCTTAATTTCAACCGGCTGATCTGCGATAGATGGAGCCATTTCAACGGCAACAGCCATGTCGTGCTGATGGGCGACAGCGCCCACACCGCGCATTTCGCGATCGGCTCCGGGACCAAGCTGGCGATCGACGACGCCATCGAACTCACGCGGCAGTTCGATATTTTCGGCCATGAGGCGGACAAGATCCCGGCCGTGCTCGAAGCCTACGAGGAGGTGCGGCGCGTCGATGTCGCACGCATCCAGAATGCCGCCCGCAATGCGATGGAGTGGTTCGAGGTCGCCGGCAAACGCTATGCCGATACGCTGGAGCCGGAGCAATTCATGTATTCGATGCTGACCCGCTCGCAGCGCATCAGCCATGAGAATCTCCGGTTGCGCGACAAGGCCTGGCTGGAAAGCTACGAGCGCTGGTTCGCGGCGCGGGCCGGTGTCGAGCCGACCCCTAACGGCGATGCCCTGCCGCCGATGTTCACGCCCTACAAGGTGCGTGGACTGACGTTGCACAACCGCATCATCGTGTCACCGATGGCGATGTACTCGGCGACGGACGGCGTGCCGGGTGATTTTCATCTGGTGCATCTGGGGGCGCGCGCGATGGGCGGCGCGGCGCTGGTGTTTCCCGAGATGACCTGCGTGTCGTCGGATGCCCGCATCACGCCGGGTTGCCTCGGCTTATGGAACGAGGAGCAGGCCAAGGCATTCAAGCGCATCGTCGATTTCGTGCACCGGGAGACCCCGGCCAAGATCGGCGTGCAGCTCGGCCATGCCGGCCGCAAAGGCGCAACCAGGGTAGCCTGGGAGGGCATCGACCAGCCGCTCGACCAAGGTGGCTGGCCGCTGATATCGGCCTCTGCCCTTCCCTATCTCAAGCACTCGGTCACGCCACGCGCGATGACCCGGCAGGATATGGACCGGGTGACGGGCGATTTCGTTGCGGCGACGAGGCGCGCTGCCGATATCGGCTTCGACATTCTCGAACTGCACGCCGCGCACGGCTACCTGCTGTCGAGTTTCCTGTCGCCATTGACCAACCTGCGCAACGATGCCTATGGCGGCGACCACGAGAACCGCGCCCGCTTCCCGTTGGAAGTATTCCGGGCGATCCGCGAAGCGTGGCCTCAAGACAGACCGATATCAGTGCGCCTTTCCACTCACGACTGGTTCGAGGGTGGCAACACGCCTGACGATGCGGCGATCTTCGCCCGGATGTTCAAGGAGGCCGGCGCCGACCTGATCGACTGCTCGTCGGGCCAGGTGGTGAAGGAAGAGCAGCCGGTTTACGGCCGCCTGTTCCAGACGCCATTCTCTGACAAGATCCGCAACGAGATTGCGGTTCCGACCATCGCGGTCGGTGCGATCTCCGAAGCCGACCATGCCAACTCGGTGATCGCCGCCGGTCGTGCTGATCTGTGCGCCGTCGCCCGCCCGCACCTTGCTGACCCGTCCTTCGTGATGCATGAGGCCGCGAAGATCGGCTACAAGGGCCAGGCGTGGCCGAAGCAGTATCTGTCGGCCCGCTACCAGTACGAGGCCAACCTCGCGCGGGCCGCGGCTGCGGCCGAAGCCACCGGCGCGGTGCGATGACACAGCGGCGGCCAGCCTTCGTCACCGGCGCCGGCAGCGGCATCGGCAGGGCGATCGCGCTGCGG
>JBARWE010000080.1:0-13634 GCA_049646625.1 Xanthobacteraceae bacterium
GGTCGGGGCGGCCCTCGCGCCGGCCGCGCGCCGTCGCCCTCATCTGCGTTATGAGCGGCGCATGCTGCGCGGCAGCGGCCGGTCGCCGAAATCGACGATCGAGCGCTTCAGGATCGCGCCGCCGGCATCGACGTTGAGCCGGACCCGGCGACTGCCGTAGAAGAAGTTCAGGCGGTAGGTGCCCTCGTCCTCGCCCTCGCCGCGTTCGCACACCCCGGTCAACTGGTTGTCGCGCATCAAGGGCGGAATCCGTTCCGGCGTCACCCCGAACAGGTTGCCGAGCAGGGTGGCGTCGATACAGAATTCGCCATCGATCATCTGGATGGACATGGCGGTCCTCTCTTGGTGCGGGTGGCTGCGCGTGCTCATGCCGGCCGAGGCGGGCGGGTCAGGCGGTGCAGCAGGACGTTGAAGCGGCGCCAGCCGGCGGGATCGTCATGGCGCAGCGCCGCGCAGGCATGCCCGGCAATGCGGCAGGCGCGGTCGACCTCGCCGGCCTCGGCCAGCGCCTGCACTGCAGCCGCCAGCAGCTCGGTCAGCGGGTTGGCCACAGCCGTCGTTGCGGCGGCCGGCGGGGTATCGTTCAACGTCGCCGTCACCAATCGCCTCCGTCGCTGATGCCGAGATGCGCCTTGGCCGCCGGCGACATCATCTTCGGCGTCCACGGCGGCTCGTAAGTGAGCGTCACATCGACGAACTCGACGCCGGGCACCGACCAGGCGCTGTCGCGCGCGCCGTCGCGCAGATAGTCGGTGGCCGGGCAGCCTTTGGTCGTCGTGGTCATCAGGATGTGGGTGACGCCGCCGTCCTCGACGGCAACGCCATAGATCAGGCCGAGATCGACGATGTTGTAGCCAAGCTCGGGATCGATGACGACGCGCAGCGCCTCGCGCACCTCCTCCGCCAGCGCCTCGTTGGGAACGCTCATGCGGTTGCTCCCGCCGCCGCGCCGATGCGGATCAGCACCTTGTAGGTGGTGCCGTCCGGTTCGAACGCGCCGCGCCAGCCGTGGCCGCGCTTGGCCAGTTCGGGAAACAGAAAGATCGGCTCGCGGCATAATAGCGCCTGCAGCACTTCGCCCTTGGCCATCGTCTCGGTGGCGGCGAGGATGCGCACCATCGGCTCCGGCGGATCGAGATCGCGGTTGTCCATCTGCTGCACCGGCGCCGGCCATTCGCCGTCGCTCGCCGGCGTCGCCGCGGCGACCGGCAGTTCGCCATCGGCAACGGCGCCCGGTCCCGGCGTGAACAGCACCTCCCAGTCGCCGCCGCCGATCTCACGCGCCTCGTGGCTGAACCCCTTGGAGCCGAGCACATGAAACAGCGGCACCGGCTCGAAGGTGGCATAGAGCCGCAGGCCCTGGCCGGGCTTGAGCGCCTTCACCGCGCCAAGGATTTCGCCAAATGGCTCGCCGCCGGCGCGCAGCGTCGGCCGTACGTCGAGGTCTACAAATTCGGTCATTGCGCGTCTCCTTGAATCAGGTCTGCCGGGGGGTGGCGTAAAGCAGTTGCGGCCGCCTGACGCCGGCTGGCAGCCGCAGCTTGTCGACAACGTCGAGCAGACACCGGGTGCGCACCAGTTGCGCGACGATGCCGCAGGTGGCGATCAGCATCGCGCTCGCGGCGAGCCGGGTGATCAGCGGCGTGTCGGCGATCAGCGCGGCGGTGGCGACATAGACCGCGGCGAAATACAGCCAGAACCACTTGATGGCGCGGGGTTCGACGACGAGATCCTGCACTCGCGGCGTCGGCGTCTTGCCGAGCACCGGGCCATAGGTTTCGAGCCAGGTGACGAACGCGACGATCTTGTACAGCTTGCCGAGACCAAGGCCGGTCAGCCAGCCGAAGCTGAACAGGAACACCACCGCCCCGATCTGCTCGCCGAGCCGGCCGAGCACGATCAGCACCACCGCGAGCGCGATGCACACTGCGAGCGAGATCAACGCTGCGCCGGCCATGCGGCTGTTGAGTTCGATCTTGCGCCGCTTGCGCGCGCGGTAGAGATAAAGGATGTCGTTGCCGTAGAGGCCGAGGCTGGCAGCAGCCAGCAGGCCGGCGGCGGACAGCGCCAGCGGCAGGCTGCCGCCGTGGCAGATCGCGACAACCCCGCCGATGATCAGCACGGCCAGCGCCGCGGTGCCGAGCCACAGCACGGCGCGGCTTGAGATGCGGTCGAGTTCCGGTGCCAGCATGAACATTGCCAGCAGCCGGTAGCTGACGCCGATCGCCGTCAGCGTCAGCCAGCCGCCGAGACCGGCGGCGGCGTGGACCGGGATGCCGAGCGTGGTGAGGTCGACCAGCGGCCCGGCGGTGGCGATGCCGTCGAGCACCAGCGCGAACACGCTGCCGAGCGCCACCGTGGCGCCGAACGCAACAAGTCCCACGGTGACGAAGCGCGCGGCAAGCGTCAGCGGCCGCGCCGCCCACATGGTGCGGCCGAGATTCCATGCAACCAGAATGAAGCCGATAACGAGCAGGCCGACTGCGGCGGGAAAAAACGGCAGGCCATGCGTGACACGGCCCGCCAGTTGCAGGAAGCCCAGAAGCAGCATTGCCAGTCCGCCGACCAGGCAGACCAGCGTCGGCAGCGGCAAGGCGTTATCGTGAATTGGCCGCGCCACCAGCACCGGCACGAACTGGAACAGGGCGCCGCACATCAACAGGCTGAGCCAGCCGATCGCCACCAGGTGGACCACCACCAGCGTTTCGGGCGCTTCGATCGGCGCAGCCGGAAAACCGAAGCCCGCGGCCATCAGGCCCTCTGCCGCGATCAGCGCGATCAGCGCGGCGGCGAAATACGACATGGTCCAGCGGGACAGTGTGGCGCCGATCACGGCGAGCTTCCTTGTAAAGGTGTCGGATCGCGACGACAGACTGCCGATACGCGATCCGGGCGACGTGCCGGCGGCGGGGCGGTATTGCTGCGTGTGCCGCCGCCTGCTGCCGCGTTTGTCAGGCGGTTACGCCGCCTTGTTGCGCCGCTTTGTTACGCGGCCTTGTTACGCGGCCTTGGCGAGTTTGCCGATCTCGACGCGCCACACTGTCGGACCCTGCTCCAGGTAGGTCCACGAGAACTGCTTCGGATACTCGGCTTCGAGCTGGTAATAGAGCGGCTTCGGATCGTGGTCATTGACCAGCACGAAGGACGCACCGGGCGAAAGATCGTTGACGAGCTGGAAAATCTTGGCGTGGCGCTGGGCAGGAACGAGGCTGCGCACATCGATCACGTTCTCGGCTGACATCAGGTAGGTTCCCTCGGTCGCACGACTTGATGGCAGGCCGGATGCGCGACCTCTGGTCCGGCGGCTGCGGCGGGCGCACTCCGCGCCCTTTTAAGTCCGGCGGGCGGAACGGATGTTCGCCACATCGGTTGCGCGGCGACTATCCTGCCGATAAGATGTATTGTCAATATATGTTTTAAGCGAGCCGTCGCCCCGCTTGCCACCGTCGCAGTCGTAGCCTATGCGGATGGCGCGGTCGCACGGCCGCTTGCAAAAGATGCGTAAAGAGCGCATCATTTATGCGCTGCGGCAGGCCGCGACGCGCCGGACGTGGACGATCGGAAGCAGGCCGACGATGAGATTGACGAACTTCACCGACTATTCGCTGCGTCTGCTGATGTACGCCGCGGTGCAGGACGATCGCCTGATCACCATCGAGGAGGCCGCCGCGGTCTACGGCATCTCCAAGGCGCACCTGATGAAGGTCGCCAATCAGTTGACGCGCGCCGGCTTTCTCAAGGCGGTGCGCGGCCGTTCGGGCGGCCTGACGCTCGGCCGCAAGCCGAACAAGATCGTGCTCGGCGATGTGGTGCGCGCCACCGAGCCGGATTTTGCGCTGGTTGAATGCTTCACCGCCGACAACTGCTGCCTGATCACGCAGCGTTGCCGCTTGCGCAACATTCTCAAGGAAGCGATGAACGCCTTCGCCGCCACGCTTGACCGCTACACGCTGACCGACCTGCTGCTCAGCCCGAAGGATTTTGGCATCAAGCCGGCGGCGTGAGCCGCAAATCCAGTCGGGGCCTCAGCGCGCGCGCGTCCACATCTCGGCGCCGCACAGCGCGCCGAGACAGCCCTCGACCCGCAGCGAGTTGGGTCCGGTCATGGCGATGTTGCTGGCGTAGCTCTGGCCGTCGTCGGCGTTATAGATCGTGCCGCTCCAGCGCGCGGTGCCGGACGGCTGCATGCCCTGAAACAGCACGAGGCCGACGATCGGCCGCTTCGCCAGCGCCGGATTCGGGTTCTTGTTGTCGCGCTGGGGCTGGCCGGTGGCCGGGTCGGTCGGCTCGCGCAGCCATGCGACCGAGCCGCAGAGGCCGCCGCCGCATTTGCTGACGCGGACCCTGGCATCGCCGGCCTGCGTCAGCCATACGCCGGTCGGATCGGCATCCTGCGCGGTTGACGGCGTGGCGGTGCAGCACAGCGCAAGCAAGGCCATCAGAGCAAACCGTGTGATCATGACGTCTCCATCGGCGGGCCGGAGCCGGCATCGACAACGGCGGAGCGAGCGTGTCAGGCCCCGACCGCGGCGCCCGGGCTGGTCGTGCGGAGCGCCTTTACACATCGACATTGGCGTTGAGCGAATTTTCCTGAATGAACTCGCGGCGCGGCTCCACCACGTCGCCCATCAGCTTGGTAAAGATGTCGTCGGCTTCGTCAACCTCCTTGATCCTCACCTGCAGCAGCGAGCGGGCGTTGCTGTCCAGCGTGGTTTCCCAAAGCTGATTGGGGTTCATCTCGCCGAGGCCCTTGTAGCGCTGCAAGGTGATGCCCTTGCGGCCGGCTTCGGTGACGGCCTCGAACAGCGCGACCGGGCCGTGGATCGGTGTTTCGACCTCCTTGCGGCGCAGCACCGCTGGGCGCGGATAGGCCGCCTGCAGGGCGGGCGCATAGTCGTCGAGCTTGCGCGCATCGGCCGAGGACAACAGCGCGTCGTCGATCACCGCGACATCGCGCACGCCGCGCACCGTACGCTCGAACACAAATCCCTCGCCCTCGACGAAGCGGCCTTCCCAGCCGCGTTCGACATCCTCAGCGAGCGCATCGAGCCGGCGCGCGATGTAGTCGGCGGCCGCATTGGCGGTGGCGGCATCGGTGGTGACGCGCGGGTTGAGCACGCCGGCGATCGCCGCCTGCTCGACCGCGTCGCGATTGTAGCGGCTGTGCAGGTTGCGCAGGATGGCGCGGACGGCGCGGGCGTCCTCGACCAGCGAACGCAGGTCCTTGCCGGCGCGCTCCTCGCCGGTCGGGAAGGCCAGCACGCAGTCGTCGAGGCCGGTATCGATCAGATAGTTCTCCAGCGAGCGCTCGTCCTTGATGTACTGCTCTGACTTGCCGCGCGTCACCTTGTAGAGCGGCGGCTGGGCGATGTAGAGGTGGCCGTTCTCGATCAGTTGCGGCATCTGGCGGAAGAAGAACGTCAGCAGCAGCGTGCGGATGTGGGCGCCGTCGACGTCGGCGTCGGTCATCACGATGATCTTGTGGTAGCGCAGCTTGCCGATGTCGAAGTCGTCACGGCCGATGCCGGTGCCGAGCGCGGTGATCAGCGTGCCGACCTGCTCCGACGACAGCATCTTGTCGAAGCGCGCCCGCTCGATGTTGAGAATCTTGCCGCGCAGCGGCAGCACCGCCTGAAACTCGCGGTTGCGGCCCTGCTTGGCCGAGCCGCCGGCGGAATCGCCCTCGACGATGAACAGTTCCGACTTGGCCGGATCGCGCTCCTGGCAGTCGGCGAGCTTTCCCGGAAGCGAGGCGATATCGAGCGCGCCCTTGCGCCGGGTCAGTTCGCGCGCCTTGCGGGCGGCCTCGCGGGCGGACGCCGCCTCGACCACCTTGCCGACGATGGTTTTGGCTTCCGCCGGATGCTCCTCGAACCACGCCGCGAGCGTCTCGTTGAGGGTCGCCTCGACCACCGGGCGCACCTCGGAGGACACCAGCTTGTCCTTCGTCTGCGAGGAGAATTTCGGGTCCGGCACCTTGACCGAGAGCACCGCCGTCAGCCCCTCGCGGCAGTCGTCGCCGGTCAGCGACACCTTGTCCTTCTTGGCGTGGGCGTCGGCATAGCTCGTCACCTGGCGCGTCAGCGCGCCGCGGAAGCCGGCGAGATGCGTGCCGCCATCGCGTTGCGGGATGTTGTTGGTGAAGCACAGCACGTTCTCGTGGTAGCTGTCGTTCCACCATAGCGCCGCCTCGACCACGATGCCGTTCTGCTCGCCGCGCACCACGATCGGCGCCGGCACGATCGCTTTCTTGTTGCGGTCGAGGAATTTGACGAAAGCCTCGATGCCGCCGTCGTAGCGCATCTCCTCGCGCTTCTCGACCGGGCCGCGCAGGTCCGACAGCAGGATGCGCACGCCGGAATTGAGGAAGGCGAGTTCGCGCAGGCGATGCTCCAGCGTGGCGAAATCGAACTCGACCATGCTGAAGGTGTCGGGGCTGGGCAGGAACGTCACCTCGGTGCCGCGCCGGCCGTTCGCCTCGCCGACCACCTTCAGCGGCGCCAGCGCCTCGCCATGGGCGAACTCGACGAAATGCTCCTTGCCGCCGCGCCAGATGCGCAGTTGCAGCGAGGTCGACAGCGCGTTGACGACCGACACGCCGACGCCATGCAGGCCGCCGGACACCTTGTAGGCGTCCTGGTCGAATTTTCCGCCGGCATGGAGCTGGGTCATGATGACCTCGGCGGCGGAAATACCCTCGCCTTTATGGATGCCGGTCGGGATGCCGCGGCCGTCGTCACGCACCGTCACCGAGCCGTTGGCGTTGAGGATCACCTCGACCGCCGTGGCGTGGCCGGCCAGCGTCTCGTCGATGGCGTTGTCGACCACCTCGTAGACCATGTGGTGCAGGCCGGAGCCGTCGTCGGTGTCGCCGATATACATGCCCGGCCGCTTGCGCACGGCATCGAGGCCCTTCAGCACCTTGATCGATTCCGCACCATAGTCGGAGGCGGCCGGCGTCTCGGAAAGCGGCTGCCGGGCAAGTTCAGTCATCGAGGAAAAGCCTGTCGGTAGGGTTTGCGAATCGGCGCCTTGCGCGAGCCACCGGGGTCGCCTTTTGTGCCATGAAAAAAGGGCTTGGTACAGGTCAAACTCGACCACCTCAAACCATTGAATAAATGGTGGTTTTTGCGGCTTTTTCAAGCCCGCCGGAAGGCCCTTGGGAAAGCTTTCGGAAAATGCCGGCGGCGCCGAATCGCTCCCCCTTCAGAGGGGCGAAATCGTGCCGGCCTCGACGTGGAGGCACGCTGCGTCGGGGCCGAGTTCGGAAAACGCTTGCGGGTCGGCACCGGTCATCCAGACCTGCGCCCTGAGGCGGTCGAGTTCGGCAAACAGCGCGGCGCGGCGGCCGGGGTCGAGGTGAGCCACCACCTCGTCGAGCAGCAGGAGCGGCGTGATGCCGGCCATCTCGGCGACGAGGCGGGCATGCGCCAGCACCAGCCCGATCAGGAGCGCCTTCTGCTCGCCGGTCGAGGCGTCGCGGGCGGGCATGTTTTTCGGCGCGTATGTGACGTCGAGGTCGGTCAGGTGCGGACCGTCGAGGGTGCGGCCGGCGGCGGCGTCGCGGGCGCGGTTGTCATGGAGGCGGGCGCGGTAGCGGTCCTCCACCGCGATGGCCGGCTCGTTGAGCAGCGCCTGCTCCATCCAGCCGTCGAGGCGGATCGCGGCGACGGGGAACGCGGACGCCTCGCGAGCGGCGAACGCGCCGGCAAGGCGGGCAACGGTCTCGGCGCGCCGCGCCGCTACCGCCACCGCCAGCTCGGCGGTCTCGCGCTCGATCGCCTCGCACCAGCGGGCGTCAAATCCCGGCTGTTCGAGCAGGCGGTTGCGCGAGCGTAACGCGCGCTCCAGCGCCGAGACGCGCGCCGAGTGGTGGCTGTCGATCGCCAGCACCAGGCGGTCGAGGAAGCGCCGGCGCTCCGCCGCGGGGCCGAGGAACAGCCCGTCCATCGCCGGCGTCAGCCACACCATGCGCAAGTGATCGCCGAACGCCGCCGCCGAGCCGACCGGCTCGCGGTCGATGCGCGCCTGCCGGGCCGTTGCCGGCTGTCCGGCCTGTGGCGGCGCAATGCCGGTGCCGAGCGTGGTCAGCCCGAGCGCGCCCTCGACCTCCGCCGCCACCGCCCAACTGCCATCGCCCGCTTTGTCGGCGATTTCGTCGAGGGTGGCGCGGCGCAGGCCCCGTCCGGGCGATAACAGCGAGATCGCTTCGAGGCAGTTGGTCTTGCCGGCGCCGTTGGGACCGATCAGCGCCACGGTGCGCGCGCGCGTTGTCAGGCTCGCGGCGTGGTAGTTACGGAAATGCGTCAGCGACAGGCGCTGGATGCGGACGGTAGTCATGGCCCCGTCTTGCCGTGCCGCGGCAGGCTCGGCAAGCAGCGCGTTACACCCGCATCGGCATCAGCACATAGAGTGCGCCGCTCACGGCCTTGTCCTGCACCAGCGTCGGCGACCCGGGGTCGGCGAGCCTGAGCACCGCCGCCTCGCCCTCGATCTGGGCTGCGATGTCCAGAAGGTAGCGCGAGTTGAAGCCGATATCGAGCGGCTCGGCCGCATACTCCACCTCCAGTTCCTCGGTGGCGCTGCCGGAATCCGGGTTGGTCACCGACAGCACCAGCTTGCCGGCGGACAGCGCCAGCTTGACCGCGCGGCCGCGCTCGCTGGAAATGGTCGAGACGCGATCGACCGCGGCCTCGAAGTCGCGCTTGTCGACCACCAGTTCCTTGTCGTTTCCTTGCGGGATGACGCGGGCATAATCGGGAAACGTGCCGTCGATCAGTTTCGAGGTCAGCACCACATCGCCGAGCGTGAAGCGGATCTTGCCCTGCGACAGTTCGATCCTGACCTCCGCCTCGCCGTCCTCGATCAGCCGCTGCACTTCGCTGACGGTCTTGCGCGGCACGATGACGCCGGGGATCCCGCCCGCGCCGTTCGGCAGGGCCAGATCGAACTGTGCGAGCCGGTGGCCGTCGGTGGCGACCGCGCGCAGCGTCGGGCTTTTGGTGCTGCCGGCTGCGTGCAGATAGATGCCGTTGAGATAGTAGCGCGTCTCCTCGGTGGAGATGGCGAACTGGGTGCGGTCGATCATGCGCTTGAGGTCGGCGGCGGCGAGCACGAAGGAGTGCGCCATGTCGCCGGCGGCAAGATCGGGAAAGTCGCTTTCCGGCAGCGTCTGCAACGTGAAGCGCGAGCGGCCGGCGCGGATCGCCATTACCGGGCGTTCGCCATCGGTTTCGAGCACGATCTGCGAGCCGTCCGGCAGCTTGCGGACGATGTCGTAGAGCATATAGGCCGGCACCGTGGTGGCGCCGCCGGCGGCGACCTCGGCGGGCAGCGTCTCGGTCACTTCGAGGTCGAGGTCGGTGGCTTTCAGGGCCAGCCTGGCGCCGTCGGCGCGCAGCAGCACGTTGCCGAGCACGGGAATGGTGTTGCGGCGCTCGACCACGCGGTGAACATGGCCCAGCGACTTGAGCAGTTGCGCCCGTTCGACGGTGACTTTCATCTTCGACCCACTGACAATTCCAGTCCGAGACAATTCCAGTCCGAGACAATTCCAGCCCGAGACAATTCCAGCCCGAGGCAATTCCAGCCCGAACCGCGGCGCGGCCAAAGTCGCCCGCCACGGCCGCCCGCAGGGCCGTGTAAAGTGGCGGAGTTGAGCGCCTGGCGCAAGTGCACCAACGCGGGCCGGGCAATTCTCCCCGTAATTCCCGGCGCGACCGACCGGCTACTCCTGAAGCTGGCGCTTGAGCGTCTCGACCTCGCTGGCGAGCGCCGTATCCTTGCCGATCAGCCCCTCGATCTTGCGCACCGCGTGCAGCACCGTGGTGTGATCGCGCCCACCGAAGCGGCGGCCGATCTCCGGCAGCGAGCGCAGCGTCAGCGTCTTGGCGAGATACATCGCCACTTGCCGCGGCCGCACGACATTGGCGGTGCGGCGCGACGACAACAGGTCGGCGCGGCTGACGCTGTACTGGCGCGCCACCACGCGCTGGATGTCCTCGATCTTGACCCGCTTGGGGTCCTGCGGCCGGATCAGGTCGCGCACCTCGCGCTCGGCCATTTCCAGCGTCACCGGCTGGCCGTTGAGCTTGGAGTGCGCCAGTAGCCGGTTAACGGCGCCGTCGAGGTCGCGGCCGTTGTGGGTAATGCTCTTGGCGAGATAGTCCAGCACCGCGGCGGGGACCTCGAAGCCGGCGTGATAGGCCCGCGCCGCAGCAACCCGCGATTTGAGGATTTCCAGGCGAAGCTCCTCGCCGAGCGATCCCATCTCCACCACGAGGCCGCCGGCGAGCCGCGAGCGCACCCGCTCGTCGAGGCTCTCAAGATCGGACGGCGGCCGGTCGGCGGCGATCACCACCTGGCGGCCGGCGTCGATCAGCGCGTTGAGGGTATGGCAGAACTCGGCCTGGGTCGATTTGCCCTGCAGGAACTGGAGGTCGTCGATCACCAGCACGTCGATGCCGCGCAGCGCTTCCTTGAAGGCGAGTGCGGTCTGGGTCTTCAGCGCGGCGACGAAGCCGTACATGAATTTCTCGGCGGTGAGATAGAGCACCTTGCGGTCGGGCGCGGCGTTGCCGGCCCAGGTCACGGCCTGCAACAGGTGCGTCTTGCCGAGGCCGACGCCGGCATGGATGTAAAGCGGATTGAACATCACCGGATCGCCATGGCGGCCTTCCGCCACCTGCCTGGCGGCGGCATGCGCCAGCGTGTTGGAGCGGCCGGTGACGAAGCTGGCGAAGGTCAGGCGCGGATCGAGCGGCGAGCCGCCGAGCGCCTCGTGGCTGGCGGATACCGGCGCGGTGGCGGTGCCGCGTGCTTCGACGGTGCTGCGCGTGTCGCGGCGCTCCTCATGGGCCGGCTCGGCCGGCTTGACCGGCGCGGCGTAGCGCATCGCCGAGCGCACGGTGAGGTCGATGCGCGAGACGTGCGGCAATTCCGCCTGCCAGCATTGCAGCACGCGGTCGGCGTAGTGGGTCTGGATCCAGCTCTTGAGGAACCGGGTCGGCACCGACAGATGCACGCTGCCGTCGCGGATGTCTTCCAGATCGAGCCGCCCGAACCAGCTCGAATAAATATCCTCGCCGACGCTGGCGCGCAGTCGTCCTTTGACCCGCGACCATCGATCCTGCTCCGTGTGTACCATTGGCCCTGTGCTTTTCTCGTTGGATTTTGTTGTGACGCCGCCGACGAACCATGCCCGCGCATCATGCGATGCGGCGGCATCATCCTCGGCAGAATGGGGAATCCGAATATGCGCGGGCAGCGCCGCGGCCGGATCGGGCTAGCGTGTATCGAGGAGGGAAACGGAAGGGGGCGGCTTGGACGCAAAACAAACCAGAACCATCGTCTCGAAAAACGCGATCGGTCCGTCGCCTGCCATCACTACCCCCACTGGCTCTCGGCGCCGCCGCAGACGGGCCGCCGAAACCTACACTTCACTGCAACGGTCGCCTGGCGCCGCTGCAGCACTCCCAACTCCCGGCCGCTCCGTGACCGCGTCCGATTGCGGTCGCCGACAGGCTTTGCCGGTCCGTTGCCACCGGTTCGTCCAGGCAAACCCATAGCGTTCTCACGAACGGCATGAGCTGAACCTGGCCGTTTGACCCGGCCTGCAATCGGAAATCGTCGCATCGCGCGCATCGCTGCCGATCCGCGCGTCACCTTGGGTCCTAAACCGCACTGGCTAGAGGACCGGCAGGCGTCGCGAACGCCATAACAGATAGCAGAGCGTGCCGGTCCCGCAACGAATACATTTTGCCAAGGCGCGCGGTTTTTGCGTCCTGCTTTGCGAGAATCTTTCCAGGGCTTTCGGCACGGCGCAGCAAGGTTTTGAATCTCCGCGCGGATTCGTAGCGCGTCAAAGTTGCCGCAGCGCATCGCCGACGCCAAAATAAATTCATAAATCGTTCACGGATCGGCCACCGCCAGCGGCACTTTCAAAGTGAGGCGCCGCGTATTGGAGATAAGTGATTATCGCCGCGCACGTTTTCGTGTGCGTTAGCGCAGGGTAGCCTGCGCGGGGCAAGCCGCCGCGAAGCCGCTCCCCCCTTGCCTTTTTGCTTGCGATGCGCATAGCCGGACGGCATCGCCGGGCCGGATGTTTCCATGCTCCGTTTCGTCATCCTGTCATGATGACCATCGCGCCGTCGCCGGCTTGTGACAGAACGGTTACGGGGAGATCAGAACGGCGTGCGCTGTCGCATCGCCGCCGACAGCGTCCCCTCATCGAGATAGTCGAGTTCGCCGCCGACCGGCACGCCATGCGCAAGCCCGGTGACGTGCACGTCGGCACCGTCCAGCATATCGGTGATGTAGTGCGCGGTGGTCTGGCCGTCGACGGTGGCGTTGAGCGCCAGCACCACTTCCTTGACCTCCGGTGCGCGGGCGCGCGCCAGCAGCGTCTCGATGTTGAGGTCCTGCGGCCCGATGCCGTCGAGCGGCGACAGCGTCGCGCCGAGCACATGATAGAGGCCGCCCGTGGCGCGGGCGCGCTCCAGCGCCCACAGGTCGGCGACGTCGGCCACCACCACGATCAGCGAACGGTCGCGGCGCGGATCGCTGCACACCGTGCAGGGGTTCTGGCTGTCGATGTTGCCGCATACGCCGCACACCCCGATGCGCGCGATCGCGGTCTGTAACGCCGCCGCCAGCGGCTCCATCAGGGTTTCACGCTTCTTGATGAGATGCAGTGCGGCGCGGCGCGCCGAGCGCGGCCCGAGGCCGGGCAGCCGCGCCAGCAACTGGATCAGCCGTTCGATCTCGGGACCGGCGATGGCTGACGACATCGCGCGTCTCAGCCAAGCCCCAGGCCGGGCGGCAGCGGCAGGCCGCCGGTCAGCGTCGCCATCTTCTCCTGCATCGCCGCTTCCGCCTTGCGGCGGGCGTCGTTGTGGGCCGTGACCAGCAGGTCTTCGAGAATTTCGCGCTCGTCGGCCTTCATCAGCGAGGGATCGATGCTGACGCCCTTGACCTCCATCTTGGCGGTCATGCGCACGGTGACGAGACCGGCGCCGGACGTGCCTTCGACCTCGATGGTGTCGAGTTCGTCCTGCAATGCCTTCATTTTGGCCTGAAGCTGCGCCGCCTGCTTCATCATGCCGAGGAAATCAGCCATGGTCGTCCTCTCGCCGCGCCACGAACCGGGGTCCGTGCGCGCTTGTCCGGTGTTGCGGTTCAGTCGTCGTCTTCGGCGTCGCCCGTCTCGTTCGCGGCATCGTCCTGCGCCGGTGCCTCGGTCGCGATGCGCTCGACCCGCTCGACGACGGCGCCGGGCCAGCGCGCCAGCACCGCCTGCACATGCGGGTGGGCGCGGGCGCTATCCGCAAGCTTGTCGCGCGCCGCCTCCGCCTGCGCGCGCAGCGTCGGCGCGCCCTCGGCATTGGAGACGATCACCGTCCAGCGCCGCCCGGTCCATTGTTCGAGCTTGCGCGCGAGGTCGCCGACCAGCGTGCGCGCCGCGCTACGCTCCAGCGCGATCTCCAGCCGGCCGTCCTCGATGGCGACCAGTCGCACATCGGTTTCCAGCGCGGTCTTGAGCGCGAGGTCGCGCTTGTCGCCGGCCAGCGCCACGATCTCGGCGAAGCTGGTGAGTTGCAGCGCCGGAGCTGCCGCGGCGGTCGCCGGCGTCGGCG
>JBARWE010000081.1:0-5295 GCA_049646625.1 Xanthobacteraceae bacterium
GTCGCGGCCGGCGAAATCGTCCAGGCCGTCGCCCGCCTGCGCCCGCCGCCACGCCGCCACCGCTTCGCGCACCCGCGCCACCAGCGTCGCCGCCGAAAACGGCTTCTCCAGATAGTCGCGGGCGCCGCATTTGATCGCGGCCACCGCCACGCCGATGTCGGGCTGCCCGGAAATGACCAGCACCGGCGCGGCGGCGCGCCAGGCCACGAGCTGCTTGAGCAGCGCCAGCGGCGGCAGGCCGGGCAGATTGAGGTCGAGGATGATGCAGGCCGGGTTGGCATCCTGCACCGCCTCAAGAAAGCTCTCGCCATCGGCGAAACACGATGGCGCATACCCTTCGAGCTTGAGCAGCAGCGCCAGCGCGTCGCGCACCGAGGCGTCGTCATCGACCACGAACACCGGCAGAAGCGGCGCCTGCCGCCGCGACCCGAGGCCGGCCAATGCCGGATGCGCCGGGGACGCGGCGCGCCCCGTCAGAACCTGCCGTGCGACAATCTCGTTCATCGGCACCAATCCCCGTTCGGCAAGCACGCGCCGGCGTTCATACCCTCATGAGGAGACAGGAAAACTAAATGCAACTAAAACGTGTATATACTGATTCGCCGCCCGCTCCAATTGTGAAGTCGCAAGCCCCCGTTGGGCCGCGACCCGCCGTGCGACCTGCGCCAAAAGAAAGATGGATCGGCGAGGCATGGTTCAGCATAAGATCGGCCTGTTGAGACGGCCGGCCGGGCCGCGAGCGCGACAGGGCGAGGGAGGCGATGTGGTATGATTGGGCGGTAATCGCCGCGGCGTTCGGCTACATCGGCTTCCTGTTCGTGGTCGCCAGCTATGGCGACCGCCGCTCGCGCCGCAGCCAGAGCGCCGGCCTGATCTACCCGCTGTCGCTGGCGATCTACTGCACCTCCTGGACATTCTTCGGCTCGGTCGGCTTCGCCGCGCGCACCAGCATCGACTTCCTCGCGATCTATGTCGGCCCGATCGTGATGGTGGTGTTCTGCGTGCCGCTGCTGCGCCGGGTCATCCAGCTCGCCAAGACGCAGAACATCTCCTCGATCGCCGATTTCATCGCGGCGCGCTACGGCAAGAGCCAGCCGGTCGCCGCGACGGTGGCGATCATCGCCATGATCGGCTCGATCCCCTACATCGCGCTGCAACTCAAGGCGGTCGCCGCCTCGCTCGAAACCATTTTGAGCGACGACAAGGTGATCGCCAGCATTCCGCTGGTCGGCGACATGGCGCTGACCGTCACCATCGCCATGGCGCTGTTCGCGGTGCTGTTCGGCACCCGCCACATCACCGCGACCGAGCATCAGCACGGATTGATGCTGGCGGTCGCCACCGAATCCATCGTCAAGCTCGCCGCTTTCCTGGCCGTCGGCATCGCCGTGACGTTCTGGATGTTCTCGCCGGCCGAACTGATCGCCAAGGCGATGGAATCGCCGGAAGCGATGCGCACCATCAACTACACGCCCTCGCTCGCCAACTTCCTGACGATGACGCTGTTGTCGTTCTTCGCCATCATGCTGCTGCCGCGCCAGTTTCACGTCAGCGTGGTGGAGAACGCCAACGACGCCGAAGTCAGCCGCGCCCGCTGGCTGTTTCCGCTGTACCTGGTCGCCATCAACATCTTCGTCATCCCGATCGCGCTCGCCGGCCTGATCCGCTTTCCGTTCGGGCTGATCGACAGCGATATGTATGTGCTGGCGCTGCCGGTCGACGCCAACGTGCCGCTGCTCAGCGTCATCGTTTTTATCGGCGGGCTGTCGGCGGCGACCGCCATGGTGATCGTCGAATGCGTGGCGCTCGCCATCATGGCCTCGAACGACATCGTGCTGCCGCTGGCGCTGAGCCGCACGCCGGGACTGGTGGCGCGACGCGCCGATTTCAGCGGCCTCTTACTGCGGGTACGGCGCATCGCCATCTTCGTCATCATGCTGATGGCGTATCTGTACTACCGCGCGCTCGGCAACACCCAACTCGTCGCCATCGGGCTGTTGTCGTTCGCCGCGGTGGCACAGTTCGCGCCCTCGTTCTTCGGCGGCCTGATGTGGCGGCGTGGCACCGCGCAGGGCGCGATCGCCGGCATGCTGGTGGGCTTCGTCGCCTGGGCCTACACGCTGTTCATCCCGAGCTTCCTCGACGTCACTCCGCTCGGCACCGACATTCTCAAGCACGGCCCGTTCGGGATCGCCGCGCTGCGGCCGCAGGCGCTGTTCGGCCTCGACCTGCCGCCGCTGGTCCATGGCGTGCTGTGGAGCCTCGCGCTCAACCTTGCCGCCTATGTGCTGGTGTCGCTGCTCAGCCGGCCGAAATCGATCGAGCAGGTGCAGGCCGACCTGTTCGTGCCGCCGGCGCTTGTCACCATCGCACCGACGTTCCGCGGCTGGCGCACGATGGTGACGGCCGGCGACATCCTCTCGACGGTGACGCAGTATCTCGGCCCGGAGCGGGCGCGCGCCTCGTTCGAAACCTTCGCCGCCGACCGCCGCACCCGCTTCGATCCCGAGGCGCCGGCGGATTTCGAGCTGTTGCAGCACGCCGAGCACCTGATTGCCTCGTCGATCGGTGCCGCCTCCTCGCGCCTCGTGATGTCGCTGTTGCTGCGGCGGCGCACCGTCTCGGCCAAGGCGGCGCTCAAGCTGCTGGACGACTCGCACGCGGCGCTGCACTTCAACCGCGAAATGCTGCAAAGCGCGCTCAACCATGTGCGCCAGGGCATCGCCGTCTTCAACAACCACCTCGAACTGATCTGCTTCAACCGGCAGTTCGCCGAACTGCTGGCGCTGCCGCCGCATCTCGTCCAGTTCGGCTTGCCGCTCAAGGAACTGGTGGCGTTCGTCGGACAGGCCGCACCGCCGTCGGAAAAACCCTCCGATGATCTGTTGCGGCAGCGGCTCACCGCCTACACCACCGAGGGCACGCCGCATCTGGTGCGATTCATCGACCGCCGGCTGGTGATCGAGGTGCGCGCCAACCGCATGCCAGGCGGCGAACTGGTGCTGACCTTCTCCGACGTTACGCCGAGCTTCGAGGCGGCGGAGGCGCTGGAGCGGGCCAACGCCTCACTGGAAAAGCGCGTGCGCGAGCGCACCGAGGAATTGATGCGGCTCAACACCGAACTCGCGGAAGCCAAGAGCGCCGCCGAGGAAGCCAACAACTCCAAGACGCGCTTTCTCGCCGCGGCGAGCCACGATATTTTGCAGCCGCTCAACGCGGCACGGCTCTATGTCACCAGCCTCGTCGAGCGCCACCACGAGGGCGAGGACGCGCGCCTCGTCGAGAACATCGACGACTCGCTCGGCGCCATCGAGGAAATTCTCGGCGCGCTGCTCGATATCTCGCGGCTCGATGCCGGTGCCATGCCGCCCTCGATCGCCAACTTCAACATCGGCGACCTGTTGCGTTCGCTGGAAATCGAGTTCGCGCCGATCGCCCGCGAAAAGAAGCTGCAACTCACCTTCGTGCCGTGCGCGCTGCCGGTGCGCTCCGACCGCGTGCTGTTGCGCCGCGTGCTGCAGAACCTGATCTCCAACGCCATCAAATACACCCCGCAGGGCCGGGTGCTGGTCGGCTGCCGCCGCCGCGGCCGCGCCCTTCAGCTTTCCGTCTACGACACCGGCCTCGGCGTGCCGGCGGTCAAGCGCGGCGAGATCTTCAAGGAGTTTCACCGTCTCGACCAGGGCGCGCGGATCGCGCGCGGCCTCGGCCTCGGGCTGTCGATCGTCGAACGCATCGCCCGCGTGCTCGGCCACAGCGTCGCGCTCGATGCCAACCGCAGCGGCGGCTCGCACTTCTCGGTCACGATTCCGGTTGCCGACAGCATCACCCTGATCTCCGGCGTCACCAGCGCGACGCCGCTGGTCAGCCCGCCGATGAGCGGCACGCTGGTGGTGTGCATCGAGAACGATCCGGCGATCCTCGACGGCATGAAGACCATGCTGACCGGCTGGGGCGCCGGCGTGATCGCCACCACCGACCAGACCACGGCGCTGGCCGCCATCGCCGGAGCCGGCCAGCGCGTGACCGGGCTGCTGGTCGATTACCATCTCGACCGCGGCAACGGCATCGGCGCCATCCGCGCCATCCGCGCCCGTTTCGGCGAAACCATTCCGGCGATCCTGATCACCGCCGACCGCAGCCAGCAGGTGCGCGACGCCGCCAGCGCCGACCACATCGTGGTGCTCAACAAGCCGCTGCGTCCCTCGGCGCTGCGGGCGCTGCTCGGGCAGTGGCGCACCCAGCAGATGGTATCGGCGGCGGAGTGAGCGCCGCCGCGACTCCCGCAGGTCGCAACGGCGCGCGGGACTCGCATTGCGCGCATCCGATTCTGCTTTGTTCTCCCCGGCCAGCGCCCGATTCACTTTGCCGCAGCATCAGTTGTGGATGACCGCCGGTTTTGCCTGTGGACGGGATTCAGGCGCGGTTGCGCGGCTTTGGCAAATCACTGATCAATCACGGCCACGCGGTTCGCGTTGCCGGCTCTGGCCAGACATCGGCCGCAGCAGACAGCGAGGCAGCGGTGTCGTGCGCGTGTCCCGGCGTCAGGTAACGGTGTGCGCTTCCTCACAACAGGACAGGGTGCAGACAGAATGTCCCAATTGGGCATCACCATTGATTCACGCCAGAGCACGCTGGCCGTGGTCGAGGATATCGCCGCCTCCAACGACTGGGCGTTTGAGCGTTCCGGCGAGGACGAACTGACTATCCTGTCCAAGGGGCAGTGGACCGACTACGAACTCGCCTTCACCTGGATGGACGACATCGAGGCGCTGCACCTGGCCTGCGCCTTCGAGATGCGCGTGCCGCCGGCGCGGCGCACCGAGGCGCAGCGGCTGATCGCGGCGATCAACGAGCAACTCTGGATCGGCCATTTCGACCTGTGGACCTCGACCGGCATGGTGATGTATCGGCAGGCGCTGCTGTTGCCCGACGGCATGACGGCGACGCCGGCACAGTGCGAACTGCTGATGGCCGGCGCGCTGCACGCCTGCGACCGCTACTACAGCGCCTTCCAGTTCGTGGTGTGGGCCGGCAAGAGCGCCGACGAGGCGATGAGCGCGGCGATGTTCGACACCGTCGGCGAGGCGTGACGGCCGTGATAGGCTCGCGCAACGCATCCCCGCCAGGACCCGGCCATGACCGAACCATCGAACACCGAACCATCGAAGGCTGATTTATCGAGCGCGCTGGCGCAGCTCCCCGGCACCATCGTGCTGGCCGGCGCCGGCAAGATGGGCGGCGCGCTGCTCACCGGCTGGCTGGCACAAGGCTGCGACCCGGCCCGCGTCGCCG
>JBARWE010000082.1:0-3882 GCA_049646625.1 Xanthobacteraceae bacterium
AGGCTGCGATTGAAGCCGATGCCAACGCGGCTGCGAAGATCCAGGCGGTCGAGCACGAGCGCAGCGCCGAATGGCTTGCTTATCTCACGATGGCGACCGCGCAGCGCAACCGCATGCTGGAGCGCGAGGACGAGCGCGGTAGCGTCTTCTCCTGGGGCTGGCGCCCAGCAATGTCGTGGATGCTGTTGTTCCTGTGGTCATGGAACGGCGTGATTTTGCCGATCGTCAACGCCACCATGGGCGCGTCGATTGCGCCGATCCCGTGGGAGCATCTGCTCGGCTTCGCCGGACTCTGGCTCGCGATCTATGGCGGCGGCCATACGATCAAGTCGGTGCTCGGACGGTAGATGTATGTAGTCGAGCTGCCGAGCGGTCGTGATGAGTTCGAGTAACAGTTCGTATTATGGAGTACTGTGAACGGTCCAATGCAGAAGCGACCTGTGATGAAAGATGGCTTGCTGCTACTCTCTATAAGGTTGAGCTGATGCGGTCGGCAATCACGAAGCGTTCGAACGATGGAAGCGTGCCATACTCGGGGTATGGCCTCCATGATCTCTGTACTGCGATGTTGTGGAATATTCAGTGAAGGAGTGGGACGGTGGCTGAGAAAATTTGGCCACCGTCGTCTCGCCTTAAAGCCGTACTGCTCTTAGACGTAATGCGTTCCCGACCACGCTGACCGATGACAGCGCCATCGCCGCCGCCGCGATGATCGGCGATAGCAGAATGCCGAAGAATGGGTAGAGCACACCTGCCGCGACCGGCACACCAAGCGCGTTATAGATGAAGGCGAAGAACAGGTTCTGACGGATATTCCCCATCACCGCCTGAGACAGGTGCCGAGCCCGGACAATTCCGGTCAGATCGCCTTTCAGCAGGGTCACGCCAGCGCTTTCCATGGCGACATCGGTCCCGGTGCCCATGGCGATACCGACATCGGAGGCCGCGAGTGCTGGTGCATCGTTCACGCCGTCGCCCGCCATCGCGACGACCTTGCCGGCAGCCTTGTAGCGTTGGACAACGGCGCTCTTCTGGTCGGGCAGAACCTCGGCCTCCACATCCTCGATCCCCAATCGGTGCGCCACGGCCTTGGCAGTGGTCCAGTTGTCGCCGGTCAGCATCACCACCCGAATGCCATCGGCCTTGAGCTCTCTGAGTGCCGTGGGCGTGCTCGGCTTGATCGGGTCGGCGATCCCGAGCGCGCCAGCAACAACTCCATCAACGCTCATAAAGATGGCTGTCGCGCCGTCCGTGCGGAGTTCTTCCGCGCGGGCTGCCAGCACCGTGACGTTGACACCCAGTTCGGCGAGAAACTTGGCATTGCCGAGCGCAATGTGCTTACCCTCGACCGTCCCGAGCGCCCCCTTTCCGATGGGTGAATCGAACCCTGAGACCTGGGCGGTTGCGACATCGCGCTCTTCCGCAGTGCGCACGATGGCCAAGGCCAGCGGATGCTCGCTTGCCCGCTCGACGCTCGCCGCGAGCCGCAGCACCTCCGTTTCCGTATAGTTCGGTGCTGGTATGATCGCCGTGACCGCGGGCTTGCCCTCAGTCAGCGTGCCGGTCTTGTCGACCACCAGGGTGTCGACCTTTTCCATGTGCTCCAGTGCCTCGGCGTTCTTGATCAGCACCCCGGCCTGTGCGCCACGCCCCACGCCGACCATGATGGACATAGGGGTCGCGAGCCCAAGCGCGCACGGGCAGGCGATGATGAGCACCGCGACGGCGGCGACGAGGCCGTAGGAGAATCGCGGCTCCGGACCCCAGATGCCCCACGCCGCGAAGGCGAGAAGCGCCACCGCGATCACGGCCGGCACGAAGTAGCCGGAGACCTGGTCGGCGAGCCGCTGAATCGGCGCCCGGCTGCGCTGCGCATCGGCGACAAGCTGTACGATCTGCGACAGCATGGTGTCGCGCCCGACCTTCTCGGCCTCGATGATGAGCGCGCCGCTCTGGTTCATAGTGCCACCGATCACCTTGGCGCTGACCTCCTTTGTGACCGGCATCGATTCACCGGTAACCATCGACTCGTCAACGGCGCTGCGGCCTTCCAGGACCGAGCCATCAACCGGCACCTTCTCGCCGGGGCGGACACGAAGCCGGTCGCCGACATGGACCGTGTCGAGCTGAACCTCTTCCTCACTTCCGTCGTTATTGAGCCGGCGAGCAGTCTTCGGGGCAAGGTCAAGAAGGGCGCGGATGGCGCCGCTGGTCGTCTCTCGCGCCCGTAGTTCGAGAACCTGGCCGAGTAGCACGAGAACGGTGATGACCGCCGCCGCCTCGAAGTAGACCGCAACCGCCCCCTCTGGACCCCGAAACGCGGCCGGAAAGACACCCGGCACCAGGGTGGCGACGATGCTGTAGATCCAGGCGACGCCGGTCCCCATCGCGATCAGGGTGAACATGTTCAGGTTGCGGCTGACCACCGATTGCCAGCCGCGGACAAAGAACGGCCATCCACCCCACAGCACGACCGGGGTCGCCAGGATCATCTGAAGCCAGTTCGACGTGGTATGGCTCACGTATTGAGCCAAGCCGGTGAAGTGGAAACCCATCTCCAAAACGACGACGGGGAGGGCGAGCATCGTGCCGATCCAGAACCGGCGCGTCATATCGACAAGCTCGGGGTTGGGACCCGTCTCCGTCGTCGCGAGAACCGGCTCCAGCGCCATGCCGCAGATCGGGCAGGAGCCGGGGCCCACCCGCCGGATCTCCGGATGCATCGGGCAGGTGTAGATCGCACCTTCGGGCACGGGGGCTTCTGCCTTTGGTTCTCCGGCCAAATACTTTCCTGGTTCGGCCTTGAACTTCGACAGGCAGCCCGCGGAGCAGAAGTAATAGGTGCGGCCCTCGAATTGATGGCGGTGAGACGTGGTTTGTGGGTCGACGACCATTCCGCATACGGGATCGCGAACGGCGTTCGCCGATACATCCGAAGCGGTCAGGTGATCGCTCGCTGCATGTCCATGCACATGCCCATGATGAGGCCCATCTCCAACCGACGTGGCAGCTGCCGCCACCCGTCCTCCGTCACAGCAACCAGTTTGTTTCTGCTCCACTTTTCGTGCTGTCGCCGTCATGTGCAAATTCCTTCGGCTCGAGGATTGTATCAGATACCCTGTGGGGGTATACCTCGGTCAGCGCCACCAAGTGACCCATTACTGTATCAATGTCGTGACCCAGATGCCTCCGATCGCGTAGCATTGCGGCAACCGGAGGAACGGGTCTTGCAGGGCCAGTTGGGTCATTGTGTTGAGTACGCTATAAACTCAGGAAACAAAGCCGAACAACGCCGTAAGATCGAAGAACTGATGGCGGTTGTCAGCAGGACGGATCGGTAGCGGACAGGAAGCAGGGAACATGCCTTATCTCGCGCGCAGGACTGTTGTGTTCGGATTTGCTGTCGCGGCCGTTGGTGTCGCCGTACGTGGTGCGGCAGCGGCACCGCTCATTGTCGTAAATAAAGATCCGAGTTGCGGCTGCTGTTCCATCTGGGTTGAGCACCTGCGCGGTGCCGGGTTCGGTACGCAGATTCACGAATCGAGCGACTTAGAGCCTCTTAAGCGTCGCCTCGGTATTCCGGCTATTTTAGAATCCTGCCACACGGCCGAAATCGACGGTTTTGTGATCGAAGGGCACGTCCCGGCGTCGGCCATCCGGCGCCTGCTAACTGAGCGTCCGGCTGCCATTGGCCTCGCCGTTCCAGGCATGCCGATCGGCTCACCGGGTATGGAAGTCCCTGGAACTCCTAACGAAATTTACGAAGTGGTGCTGTTCGGCCCGACAGGGCAGAGGGTCTTTGCCCGCTATCGCGGGGCCTGGGAGATCAAGAGCTAGCTTGATTTTCCACAACTTCGGGACCACCAGCTTTTGCCATAATTT
>JBARWE010000083.1:0-11681 GCA_049646625.1 Xanthobacteraceae bacterium
CAGCAGTTCGCCCCGAATATGCCCGGCGGGTTAAGGCAATGGTGGCAGCCGCGACGGCGCTACAGGACGCGCGCGCGGACTACGACGCCCTTGTTGATGATCTTGTCGCTAACGATGTCGCGTGGACCAGCCTTGTGCCGATGCGCCCAACATTCTGCGGCGATCGTCATGACGGGCATCTGACACGCTATCTGCGCGACGCGAAGGAGGCCGGATACGATGTTTGAAACTGCCGAGACCGGCCGCGAAAAGCGCCAGAAAAGCAAGCGGCAGATCACGCTGCCGGGCAAACGTGAAATCTATAGCGATAAAGATCCGATCGAGATCGCACGCGAACTTCGCGCCAAGTCCAAGTTGGGTCGCAAAGAGGCCAAACTAAACACCGCGGAGAAAGCGCTTGGCCGATAACGTGATCTCCGGCTATGCCGTGATGTTCAACGCCGAAACAGTCATCGCCGGCGAGTTTCGAGAGCGTATCGCGCAGGGGGCCTTCACCCGCACCCTGCGAGAGCATTCCGACGTCGTGATGTTGCTTGCTCACGATTCCGGACGCGTGCTCGGTCGTGTATCGGCCGGAACGCTTTCGCTCCAACAGGATCGAATCGGCCTTTATTTTTCACTGCAGGTCGATCCATCTACGCCGGAGGGCCAGACCGCGCTTGGTACGGTCGGACGACAGGATGTCAAAGGTTGCAGCTTCGGTTTCAGGGTACGTGCCGAAGCATGGGACGACGGCGGTGATCGTTTGCCGTTGCGCACCATCACAGATGCAGACCTGCTGGAAGTGACCCTAACAGCATTTCCGGCCTATGAAACCACCTCCGCCAGCGTCCGCAGCAATAACGCTGCAGCCGCGCGGCGTCGGATGCAGGAAAAAATGTGGCGGCGAGGAATTCGATGATTTCGATTAACGAATTCCCAGCCGAATTTTCCGTGCTCGATGGCACCGGCAAGCGAACGTGGTGCGCGTGCACTGTTGTCGGCCTGACGAGTGACGAGCACGCGCCGCGTTTCGTCGTGATCGTCGACGACGGCGTCTGCTACGCGATGACGGTCGATGAGGTGCGGCGCACCGAGTCACCCGCGAAATATTTGGAGGATTAATGAGCGAAACTAAATCGAATCTCGCGCCCAAAGAAAGCAATGAGAAAAAGCCCAAGGAAAAGCGCGACGGCGTTGCCGCGACCGACGCCGCTCTTGCCACGGCCTCGCTGCAAAACCAGCGCTCGTCCACGGTATCCGACCAGTGAGATGTTAAGATATCTGAGGACGGTGCCGCTAGGTGGTGGCCTAGCCTACCCGAGATAATACCGCGCCACCCGTATAGCCGGATTATCCGGATTCAACATCGTCCACACCGCCATTCCGGCGGTGAACGCGAATAGGCCCGCGGTTAACGCGAGTCCAACACCAATGCTGAACTCAAGCCAATCCTTTATACCCGCAGCATAGCTGCGGGCGGGAACTTCTCAAGTACAATTCAATATGACATGGCATCGCCGTGCGGAATGATGCGGGTAGACAAAAATAAGCCCGGCTCCGGCCGGGCTTATTTGGCCGTCACCACCGCCGCCAGTGACGATGGTTATGCCAGCGGTCCTGACGCCAATGATGGTGTCGAGGCCCGTAGAAGCGGGGTGGCGCCCAGTAATTCCGTGGTCGATAAAAGTGCCGGTTAGGTACGCACGTGCCCCATCGGTTGACGTGCCAGCCTGGTCCGCAGCGCCATCCGATCTCGGTGATAGCACTCGTCGGTGCCGCCGTCGGGGCGACCGGCAGAGCTTGTGCCGCAGACGCCATTCCGACGACGCCGGCGGCAAGAAGGATGGATGCCAAAAGCTTCATGCTGTCCTCCAGATTTCCTTAGATCGCTTTGATTCCACGCCCTCGGCGCTGAACCAAGGATGAAGGAACGCGCCAGATTTCCGCCACAGTTCTGAACACCGCTCAGTCGCACGCTGGCGCGATGGAGGATTCTACGAACGGCATTCGCCTGTCCCTCGCCACCAGCGCCGGGGTACCGAAAAAGTCTCAGACCTTCGCCCCTCTGGACCGGCGCCCAACCACAACGCGCGCTTCCACAAATCAGAACCCTAGGGTAGGAAATTGGCACGACCACGCACACCCATAACAAAGGCGCGCACCGAAGGCCGCCATATCAAAAATCCTCAGCGCTATCGTCGCAACGAGCCGACCGCTGACGCTTTCGGCGATCCGCCGTCATGGCTCAACGATACGCAGGCTGCGGCATGGCGCGAGTTTGCCGGCGAGCTGCCCTGGCTCAACCATTCGCATCGCGCGCTTGTCGAGATTGCATCGGTTATGCGGGCGCGACTGCAATCCGGTGAGGAAGTCGGCACGAAGGCGTTATCGTTACTTCGTCTCTGCCTCAGCAGTATGGGCGCCACACCCGTTGACGCATCGAAGGTCGCGTGGGCGGCCGACGATGAGGAGCATGACGATTTACTTGATTAGGACTCACCATTGTCGACGCGGGCGTCTCGAAACTCCGCTGGCCCGCCCACTAAAGTGCGTTTTCGACTCTCCGCGTCGGCATTGCTAACGCCCTGCTGGCGCAGCCGATCGATTGTTCCGCTCGCGAGTTCTGCCGCGCGCTCGTTAGGTGCAATGCGTCCTTCGAGCCAGTCCTGCTCGATGGCTAAGGACGCCCATGCAGCAGCCATGCGTCGGAAGCGCGCCGCCGCCGGCGGCGGCTTCTGCGCCTCGGCCGGCGCGGTTATGCCGACGGCGGCCCGGTGTTGCCGCAGTTCACGGCACCGACGTTGCCGAAAGTGACGTCAGCCGCGAGCAGGAGCGCGATCACCGCGCCCGTCTCAATCGCGATCGACGCCCGCGGCGCCGACCGCGAAGGACTGCTTCGCGTGGAGGCGCAAGTCGCGCGGCTGCGCGCCGAATTGCCGACGCAGGTGGTTGCAACGGTTCGTGACGCGCAGAAGCGAAGGGCGCTGTAGTGGCCATCACCTATCCCGTCTCGTTTCGTTGCAAGCCCTGCCGTTCTAGCTAAGCCTCAGACGAGTCCTCAATACAATTGGACAAATCTATTGTTTACGATTCAGATTCTTGAATCTGTCACGCGTTGTTTTGAGGAGATTGGCATTCCCACACTTCTGCCTGGCGGAAACCATCCAGTTGCGGGGGACATTGATCATCGCCTTATCAGCAGTCATAAGTCTGTCGCCGATGTTATCGGCGTAGCATCGGCAGTAACTCTTGATCTCTTCTTCTGTGAGAAGCCCGTAGGTTCTTTTGGTTCGTGAGACGCAATCATCAAATTTATGTCTAACGACAGCCGGACGGTTATGACAAACGCCACCAAGGCTGAGGAGCATACGGCGACGCACATCATCCCAGCGAGAATGAGGGTCGTCTACTCTGGCCTTTGCGTATTGTAAGCGAACACAGGAACATTTTTGATAGGTCTTCATATAAAAGTCGCGTTGACACTCGTCCGTTACACGATCGATGTCCGTCATCACCTGTACGGATGATGGCAATGCATTGATGCGATCCTGCACCTCCGGTGTGATCGGATCGTCATTTGCATGGACCACCATTCCACCATTAACGGCCACGACCACAAAAAGGGATGCAAGGAACAAACGCAGCCACTCAACCATCCTTAGATATTGATGGCCCGAATCGCTCGTCCGCATGTCACGTGGTTCCCGCTCCATCTCTTTGCCAACCTTTCCAGCAATGCCCACAATATCGCCTAGGCAATAGCCCCTCACCCCGACAACCGAACGAGGGCGGCCAAGTTTTTCCCAATTACCGAGGGCAGGACTTCATCTTGTCTTGTGCCGATAATTCGAGCGATGCGATAGAGGCCCTAGCGCCGCAGTAACGACGCTCGCAACCATCATTTTCAAAACGAAAGCGAATGCGGTCGGATACTTCGATATCCAATCGGCACGTCTCACCCGGCCGGCTTGTGTCGACATAGCGCCAGCCTTGCGCCGTTTTCGTTGCCGTCCCCCCCGCGAAGCACAGGTGCTTCGTGCGCGGGTTAGCGATGTCGACTGCAAACGACGCCGCGCCCGATGGCTCAATGCTCAGGCTGAATTCCGCCCCTTCATCTTTCTGGGCATAACAATGACGCCCTGCGGTCAATACCGGAGATTGCGTTGCTCCGGCAGCAGCGCCGATATTCTTTTGGACCTTTTGCGCTTTTCCGCCGTCATCGCCGCATTTTCGGTAAAGACCGATCGCAGGGCGCTGCTTGCTGACGTTGGCCATGGCAAGAATGTCGTTTCCTTCTATGGAGAGGATTTTCCAAACCTCCGTCAACGACCATCGTTCGCCTTCGCCTTCGCACGTCATCACGACATGGACGGCGCCACTGTCGAGTACAGGCTTTGGGCGAGTTACGGTTTTGAACCGGCAATTGCTTTCATGATAGCGGACAAGTCCCGGATCGATCTTGAGATGCGTATCCGTGTGACGATCTGAATTCCAGTCGGAAGTCCTGCACGTCTGGCCCGGCTCCTCAACCGCCTGCCATACGCCCCTGAAGCGTTCCGGAACATTCGCAGCCAGACATTGGGTTGATACTAGGATGGCAAATCCCGTCATCAACGGTTTGATAAATGCACGGATATCCAAGCCTGCCTCCCCTGCTTCGTACGCTAGGCTTGATACCTCAGATAGGCCCTGTCGCAACCTCGATGGCACATAATGCTTAACGCGACAGGCCTACGAGAAAACGACAAGAAATCGCGAGAGGCCTGGGGTCCCCCTCCCTCATCTTAATAAGCGCGTCCATTTCGACGCCTTTATCAAGACTGGTGCCTGCGATCTTTGCGAGGTCGGAGCCGAGTTCTTCGGCGCGGCGAATTTTCAGGTTGACATCACGCTTAACCGACTCCGCGTTGCGCCCGCCGCCAACGACCGATGCGACTTCGTTGGCGAACTGTTTATTACCACGGCCAGTTTTCGGCTTCGGCAAAGTGGGAGAAAATCTCCCACTTTCTTCCGATGATTGCTGTCTCTGCAAACCTTCCCACACCACCTTCCGCCGCGCGATATGCATCGCCTCTTCGGCGGGCGACAACTCGGCGCGCTGGAGATTTTCGTCGATCTCCATCAACTCGGCGCCGCTATGTGACGTCTGCCGATTCTTCCCGCGTCAGATGAACCGCAACGAACTGAATCAAAGGCGCAGCGAAGAGAACTGCCGGCAGCATCATGATCCAAGAAACAATCCAGGACAGCATCCAGTTTGCAAGAAAGCGGCCACTTCCCCAAAGCGAGATACTGGCAATAGCGGCAGCGATAAAGCTTGTTAGGCCGGCCTGAATTACACCAAAGATGAAATGGCTATATCGTCGCGGAATGCTGAGCATTTTGAAGTCTCTCCAGAGCCGCACGTCTAGACCTGGACGGCGACACCGGCAAGCGCGCAACTTCACTCCACTTGGCGTTTCGCTAGACGCACACCCGGCCCGCCATCTGTCGACTGACCGTCGTCAATGAAGATGATGCCGGCCGTTTCAAGGGCGCGGCAGAGCGCGGTGGCAGTCGATAGGCGCGGGTCGGTCTTTCCTGTCTCGATGTTTTTGATCGATTGCAGGGCGACGCCGCTGGCGGCAGCAAGATCGGCCTGCGACCAGTTGAGTAGGGCACGCGCGGCGCGGATTTGCGCTGGAGTGAGCATGAGCCGCTTGTGCACCATTGTCGCCGGCTGGTCAATAAATATGATCTAATGGATCATAAATAAGCTTGACGACTATGCGCCCCTTGTGGCTTAATGTGATCCGTTAGATCAATATTGACCACCGAGAGGTAACTATAATGCCACAGCCTACGCTGCCTGCAGCCGATCCCGGCTTGCCCACCACCTGTCAGTACGACGACCACGATCCCCGCTACGCCTACCTTGAATGGCTACATTACGAGGCCCGGCTACTCCGACTCGAACTCTATGGTCGCTGGCAGGAGGAATACACGCCATGCAATACGTTCGCCGCGAGCTACCACTTCCCGCGAAGTGATGTGTCTGTACCGCTACCATCCACGCGCGCACTTAAAATGCTTGAGGCGGCCGGCGTGCGCTGGCCGCACGGCGCGAAGCCGACGATGGCGGAGCCGCTGTCGAAAGAGGGGGCGGAGCGATGAGCGACAACCCGAAAACGGAAATTGACCCATCGTTGACCTGGAACGCGAAACTGGGCTTCGGAATCCTACACGAACTCCTGCATGATATTGCCTCGGCGGACAGCGCCGACAGCCGCTTATCTCAGCTATCGCTGGAGGCTCTTTGGATTGCTGAAAACTTGAAACGCGATATTGAGGCGGCCCACGAAAATGCCGACGAGGCGGCGAGCGCGGCGCCATACCTTGCCAAAATCCGCACGGCTGCGACCGACACCGGATTGATCGACCACGTCCTGGCGACCTTCCGACTGGCCGACGCCAGCTTCGGGGATGACAATCCCGGCGTTCGCGTGTCGGTCTTGAAGGCGGCGCTGGATGCGTGGATCGCAGGGCGACAAGCGCCGGCCGCGCCATAATCCGATCGGGCGGCGGCCAGTAGCCCAGCGCTATCCATCTAACCAGCGCCGCCGCCCGGCCCGGCCATCGGAAACGGTGGTCGGGCGCCCGATTACATTAGGAATCAAATTAGTAACACAGATCATTATAAATGATTTTCTCAAACAATATCAGTTATTTGAATGTAATCATGGGCGGACTCCCTCTCCGCCATCTCGGCCAGCCTATGGTCACGCCGACCGGTCACGCATCAAGCAGGAATTTTCGCCACGCTCGCACCGAGGGGAATAGTCCGCGGCGCGGCGTTGAGCCGCTCCTTGGCGAAGCCCGCCGCCTGCTTGTACGCCAGCATGAATGCGGCGCGTTCCTCGGCCGGTATCACGTCGTCAATGGCATCGAACTGGCCGCCGCAACGCTCCTCGACCATGCCAAGCAACCCGAACGGCCCGGCACCGCGATTGCGCAGCGCCACCTCGCCGATCGGGCCGCACAACTGATCGTCATAAGCCCGCAGTGAGGTAGGCGAAACGCCGCGCTCCACCATGATCCGGCCGACGATGCGGGCATCCATGATGGCCTGCGAAGCGCCATTCGAGCCGGTCGGATACATCGGATGCGCGGCATCGCCCAACAGCGCGACCGGACCATCGACCCAGGTCGGCAGTGGGTCTCTGTCGATCATCGGGTTCTCATAAGCGACGTCTGTTTTCGCCAGCAGCGCCGGCAGATTGAGCCAGTCATAGACGAAACCGTCAAACTCGTGCGCGAACTCCGACAGCCCGACCGCGCGAAACCAGCCGGACCTGGTCCAGTCGTGGTCGGTGTCGTAGGTCTTTTCGGCGATCCAGTTAATGTCGGCCAGGCCGTGCTCGTCGGGTTGCGAGATCGGGTACAGCACGACGCGATGGCGGCTGGTGCCCAGCCCGACAAAGGACGAGCCGGTGCGGATCGGCACCCCGCGCGCGGTGCCGCGCCACATGATGGTGCCGCCCCAGTGGATCGGCGGCTGGGCCGGATGCATCTGCGCTCTCACCGAGGAATGAATCCCGTCCGCGCCGAACAAAAGCGCGCCTTCGAATTGCCGCGCCCCGCCGGCGGCCAGTTCGACCAGCGCCACGACCGAGCCATCGGCCCGTTTGCGATAGCCGGTGACCTTGTGGCCGAGTTTCACCGCCTCGCGGCCGAGGCGTTCGATCACCTTGCGGTAGAGCATCAGGTGAAACAGGCCGCGATGCACGGCATATTGATGCCACTTGTAGCCGGCCAGCTTGCCGCGCGGCTCGGCGTAGATTTCCTTGCCGTTCAGGCCGACCAGCGCCCATTCGCGCGCCGGGATGCCGACCTTGTCGAGGTCGGCCTCTCCGATGCCGAGGTCTTCCAGTTCACGCACGGCGTTGGGTTGCAGATTGATGCCGACGCCGAGCGGCTTCAATTCACGAACGCTCTCGAACACGGTGCAAGGAACGCCGATCTCGTGCAGCGTCAACGCGAGCACCAGGCCACCGATCCCGCCACCGGCAATCAGCACATTCTCCCGCGACATCATCACAACCGTCTTTCCGTTGCTCAAGCTTCTCGCAAAACACCCTGCCGCGAGGTTTCTCCTCTCGTCATGCAAGGCTCCATGGCTGGCAATTGTCATTGGCCGGCTTCCCCCGCCTCCGGCCCGCAGACTGCAATCCCGCTAACGTCCGGGCCAGGAGGGTTTACGCTTCTCGGCAAAAGCTTTCAGCCCTTCCCTGGCGTCCTCGGTCATCGCCAGCAGCGCGATCTGGCTCTCGGTATAGGCGATCGCCTCGTCGAACGACATCGAGGCGATGGCACGCATGGCATACTTGCCGCGCCGGATTGCGGTTGGCGACTTGTCGACGATACGCCCGAGCAGCCAATCGACCTTGGCATCGAGTTCGGCCGCCGGCGCGACGTGGTTGACAAGCCCGGCGGCGAGCGCGGCGTTGGCGTCGAACGGCTCGCCGGTCAGCGCCCATTCGTTGATCAGCCGGCGCGGCGCAATCGATTGCAGCAGGCTCATCACCTGCATCGGGAATACGCCGACCTTGACCTCCGGCAAGCCGAACAGGGCATGATCGGCCGCCACCGCCATGTCGGTCATGCATAAAAGCCCCATCCCACCGGCCAGGCAGGCGCCGTTGACGCGGGCGACCGAGGGTTTCGTGGCGTTCTGCGCAAGCCGCAGCAGATCAGCATAGTCGACGTTCGGCCGGGAGAAATCCATCGCAAAGGCAGCACCGGTGTTTTGCAGGTCGGCCCCGGCACAAAACGCCCGGTCGCCCGCGCCGGTCAGCACGATCACGCGCACATCGGGATCGTCATGGGCCTGGCGGTAGCCCTGCGCGATGCCGGCGATAACCTCGCCATTCATCGCGTTGCGCTTGTCCGGCCGGTTGATCGTGATCCAGAGCGCCGATCCACGCTTGTCCCGCACTACGCTTTCACTCTCCGCCATCGCCGATTTCGTCCTGTGCCATTATCCGCCCTGGCCGCCATGGCCGGCCAACGATTCCCGCCGCCGCGCTTGCGCAACCCGATCGTTTTCCACCATGTCGAGGTCGGCGACAATGCCAGAAACCGCCGCCACATGCACGCGCCCGGACCATCCCAACCGGCGCCCCGGTCCCGGCCACTGTTGTGACTGATGCCGACGCCTGCCGTCCGCCGCAGGATCGTCAGCAGACCCTCGCCGGTCATCGCGGCGCACCAGGCACTTACATGAGAAGGATGACACCCGGAACGAAGGGAGACTAGGATCAAAGCCGTAATCGGGGAAGTCCGACAACAAGGAGCGGCTCTTGAACGCCTACGACATCTTCGCGCTGCGTTACGCCACCATGACGGGCCGGCAGCCGCACATGAACTACCTCACGCCCGACAGCCACAACGACGCCGCCGACCTCGACTATTATGTTTGGCTGATCCGCGGCGCCGGGCGGACGGTGCTGGTCGATACCGGCTTCAACGACGTGGCGGCGCGCGAACGCGGCCGCACCCTGATGATCAACCCGGCCGACCTGCTGGCGCGCTTCGGCACCGCGCCGGACAGCATCGGCGACGTCGTCGTCACCCACCTGCATTACGATCACGCCGGCAACCTCGACCGCTTTCCGAATGCGCGGTTTCACCTGCAGGATCGCGAAATGGCCTTCGCAACGGGGCGCTGCATGTGCCACGGCCTGTTGCGGCACCCCTTTTCGGTCGAGGACGTCACCCTGATGGTGCGCCACGTCTACGGCGAGCGTGTCACGTTCCACGACGGCGACGGCCTCATCGCGCCGGGAATTACCGTGCACCGTGTCGGCGGCCACTCCGACGGCCTGCAAGTGGTGCGCGTCGAGACCCGACGCGGGCCGGTGGTGCTGGCGTCCGACGCCAGCCACTTCTACGGCAACATGCAGCGAAAGAACCCATTTCCGATCGTCTACAACATCGGCGACATGATGGAGGGGTGGGCGGCGCTGGAATGGCTGGCCGGCGATCCCGACCGCATCATTCCCGGCCACGATCCAAAAGTGCGCGCGCTCTATCCGCGTGTCGATGGCAACCCCGATATCGTCGCCCTGCACGAGCCTCCGGCAGGTCCGACGACCGGATAGCCCACCCTGCCCCGGTCGATAAACATGATTAACACTCTCTTTCCTCAAATCGCCCTACCCTGCATGCGATGGGCAATCTCGGGGAAAAGACATGAGGAGACGGTTGAGCACAGGCGCTGTCGTGGCGCTTGTCGTTGGCGTGGCGATGCCGGTATCGGCTGCGGACATGCGCGCCCCGGTCCAGCCGGCGGTGACACCGGCGAACTGGAGCGGATTTTACCTCGGCGGCCACCTTGGCGGCGGCTTTGGCGTGGCGCACGTCGCCAACCCCTACGGCCCCTCGATCTACGGCGACACCGTTCGCGTCCCTAAGGCTTTTGCCGGCGTGCAAGCGGGATACAACTGGCAGATTCCGGGGGCGGGCTGGCTCTTCGGGATCGAGGCGGACATCTCCGCCGTCGATGGCGACGGCACCGATACCTGCCTCGCCTATTCCGGCCAGTTCGTATCCGCGAACTGCCGCATTCGCGACCGCGCCCTTGGGACCATCACCGGCCGTCTCGGCCATGTCTTCGGGCCGTACGGGCGCTCGCTGGCCTATATCAAGGGCGGCGCGGCCTTCCTCCTGAACGACGCATCGATCACCACCAATGCCTGGGACTATTCTTCCCAGTCGCCAGCGCGCGCGAACGGCGTCAGTTGGGGCTGGACGATCGGCGCCGGCTTCGAGCACGCCCTCTCGGCCGCATGGTCGATCAAGGCCGATTACAGCTACGCCCGGTTCGCCGCTCGTGGTATCCAGGCGCCAGGCGGCGGCATCCTCGACGTCCCGTTCGATCGGACCACCCTGATCGATACGGTGGGCCTGCCCACCGAGGTGAGGCAGGACGCCCATCTGGTCAAGGTCGGCCTGAACTATCACTTCAACCGTGGCATCGGCGCACCCGGCACCCCATCCAGCGCCCTGCCGATAAAGATGCCGGCGCCGAGCGCGGACTGGCGGATCGAAGTCGGCTCACGCTACTGGTACAGCACCGGCCGCTATCAAAACGACCTCGGGATGTCGACGGCGGCTGCGTTCCAGGACCACCTGGTATCGCGCCTCACCTACAGCAGTACAACGCATTCCGGCGAAGTCTTTTGGCGGATCGACAGCCCGCACCGCCTGTTCCTGAAAGGGTTTGCCGGACTCGGTCGCCATTCGTCAGGCCATATGAATGATGAGGACTGGTTTCCGACCGATCCTGATTTCGCAATGGCCTATTCGAACACCACGCATGGCAATGTCACCGGGACGATCGGCTATGCCACGCTCGATCTCGGTGCCGACCTGTTCGAAAGCCCGCTCGGCAAGATCGGCCTGTTCGCCGGCTATAATTTCTACCGCGACCGCAAGGATTCGTTTGGTTGCACACAGATCGCGCTGCCGGACCTGCAGTCGGTTTGCGGCACACCTTTCGCTCCCGACCGTCTGGCCATCACCCAGAACGAGGACTGGCATTCCTTGCGGCTCGGTGTGAACGCCTCGCTCACCATCATGCCCGGATTGAAGGCAACGATCGACGCGGCCTACCTGCCCTATGTCCACGTCTCCGCGCTCGACATCCATCACAACCGAAC
>JBARWE010000084.1:0-2267 GCA_049646625.1 Xanthobacteraceae bacterium
TGACGCGCCACGCGGTCGGCAAACGAGGACCATGCACCGCGCGCGGCATCAAAGAAGCGACGCCGCTCCAGCAACACCAGCAGGATCT
The DNA here is from genome assembly GCA_049646625.1 of Xanthobacteraceae bacterium. GTDB lineage: Bacteria > Pseudomonadota > Alphaproteobacteria > Rhizobiales > Xanthobacteraceae > PRO6. The sequence goes on from JBARWE010000084.1 coordinate 89, forward strand.
CCTGCTCGACGTCCTCGCGATCGACCTTCGACAGGCGCATGGTGCGCGCAACCTTGCGAGCATGATAGGCAGCCGACGCCATCATGATGCGCAACATCCTGGCATCGATGGCGTTTGCCTGCTCCACTTGTCTGGTGGTGATGACCTCTGATCTTGTTTGCACCATCATGGCTGCGTCCCCAGGATTCGTTTGAACAAAATCCTGCCGACCCCGGACTTGGCTGCATCCAGGTTCCTCGGCGACAAACGTTGCGGCAGAGAAATGCGTTACGCTGGGCGTTTCGCCTTGAATTCGCGATAGACCGAAACGGCAAACTCAAGATCGCGCTGCATGTCGGGCGGCAGCCGCTGCGCCGCAATGAAGGCGCGGTCGGTCGAGAGCCCCAGTCGGTCGCAGGCTGCGATGATCAGCGAATCTTTCGGCGCGAGTTCAAGTCCGCGTTCGATCCGCGACCAATAGGCCTGCGAGATACCGATCGATTGCGCAAAGTCCTTAAGCGAGATACCAGCACTCTCGCGTGCGACTCTGACCCATGGTCCGAATGCCATGATCGTGCTCTCCTCAAATCTTAATGAAGGCTCCAGTCGCGGCCGGTACGCAGCAGATCGTAGCGATCAAGGCGAACCTGCAAGAAGCGTGTCGATACGCCGTAGCGTTCGGCGAGCTCAAAGATCGCCTCCTCGACGGCATCGTGATCAAGACGTGAGCCATCGTAAGCCACCGCGCCCGGAACAACAGTGGACGGACAATCTGATGCCGGAAGATGCTGCCGCTTTGCCTGGCGTTGCAGGTCGACCCGCAGCAGCATCGGCGGCACCAGCAATGCACCCATGAATTCATTGGCGCGAACTTCCCGCCGATCCTGGCTCTGATCGGGTGGCGGCACGCCGGAATAAGCCGGCGCCGTCGGTGGCACGCGAATCCAGCCCGGCGCATCGAACACGACGTGGCCAAGCTCGTGCGCGATAGTAGAGCGCAGCAGTGTCTCCATACCGCTCAGCGTCGGGCCGTTCACCGAAACCAGCACGCAGTCGGGCGAAGCCTTATCGTATTCGGTAACACCCATCACCGGCTTGCCGGCGGCGTTAAGAACCTTGTGTTCAAAGTCCCAGTCGACTTCGAACGCAACCTCGTTGATTTCCAGCTCAAGAATCCTCGGCACCACGCTTTCCAGCTCGAGTTTCCGTTCGAGACCCTCGATGACGAGCTGTCCGCGGATCGCCCGAGCTACCGACCAGATCTCGGCAGCAGTGAGTCGGGCCGGCGTGGCGGTGGTCCGGCAGTGGCGGTAGGCGGCTCGGATGGCCATGGCGCGCGTCCTCTGCTTGTTGTTCTCTGTTTGTTCTCACAATCAGATTGTAAAGTCGAGTCGAAATTGCGCCATCACGCAATCCCTTTTGTCGCACCCTGACTCATGGAAAAATCCGAGCATTGCAGCGCTGCTGCGGGAATATAAACCGCCCACAGCTCAATTAGATTGGAGTCAGCTGAACGTCTGGAGGGGGCTGCAAAAGCCCCCGTGGCTGGTCTCACGCAGCTAAGCTCAGGAAAATTCAGCTATTTTACTGTAGCAGAAAAATTTTCATCTTGATGCAGACCGTCAGCACGGCCAGACCAACGGTATTCGACCTTGGGCAACAGCTGCAACGGGCTTAATAACGACGAAACCGATCCTTGGAGCACAGTCTGGCCTTAGCGGTATCCGATACCCATCACATAGTCGCGCAACAGGTATTCTTCATGTTCGGTCTCGCCCAGGAGAATCTGTAAAACATCACGGGCGCTCAGAGTGCCCAGCGGACGACGCTCGTGGTCGATGATCGGGATATACATATAGCCTTGTCCCTTCATCTGCCCCCATGTTGCTTCGAGCGTATCGGTTGGTCCGCAGTAAATGACATCGCGCGACATGACCGAAGCGACCGACGCGGTACAGGCATGGCCTTGGCATTGGCCGATCCGCGAGACGATATCCCTGCGGGTGACGACGCCGACCATCCTGCCCGTATCCTCGCAAGCAACAATCAGATCGTTCCGGCTGTTACCCAGAAGCGTCGCAGCTTGTACGAGCTGCGCCTTATGGCTGATCGTGACCAGGCGTTCTCGTGCTGTGAGAAGGATATTTTCTATATTCACGATTCCATTCTCACCAGATACGTATGCTGTCATCCCGGTTCA
>JBARWE010000085.1:0-2416 GCA_049646625.1 Xanthobacteraceae bacterium
GCCTCGCCGTGCACGGCGCGCTGGCGGCGCTCGGCCTGCCCGATCTCGCGGCCGCCGGCACTGCCGTGCTGGCCTTCGCCGGGGTGCTCGCCGGCCTTGTCGTCAAGGGCGAACCCTACACCTACATGCTCTACCTGATGGCCGACACCATCTTCACCTACCAGTTCGCGCATCGCAAACGGCCCGACTGGGATGAACGGATCGCACGCTTCGCCCACCATCTCGTCGAGGTGGCACGCAGCACCGACGCCGACGAGCTGATCGTCGTCGGCCACAGTTCCGGCTCGTTTCTCGGTGTCGAGATCATGGCGCAGGCGCTCGCCATCGACCCGGACCTCGGCCGGCGCCACGCCCACATCGCTTTCCTGACCGTCGGCGGCAACCTGCCGATCGTCGGCTTCCTGCCGGTCGCCCGCGACTTCCGCGATCAGTTACGCCGCCTCGCAGTGGAGCCGTCGATCGATTGGTTCGACTGCCAGTCGCGCAAGGACGTGATGAACTTCTTCCCGTTCGATCCGATCGCCGGGCACGGCCTCGATGTCGGCACCGCGCGCCGCAATCCGCGCGTCGCGATCGTCCGGCTGCGCGACCTGATCGACCCGGCGCGCTACAATCTGTTTCGCTGGCAGTTCTTCCGCGTCCACTTCCAGTTCGTCATGGCCAACGACCGCGCCAACGCCTACGACTTCTTCATGATCGTGTGCGGGCCGCTGTCGCTTGCCGCACGCATGGCGCATCCGGAACCGGCGCTGGCGATCGCCACCGGCGACGCGGCCACCCGCGCCGCGGCGTGGCACAGCCTGGAGGCACCAGCGACGCAAGCGTCGCGTGCCGCGGCAAGCGGCCGTGCCGCACCGCCTGCCCCTTGAGAAAATCCGGGCGGTTGCAACGCTTCGAGGATGAGCGCGTTATAGTGGACAGGCCGGCGTGGGCGCCGCCCATACCCGGCGGCCGGTATTCCGCGCTGGCCCCGATACTTGCCCCGATACTTGCCCCGGTACTTGGCCCCTTGGCGGGTTCGACCTTTGTAGTGTAGAGACGCTTTCAGGATCCTTCACCCGTTTGCCCGGCCCGCCCCCCACATCCAGCCAACAATCTGGAAATATTGGGAATTATCATTTGAGGACTGTTTTCGGGCGGCGCCCCCCTGTGGCCGGGGGTGAACCTGAATATATTCTAGGCTACAAACGGGACAGCTTAGTCCTGGCTCGGGAGGCTCCGTCTTGGCCAAGGGATAGCCGGCGCGCTGGCGCGATGGCCATCAGGAGCTTGAAGAACTGGAAACGACCGTGACACAGATCAGCAAGACCCCTCTTCTCGATACCATTCGGACCCCTGAGGACCTGCGCCGTCTGCCGGTCACTCAGTTGCGTCAGGTGGCCGACGAACTACGCCAGGAAACCATCGACGCCGTGTCCGTGACCGGTGGCCATTTCGGGGCCGGGCTTGGCGTGGTCGAGCTGACGACGGCGATCCACTATGTGTTCGACACTCCGCGCGACCGCCTGATCTGGGACGTCGGCCACCAGGCCTACCCGCACAAGATTCTGACCGGACGGCGCGACCGCATCCGCACGCTGCGCACCGGCGGCGGCCTGTCCGGCTTCACCAAGCGCTCCGAGAGCGATTACGACCCGTTCGGCGCGGCGCACTCCTCCACCTCGATTTCCGCCGGCCTTGGCATGGCCGTGGCGCGCGACCTCGCAGGGGCCAAGAATAACGTCATCGCCGTGATCGGCGACGGCGCGATGTCGGCTGGCATGGCCTACGAGGCGATGAACAACGCCGGCGCGATGAACTCGCGCCTGATCGTCATCCTCAACGACAACGATATGTCGATCGCGCCGCCCGTCGGGGCGATGTCGGCCTACCTGTCGCGGCTCTACTCAGGCAAGACCTACCGCTCGCTGCGCGAGGCCGGAAAGCAGCTCAGCAAGCACCTGCCGAAGGTACTCGCCGACCGCGCCAACCGCGCCGAGGAATATTCGCGCGGCTTCATGGTCGGCGGCGGCACGCTGTTCGAGGAACTCGGCTTCTATTATGTCGGCCCGATCGACGGCCATAATCTCGACCACCTGCTGCCGGTGCTCAGGAACGTCCGCGACATGGAGAACGGGCCGATCCTCGTTCACGTCGTCACGCAGAAGGGCAAGGGCTATCCGCCGGCGGAAGCCTCGGCCGACAAGTATCACGCCGTGGTCAAGTTCGACGTCGCGACCGGCACCCAGGCCAAGGCCAAGCCCAACGCGCCGGCCTATCAGAACGTGTTCGGCCAAAGCCTCGTCAAGGAAGCGCAGAAAGACGACCGGATCGTCGGCATCACCGCCGCGATGCCCTCCGGCACCGGTATCGACATCTTCGCCAAGGCGTTCCCCGAACGCGCCTTCGACGTCGGCATCGCCGAGCAGCATGCGGT
>JBARWE010000086.1:0-67624 GCA_049646625.1 Xanthobacteraceae bacterium
GCGCGCCGCCGACCGGGGCGCCGAGACGTGGCGTGCCCTCGACCAGCGGCAGCGAGGCCGGATCGAGCGCCCTGATCCTGGCAAGACCCTGCGGCGACAGCGCCTCGCCGGTCCAGTCCGCCACCTCGGCCGACAGGTCGCGCAGCCGGTTGTCGCCATCGATCAAGCCGGGCTTCTCGCGGCCGGCGGCGCCAAATCTCACCAGTTTCATTTTTACTCCTGTTCCTGTCGTGAACGTGACATCACCCGCTATGCGGCCAACCGCGACGCGGTTCGGCAATCAGCCGGCAGATGCGACGGGGAAGACGGCAGCGCTTTCGGTCGCCCAGCCAAGGCGAACTTTCGAGCCGATCGGCAGCGCCGGGGCATCGTGACGCGCCTGAACGAAGAAGCGGGTGCCATCGTCGGCGTCGGCAATCAGGGTCTGGCGGTCGCCGAGAAACGTCATCGCCGCGACCTGCGCGCTGACCTCGTTCGGATACAGGTTGACTTGATCCGTCACCATCACCGCTTCCGGCCGAAGGAAATAGTCGACCTCGGCGGTTGCCGGCGCAGCCTGCGAGGTCGGCAATCCGAAATTGCCAAGCTTGCTGCTGAGCACGCCCTCGCCGCTCACCGTGCCACGCAGGAACGTTCCCTTGCCGATAAATCCGGCGACGTTGCGGGTCGCGGGCATGGAATAAAGCTGCTGCGGCGTCGAGATCTGCTCGATCCGCCCATCGAACATCACGGCCACGCGGTCGGACATCGAGAGCGCCTCGTCCTGATCGTGGGTGACGAACACCGTGGTAATGTTCAGTCGACGCAGCAATGCACGGATTTCGATCTGCAACTCCTCGCGCAACAATCGGTCGAGCGCGCCAAACGGTTCGTCGAGCAGCACCAGCGCCGGCTTGGTGACGAGCGCCCGCGCCAGCGCCACGCGCTGCTGCTGGCCGCCGCTAAGCTGGCGCGGCATGCGATCAAGCAGATGATCAACCTTGACCAGCCGCGCGCTGCTTTCGACTTCGCCGCGCGCGTCGGCCGCCCGCACCCCGCGCATCCGCAAGCCAAACCCGATATTGTCGGCAACGCTCAGATGCGGAAACAGCGCATAGTTCTGAAACACCATACCGATGTCGCGCCGCTCCGGCGGCAGCGCATCGATCCTGCGGCCGCGGATGAGGATTTCGCCGCCCGAGGGCGCCTCGAATCCGGCGATCATCGACAGCGTGGTGGTCTTGCCGCAGCCGCTCGGCCCAAGCAGCGATACAAACTCGCCCTTGGCCAGCGTGAACGACACACCGCGCACGACGGTTACATCGCCGAACCGCTTCTCGATGGAACGAAGTTCGAGGTCAAAACTCTCACGCATCCTACGACCTTTCGACCCGTCCGATCTTGCGGGCAGCAACGAGAATGACGCCGATCATCGCCACCTGAACAACCGAGATGGTGGCCACCATCGGCTCGAAATTGTTGACCATGTAATTGAAGATGGCGACCGGCAGGGTGATGTTGTCCGCCGTGGTGATGAACAGCGACACCGGGATATTGGTGAACGACACAACGAACGCGAACGATACGCCAGCAATCAGGCCGGAGCGGATATACGGCAGCGTCACATAAAAGAAGGCCTGCCACGGCGCGGCGCCCGAGATACGCGCGGCACGCACCAGATTGGGCGGCATTCCGCGCAGCACCGCGAGCGTCACGCGCAGGATGTAGGGAATGGCGATCACCGTATGGCCGACGATCAGCGTCGTCAGCGACAGGTCGAGGCCGGCCGCGCTCCAGAAGAACAACAGCGCCAACCCGTACACCAGCCAGGGAATGGTAAACGACGACAGAAAGAACGGATAGGCGACCTGTTCGAGAAACCACCCGCCCCTGGCGATCACCAGCGCCGCAGGCACGGCGACCAGTGCGCCGATCAGGCTGGAGGCGATGCCGACGATCAGGCTGTTCTTCAGCGCCAGCAGAATGGTCTGATTGGACCACATCTCGACGTACCAGCGCAGACTATAGCCGCTGACAGGAAAGCGGATGTAGTCGCCCGGATCGAGCGAGACGGCGACCACGATCAGCAGCGGAAAGACGAAGACGACGCTGAGGATTGCGGAATAGATGCTGAGGTAGCGGAGCGACATATCAGACGAGCGACTTCTCGCGCATGATGCGCATCTGGAACAGCATCACGACAATCGAAATAAGGATCAATGCGACAGACAGCGTGGCGGCGAACGAACGATCGAACGATACCGTAATCTGCTCCCAGATCGCGATCGGCATCAACGTAAACCCCTGCCCGCCAAGCAGCAGCGGCAGCACGAACGCGCCGCAGACCTGGAGAAACACGATCAGAAAGCCGGCGGCAATCCCCGGAAGGCTGAGCGGCAGCACCACCTCGACAAAGGTTCTGATCGGCCCCGCGCCAAGAATGCGCGCGGCCTTCTCCAGCGACGGATCGATCTGCCGCACCACCGCTTCGATCGGCAGCACCATGAACGTAAACACCACATGCACCATGGCGACGATCACCGCGCCCCAGCCGTAAAGCAACTGGAGCGGATCCTTGATCACCCCGCCCTGCAGCAACAGCGCGTTGATGAAGCCGGTCTTGCCGAGGATCACCATCCAGCCCAGCGTCACCATGTTCATGCCGACGGCCAGCGGCGTGAAGGTCAGAACCGCGTAAAGGCTGGTGAGCCGGCTGCGTGAACGCGCCAGATAGTACCCGACCGGAAAGGCGAGGATGGCGGTCAGAACGGAGACGATGATGCCAAGAAGCAGCGTGTAGCCGACGACGCGGAGATAATAGATATCGCCGATGAGCCTGGCATAGTGGCTGGTGGTGGCCGTGGAGAACGACCAGTTGCCCGGCACGATGCCAAAACTCATCGCCGCAAGAACGAGGCTGGGCAGCACATAGCCGACGATCACGATGATCGTGGCGGGCAGCAGCAGCACAATCCGTGCGAGCTGCCCGAGATCGGTCGACGACTTTGACACGTCAGCCTCGTTTCGTTGCGATCAGCCGCGAATCTCGCGATTCCAGCGATCGACGATGCGCGACGTCACCTTGGCCAGTTCGGCGTAAGGCGGCGTCACACCCTCGCTGAGCGGCATGACGTTGGGCTTCATGTTGTCAGGGATGATCACCTTGCGATTGGTCGGGGTGAAGTTGATCAGCTTGTAGTATTGCAGTTGCGGCTCGGGATCGAGCAGCGTGTTCACCCATTCGAGGGCGAGCTTTTCGTTGCCGCCCTTGATGACCTGCGCCGGCGTCAGCACCACCACCGAGTTCGGACCAGGCCGGTTGAAGGCCAAGGCCGGATTCTTGTCGCCCATCATCGCCGTGATACGGCCGTCCCACAGATAGCCGATATCGACTTCCTTGGAGATCACCATGCGCTCGACTTCCAACGCAGTTGACCAAAACTTGACGACATACGGCTTGATCTTGCGCAGCGCCTCGAAGGCCGGATCGAGGTTATCGACGCTGCCGCCGAGCGCGGTGGCGAAGTGCCAGATGATGTGCGGCGCCCAGGGGTAGGAGATATCGGGCAACGTCACGGCGCGGCCGAATTCGCCCTTGGCAGCGCGCTCGAAGAACTCGGTCCACGTCTTGGGCGGCTGCGGCACTTTCTCGCGATTGTGGAACAGCGCCGAGGTCGAATACTGATACGATGCGCCGTAGTCATCGAACGGCTTGCGGAACAGATCCGGCGTATCGGCAAGGTTCGGCACCTTGTCGGGGGTCAGCTTGACGACCAGCCCCTTGTCCTTCAGCGCGATGGCAAGCAGTTCGCTGTTGTCGACGGCATCAAGCGGTGGCCGGTTGGGCTGCGCCTCGATCTGCGCGGTCCACTGCGACGGACCGCCCAGCACCACCCGCACCTCGGCCCCCGTCCGCTTCTTGAACAGCGGAATGAAGTGCTCGCGGATCGACTGCTCCCATTTTCCACCAAGACTGGTGATGGTTACGGAATTGCCCTGGGCGTGAACGAGCGAGCCGCCGCCCCACGCCAAGGCCCCTCCCGCCCCCATCAATTTCAAAACGTCGCGCCGGGTCGTCACCATGTTGCTCCCTCCTGTTGGCCGAATAATTGGATACGAATTATCTGATGTTCGCAACATATTTATTTGATGACCAATCTTCTCATCATAAAAATACCAGTATTACATGAACAACCTGATTGTCTTTGGGGATTTACAGCGATATAAAGTGGATACACTTTTAACCGGCAATTAGGAGAGCCACTTGGGAGGAACAGCGCAAAAAGCCGCTTATGCCTACCTGAAGGAGCAGATTCTCTCGGGCACGCTGGCCGCATCCATGCAGATCCGCCCCGAGCAGGTCGCCAAGGCGGTCGGGGTCAGCCGGATGCCGGTGCGTGAGGCGCTGCTCCAGCTTCATCTCGAAGGGCTTGTCACGTTCGGCGCCAACCGCAGGCCGTTCGTTACCGCCCGCTCGCCGAACCAGATCATCGAACTGTTCGAGATCCGCGTGGCGCTTGAGTGCCTCGCCGTGGCACGGGCGGTGCCGCATCTTACCGAAACGGACTTCGCCAACCTCGAAGCCCAGCTCAAACGCATGGACCGCGCCAGCAGCGACCGGCCGCTCTGGGTGCAACTTCACGCGCAGTTTCACGAGATGATCTACACGGCGGCCGGCATGCCGCATCTTCTCGCCGAGATCGCCCGCGCGCAGGAAGCGATCCAGCCCTTCCTGATGATGTATATCGACCTCTACCACATGCCCGAAATGCCGGGCGTGGAGCACACCTCGCTGCTTCAACTGCTGCGCAAGCGCGACCCGAACCTCGCAGCCACCGCCCTTGCCGACCACATCCGCAGCGCGGCGTCGGGCGTCATCTATTTCATTCTGAGCGGTCGGCATTCAGGCGGCGAGACCCTCAGCCATATCGACCCCGTGCCGCTTAACATGGAGAAAAGGTAAGTGTCCGCAAACAGCCAGCGTCAGGAGATTTCGGTCCCCGGCCTCAATCCGCCGATCAGCCACTACTGCGATGCGGTGCGCTTCGGCAATCTGCTGTTCATATCCGGCATGGCGCCGCTCGACGCCGATCTGAACGTCATCGGCGGTGACGACGTTGCGGCACAGGCCGAGGCGGTGTTCGCCGCGCTCGACAAGGTTCTGAAGCAGGCCGGCGCATCGTTCGCCGACATCCTCAAGGTCACGGTGCTGCTCACCGACGTCAACGACCGCACCAAGATCAACCCGATCCGCCAGCGGTATTTTGGCTCGACCAAGCCGGCCTCGACCCTGTTCGAGGTCAGCCGCCTCGCCGTTCCGGGCATGAAGGTCGAGATCGAGGCAGTCGCCGGATTGCCCAACGGCTAGTATCGGCACGCCGCAGTCGTAGTGTTCGGATGAAAATCTCGATCATGCCTTCGCACGACTGCGACAACAAAATCCCCGGCGCGTCGTGGCTCTTGTGAATGGCCATGACGCGCCGGGCACCTGGCAGAACGCCGACCCATATTCGGCAACCGTGCAACCCGGCACACTTCAGCGGAACAGTGCCCCCTTCGCACGCTGCAATTTTCGCTTTGCTACGCGCGATCACGCCCAGACTCGCCGCGCATGCAGTCGGGCCAATCGCGTCAATACATTGCCCGCGATGAGGCGCGGATGGAAGCACGAACAACGCCGCCACGGCACCGTCCATCGGCCAAGCCGCTTCCCACCTGGAAAATGTTGACGCCGCTGAAAAACTGACGTGAATGGAGGGCGCTCCGGCCCGACGCCGCCGGGGCCTCCGTCGTCATCCCAGCCAGGCGGGAACAGTCTCCCATGGATTTCGAACAGGCGCGCCGCGATCTCACCACCGACGGCCGGCTCCGGGCAGCAATCAACCTCGGCAACCCGATTCTGGCCCAGGCCGTCCATGACGACATCCGGGGCGTCACGGTGGACCTTGCCGGCGCACTGGCCGAGCGCCTCGACGCGCCGCTCGATCTGGTGCGGTTTTCCTCCGCACGCTACGTCGTCGAGAACGTGCACAACGAGGCGCTCAACGTGGCGTTCCTCGCCATCGATCCGAGGCGCGCGAACGAACTGAGCTTCACCGCTCCTTACGTCCTTCTGGAGGGTAACTATGTCGTTCGCGACGACGCACCGGTGCAAGCGAACGAGGATATCGACCAGACGGGCCGCTCGATCGGCGTCGTCAAAGGCTCGGCCTACGACCTCCACCTCACCGCGACGCTCAAGAACGCGACCATCGTTCGCCATGCGGCGCACGAGGAGGCCGTCACGGCGTTCAGGAACAAAAATCTGACGGCCATCGCCGGCATCCGCCAGCCCATGGCCGATCTTGCCGGCAGCAACCCAGGGCTGAGGCTGATCGAAACGCCGTTCATGACCATCCGGCAGGCGATGGCCGTTCCGAGGGGGCGGCCTGCGGGCCTCGCCTACCTCAACCTGTTCCTCGATGAGATGAGGCGCTCGGGCTTCGTGGCCGACGCCCTTGAACGAAGCGGCCAGAGCAAGGCGGCGACCGTTCCATGACCCACGATATCGGGCAACCTGGCGCGCCACTATGATGACCGTTTTCGTCACCGGCTCCAGCGGCGGCAAAGCAGGACGTTCGAACGGCCCACGCAACTTTCATGCGTTTACCAGTGCGGCGAGGTGTGACAGGCCATGACCGGTTTCAGAGTAATCGAACTGCGCATCGGCCGTGCCGCGCCGCTCGGGACATCGGGCATGCTGAGCGCCATCGACAAGCATCAGGTTCACGAGGCCGTGCCGGCCGGCAACCTCGGCTTTGCGGGAGACGAGCAGGCCGATCGCAAACACCACGGCGGGGCCGACAAGGCGATCCATGCCTACGCGATCTCTCACTTCCCGACATGGGCGGGCGAATTACCGGAGCGCGCCGACCGCTTCCGGCCCGGCGCCTTCGGCGAGAATCTGGTCGTTGACGGCGCCAGCGAAGCCGATGTCTGCCTGGGAGACCAGTGGCGCATCGGCGCGGCCCTACTTGAGGTCAGCCAGGGCCGGCAACCATGCTGGAAGCTGAACCTGCGCTTCGACGTCGCGGACATGGCCCGCAGGGTTCAGGACACCGGGCGCACCGGCTGGTATTTCCGGGTTATCGAACCTGGCCTGATCGCCGCCGGCGATGACGGCAGGCTGATCGCCAGGCCAAACCCGACATGGTTCCTCACCCGCGTCTCGCACCTGTTCTATCATGACCGGATGAACCGGCCGGCGCTTGCCGAACTGGCCGAACTCCCCGGACTGCCCGAGAACTGGCGCCGGCTGGCCAAGGCCCGTCTCAGGTCCGGCGAGATCGAGGACTGGTCGCGCCGGATCGAAACCCCTGTCATCTAGAGTGGTTCGGGCTTACGGAATCGGGCGACGCACCGGGATAATTTCCATCATATTCGTGCTTGCCGCCTGCACCCACGTCTTGCAGCATGTCCGCAACCGACACCGGATGGCCGGGACGACGCCCGGCTATGACGGCGGCTCAACCCGATTGCAACAGTCTCTTATCTCGCGCTTGATGCAGCGCAAGGCTCGGACGCATGGAATGGTGTGAGATTTTTTCCGCATCGATACGATCGTGAGCACAGGCCCCGAAAAGCGCCCGTGGCTCACCCGACAAGCCCCGCAACAACGGTGAGCAGCGGCCATGACCATATTTCGCCTTGAACGCATGTTCGCGCCACGTTCGGTCGCCGTCGTCGGCGCCAGCCCCCGCGAGCATTCGGTCGGCCGCACGATTTTGCGCAACCTCAAGGCAGCGGGCTTCGATGGCCCGATCCACCTCGTCAACCCGAACCATGCCGAGATTGACGGCGTGAAGACGGTAGCGACCGTCGCCAACCTGCCCGATACCGATCTCCTGGTCATCACCTCGCCGCCGGCAACAGTACCGCGGATCATCGCCGATGCCGGCGCCCGCGGCTGTGCCGGTGCCGTCATCATCACGGCCGGTCTCGGCAGCGGCGAAGGCTCGCTGGCGGAAGCAGCGGTGCACGCGGCCGGTGCCCACCGGATGCGCCTGCTGGGGCCGAACTGCCTCGGCATTCAGGTTCCGGGCGCCAAGCTCGACGCAAGCTTCGCCGCCCGGATGTCGCAGCCGGGCGAACTCGCCTTGATCTCGCAATCGGGCGCGATCGTCGCGGGGCTGGTCGAATGGGCGGCGCAACGCTCGGTCGGCTTTTCCGGCGTGGTCTCCCTTGGCAACCAGATCGACGTCGATTTCGGCGACCTGCTCGACTATTTCGCCGTCGACAAGGCAACCCGCGCCATCGTCCTGTATATCGAATCGATTTCGGACGCGCCGAAGTTCATGTCGGCAGCGCGGGCGGCGGCGCGGATCAAGCCGGTGGTGGTGATCAAGTCGGGGCGCCACGCGCAAGGCGCCGCCGCCGCCAGAACCCACACGGGTGCGCTGGCGGGTTCGGATGCGGTCTATGACGCGGCCTTCCGCCGCGCCGGCCTGGTGCGCGTGTTCGACCTTGACGAGTTGTTCAACGCTGCCGAAACGCTCGGGCACGTCCACCCCTTCGACGGCAACCGGCTGGCGATCCTGACCAATGGCGGCGGCATCGGCGTGCTCGCCGTCGACCGGCTGATCGACCTCGGCGGCCAGCTTGCCGCGCTCTCGGCCGACACCGTGCGTTCGCTCGACGAAAGCCTGCCGCCGATCTGGTCGAAAGCCAACCCGGTCGATATCGCCGGCGATGCCGACGCCGGCCGCTACGGCACGGCGCTGGACGCCCTGCTCACCGACCCGGCGAATGACGGTGTTCTCGTCATGAACGTGCCGACAGCGCTGGCATCAGCCGGCGACGCGGCAGCCGCAACGATTGCAACCGTGCAGGCACAACGCGCCCGGCGTCTCCCTGCGAAACCGGTCTTTGCCGTCTGGGTCGGCGACAATGGCAACGCGGAAGCGGCGTTCGACGCCGCAGACATCCCCTACTTCCAGTCGGAGAGCGACGCCGTCCACGGCTTCATGCATCTGGTGCGCTACCGGGACGGCCAGAATGCGTTGATGGAGACGCCGCCGAGCCTGCCGCAGGATTTCGCGCCCGACGTGGAAGCAGCACGCCGTATCGTTCAGGCCGCGGCCGACAGCGGCCGGGTCTGGCTCGATCCGATCGAGATCACCGGGCTGATGGCCGCCTACGCCATCCCGATCGCCACCGCCACGCTGGCGCGCACGCCGGATGAGGCCGTCGCCGCGGCGCGTCCCCTGCTGGCGCGCGGCGCCGTGGCCGTGAAGATCCTGTCGCCGGATATCGTGCACAAGTCCGACATCGGCGGCGTGCAACTCAATCTCGCCAGCGAACAGGCCGTTCACGCGGCAGCCGCCGACATTCTCGCGCGGGCGCGGGCGGCAAAGCCCGAGGCGCAGATCACCGGCGTTACAGTGCACCCGATGATCGTGCGCTCGAAGGCACGCGAGCTGATTGCCGGGGTCGCCGACGATGCCACGTTCGGGCCGATCATCGTGTTCGGCAGCGGCGGCACGGCGGTCGAGGTCATCAACGACAAGGCGCTGGCGCTGCCGCCGCTCGATCTCGGCCTGGCTCGCGCGCTGATCGCGCGCACGCGGGTTGCGCGCATTCTCAAGGGGTATCGCGACGTGGCGGCGGCCGATATCGATGCGGTCGCCCTCACCCTGGTCAAGCTGTCGCAACTCGTGGCCGATCTGCCCGAGGTCAGGGAACTCGATCTCAACCCGCTGCTCGCCGATCAGTCGGGCGTCATCGCGCTCGATGCCCGAGTCGCCGTGGCCAAGGTGACGGCGCGCCGGCGCGGCAGCGGCCATCCGCGACTTGCAATCCGGCCCTATCCGAAGGAATGGGAACGCCATGTGCAGCTTCGGGACGGCACCACCATTCAGCTTCGCCCGATCCGGCCGGAAGACGAACCACTGTATCCGCCGTTTCTGCAACAAATCTCGCCGGCCGATCTGCGATTGCGATTCTTTGCACCGGTGAAGAATTTCGACCACGGCTTCATCGCGCGCTTCACGCAGATCGACTACGCCCGAGCCATGGCATTCCTGGCGCTCGACCAGACCTCGGGAGAGATGCTCGGCGTCGGCCGCATCCACATCATGACGCATAGCGACACGGCCGAATACGCCGTGCTGGTGCGTACCGATATGAAGGGCCGCGGGATCGGCTGGGTCCTGATGCAGGCGCTGATCGAGTATGCCGGAAAGGAAGGCATCCGGGCGCTGCGCGGCGAGGTGTTTGCCGATAACCTGACCATGCTGCGCATGTGCGAGGAACTGGGGTTCGACATCACCGACGATCCCGGTGCCCCCGACACCCGTATCGTCACGCTGCCGCTCAGGCCCGCGACGGCAGACGCATGATCACCGGCGCTTTTGGCGAAGGATGCTCCAGGCGGCTGCACCGAGCACGACGGCCACGATCAGGATGACCGTCACGATCATCTCGATGAACCTGAAATTCAGCGCATCGCGCGCGACGAACAGGCCCGCGATCGCCGCAGCCAGAATCGACAGAATGCGCAGAACCCACGCCATGACAAATTGCTCCCGAGGGGCAAGCCCCGCGCCGGCTCCGCTGCCCGCCTAAGCGCGCTCCCAACACTGCTTCAATGAAACCGCGACCCGGCTCCGGCAGGTAGGCTTACGTCCTCACTCAAGCGATTTGAGGAACACCAGAAAGTCCGCGATCTGATCCGGCTCGAAGCGGAACTGCGGCATCGTCGGATGACCGGTCATGATGCCTTCGCCGAGCGCTTCTTCGAGCGACTCGACAGGATAGAGCTTGTGCAGATCGCGGAACGGCGGCGCGATCAGAAGCGGACTCGGGCTGACCTTGTCGATGGCATGGCATGAGGCGCAATAAAGCCGCGCCAGCCGTTGCCCCTGCTGGATGTTGGCGGCCTGCGCCGGCGCAGTTACCGCGGCGAGCAGCAGTCCGCCAAGAATGAAGCGGGGCAGCCTGCGAATGAGGGACATGGCTTTCATGACAACCCGATAATAAAACTACGCTTGTTAAACATTTGAAGCGCCTCGCTTCGTTGATGCAAGTCAATTCGCCAGCACCCCGTCAGGGCGCAGCACCGCCGCGCCGACCAGCCGGCCCTCGCGCAAATCGGCAAGTGCGTCGTTCGCCGCCGACAGGGGGTAGGCGCTGGTCTGCGGGCGAAGCCCGATGCGCGCAGCAACGTCGAGAAAGTCGAGGCCGTCTTGCCGCGTCAGGTTCGCCACCGAAACGAGCTGTCGCTCCTCCCACAGAATGCGATAGGGAAACGACGGAATGTCGGACATATGGATTCCGGCGCAGACGACCCGGCCGCCCTTGCGCACCGCGCGCAGCGCCAGCGGCACCAGCGCGCCGACCGGCGCATACAGGATGGCGGCATCGAGCAGCGCCGGCGGCGGTGCATCGGACGGCCCCGCCCAGACCGCGCCGAGCGTGCGCGCCAGCTTCTGCGCCGCCTCGTCGCCGGGGCGGGTGAAGGCGTAGACCGAGCGCCCCTGCCACAGCGCCACCTGCGCAACGATATGGCCCGCCGCGCCGAAGCCGTAAATGCCGAGACGGCGGCCGTCTCCCGCCATCATCAGCGAGCGCCAGCCGATCAGCCCGGCGCACAACAGCGGCGCCAGCGTGACGTCGTCCCCCGCCTCGCCGAGCGGAAAACAGAACCGCGGATCGGCGACCACATGCGAGGCAAATCCGCCGTCGCGCGTGTAACCGGTGAACTGCGGATGGTCGCAAAGGTTCTCGCGGCCTTCCCGGCAATAAGCGCACATGCCGCATGTCGCGCCGAGCCAGGGAATCCCCACGCGCTCGCCGAGCCGCGGCGTGCCGACGCCCTCGCCCAGCGCATCGACGCGGCCGACAATCTCATGGCCGGGGATAATCGGATAACGCAGGTTCGGAAGCTCACCGTCGACGACGTGGAGATCGGTCCGACATACGCCGCAGGCGCTGACCTTGACCCGCACCATGCCCGGCGCCGGCGCCGGGTCGGGCCGCTCGCGTAAACGCAGCGGCTGGCCAAGCCCCTCAAGAACCATCGCCTGCATCGCCATCGGCCTCCTGGCCGGCCTGCCGCCACCGCCATCACAACGCGGCGCCGACCCACGCGATCATCTCTTGCGCCATCTGCGCGAACACCCGGTTGAAAGCGGCACTGGCCGCCGGCGGATCGAGCTTGTCGAGCTTCCGCGTCGCCTCGAACAGGCGCGCCGCGACAACCTTGCCATCCTTGCCGACGATACGCGCCGACAACCCGATCTCGGCTTGCGCCGCCGCATCCGTTGCGATCCGAAATCGCCGGATATCGACGACAAGCTGGTAGTCGGCCTCGGACTCATCGGCGGAGCGCAGCGGCGGATGAGCCATGTCGTAGTTTTCAAAGCTCTCGATCAGCCGGGCCTGAACCAGCTTGGGGATGCTGTCCGCCCACATCGCATCGGCAAACTCCGGGTGCTCGTCGGGCGGAGAGAACAGGAAGCGCTGGGTATCCAGCATCGCCACCACGGTCGGCTCGGGGATCGCCAGCGTGCCGCCGAGCGGCTTTTTGGTGACAACCGAAAAGTCCTGCACGGCCTGAAGATCGTAGGTCACTTTCCGGGTCGGCGTGCCGCCGCCGGTCATCCGCTCCAGACTGGACAGGATACCGTCGATCTTTCCCGAATTGCGCGCCAGCGCTTCCGAAAACACCTGCAAGCTGGCGATGGTGGACTTCAACGGATCGGCGTTGTCGGCCAGCAGCGCATCGACCTTGCGCAGTGCCTCGCGCGCGGCCTGGGTCATGCTCTGCCCGGCATCGGGCGCGGCAACCAGCGTCGTGACCGGTCCGCCGAGTTGCTGGCCACCCTCAAGGGCGATCACCGGAACACCCGTCAGCCCCTGAAACTCGAGGCCGACCTTGGTGTCGGCCCGCACCGGCGTTGCCGAAGCCACCGCGATCACCGCATCGACGCGCCGCGGGTGATCAGGCGCCAGCGCCAGATCCGTTACCTCGCCGACGCGGATGCCGTTGAACAGCACCGCCGCGCCGACCAGCAGGCCGGGCACCGCGCCGTCGAACTGAACGCGATACGTCGTCCGCGGCCCGATGCCGCCGCTGTTGTGCAGCCAGTACACGAAGCCGAACACCGCCACGATGGCAGCGAGGACGAAGGCACCGACGACAACAAAGGGAGCACGGGTTTCCATGGCTCAACTCGTTTTCTGTTGCAGCATCAACGAGCGCTTGCCGTGGAAATAGGCGCGCACCCAGGGATGTTCGGATTGCAGCACGTCGCGCATCGGGCCGATCGCGACAATCCTGCCGTCGGCCAGCGCGGCGACACGGTCGCAAACGATGTTCAGGCTGGCAAGGTCATGCGTCACCATGAACACCGTCAGCCCCAGCGTCTTTTGTAGCGTCTTGATCAGCGTATCGAAGTCGCCGGCGGCGATGGGATCGAGGCCGGATGTCGGCTCGTCGAGGAAAACGATCGGCGGATCGAGCGCCAGCGCCCGCGCCAGTGCCACGCGCTTGGTCATGCCGCCCGACAGTTCGGAGGGAAACTTGTCGCCGTCCTCCGCGCTGAGGCCGACCATCTCCAGCTTGGCCGTCGCAATCTCGTCCAGCAGCCGCTCGGACAGATCGAGGCTTTCGCGCAGCGGAAACTGGATGTTCTGCCGCGCGGTCAGCGACGAAAACAGCGCGCCGTGCTGGAACAGAATGCCCCACTGCCCGGCGGCAGCCTGCGTGCCGCTCTCGTGGACGGCGCCGATCCTGGCGCCCATCACCTCGATCGTGCCGGCCCGCCGCGGGATCAGGCCGATGATGGTGCGCATCAGCACCGACTTGCCGCCGCCCGAGGCGCCGACCAGACCGAGAATCTCGCCGCGACGGACATCCAGCGACAGGCGATCAATGACGACCCGGCGGCCGAAGCCGACAACGAGATCGCTGACGCGAATGGCAAACTGGTCGGCGGCAGCATGCACGGCTACATCCCGATCGAGGCGAAAAATACGGCGAACAGTCCATCCAGCACGATAACGAGGAAGATCGACTTGACCACTGAGGTGGTCGTCTGCTTGCCCAGCGATTCAGCGCTGCCCTTGACGCGCAACCCCTCGCTACAGGCGACAATGCCGATCACCAGCGCCATGAACGGCGCCTTGATCATGCCGACCTGGAAATGCGTCACCGAGATCGCCTCGCGCAACCGGGCGATGAAGATGGCCGGGTCCATCCCGCCATAGAACCATGCCACCAGTCCGCCGCCGTAGAGCGCCGCCATCGATCCGATGAAGGTCAGTATCGGCAGCGCGCAGATGAGCGCGACGATGCGCGGCAGAATGAGCACCGTGACCGGGTCCAGCCCCATCGTCGACAGCGCGTCGATCTCCTCGCGCATCTTCATCGAGCCGAGTTCGGCGGTGTAGGCGCTGCCGGAACGCCCCGCCACCATGATCGCCACGATCAACACGCCAAGCTCGCGCAGCACCAGAATGCCGACCATATCGACGACGTAGGAATCGGCGCCGAACTTGCGAAAGTGGAAAATCCCCTGCTGCGCGATGATGGCACCGATCAGGAACGTGATCAGCAGAATGATCGGGATCGCCTGCCAGCCGACACGGTAAAGCTGATAGACGGTCGAGGTCAGCCGCAACGAGCGCGGTGATCGCAGAATGCCGAGCAGCGCGAAGCACAGCGCGCCGAGCATCTGCAGGAACGAAGCCGCGGCATCGCCCGCGCCCCAGGCCGAGCGGCCGACCTGCTCGACCCTGACGAGCACAGGGTTGTCGGCCTTGGCAGGCGGCGGATTGTGCCGGTTGACCTTGCGCACCTCCGCGATCAGGCCGGCATGGCGATCGGCCACGCCGACGACCTCGACCTCGCCGGACACCTGCCGCGACAGCTTTTCAAGCAGCCAGGCGCCCAGCGTATCGAGTTCGCGCACCCCCGCCATGTTGATAGTCAGGGAACGCGCCCGCGCAACCTGTGGCCCGACGCTGTTCGAGAGCACCTCCAGATCGGCGGCATTGGCCGCGACCCAGGAGCCGGACGGCTGCAATTCAAGGGTGCCGGCCTGCGAGGCGGTTGCTAACAGCGGCCTGTGCGACAAATGCCGATCCTCACATGCCCATCGTCTGCAACGGCGCGGGTCCGATCTCAGTGCGACATGAAGACCGGTACGGTCATCGTCGCCAGGATTTCCCGCGTCGTGCCGCCCAGAACGAATTCGCGGAAACGCGAGTGACCGTATCCTCCCATCACGATCATGTCGACCGAGCGGTCGGCTGCATGCGAAAGAATGGCGTTGCCGACATCGATGTCCGCCACCGGAAGCGTTTCGACCTCGACATTGACACCGTGGCGGGCGAGATGGCGGGCCAGATCCACCCCTTGAACCTCATGTTCGTACCGGGTTTTGTCATTTTCAAGAATGAACAGCTCGACGACGCCGGCTTTCTTCAAAAGCGGCAGTGCATCGTTGATGGCGCGCGCCGCCGTGCGGCCGCCATCCCAACAGCACGTCACGCGATCGAGCTTCACGCCGCCTTTCTGGATATATGGCACCGCGATCATCGGGCGACCGGACTCGAACAGCGCGCTCTCAAGCAGGAGGTCGTTGAGGCCGCCGCCGGGGTCGGACTGCATGATGATGCTGAGATCGAAGCGCCGCCCTATGAACGCGAACGCCCCGGGGGCCGTCTCCTCGCCATGCAGGATCAGGCGGGATTCAGTCGAAATGCCGCTGCGCCGCGCCGCCTCCTCGAAGCGATCCACCGCGCCCCGCGCCGCCGCCTCGTCCTTGATCAGGATATCGGCCAGCACATCGGTCGGGAAAGCCGGAAATGCAAAGGACGGGAGACTGGCATAGTAACCGAACGAGACGCCCGCCAGATGAGCCTCGAACAGTTCGGCAATCGATATCGCATAATCGCGAACCACGTCGCGCGCCGGATCGTGCTCAAGATGCAAGACAATATCCTTAATCATGACCAATCTCCCAATTCAGGACCAGGACGTGTTTGCAACGGTATCGGGTACGGACTATTGACCCATATCAAGGCGACTTCCGGCACTGCGCCGTGCCAGCCGGCACGGCTCGCTTGGAAGCCTGGCAACTAAGCCACGCGCTCCACGGCGACAATCATAAAAGTATAATCGCGTTCGCTCTCGCTGTCGCGAAGGGTCAGGTATTCGCCCGGCGCAAACACATGGGTGCCGAAGCGATAGCCGGCCTCGTCGTCATCGTCGCGGCTTTCGTCATAATCGAAGATCCAGCGCGCGCCCTGGCTGCCACCCGGCTTGTGGACCAGGTGGCCGCGTTGGTCGGGTTCACCCTGCCAGAACCGCCGAACCCAGCATTCATCCCGATGCTCCTTCCACAGATCGACATCGATATGGCCGTCGTCATCGAGCGGCGCGACGAACTCATAGCCGTGGCGTGGCGACCCAGCCGGAAACTCCTTCGAGCGCGCGAGATTGAGGCGGATAAGCTTGAATGCCTGCGGTAAGGTCATGGCTGGTCTCCCTTTTCCCCAATAATGCATCCGGGCCGGATAGTGTTGACCTCGATCAATGGGGCCTTGCCGCCATCGCCCGATCGTACCGAAAGAAACAATGGGTGGGTGCATGGATACATTGCAAGACGAGGTGCTGGAATTTCTTGGCGATCCGGCAACCTACGGAATTTCGCGAGTCGTCCGGTTCGATACGCATGCGGCCGCCGTCTTTCTTGCCGACGGTCTGGCACTGAAGGTGAAGCGCCCCGTGCGGTTTCCGTTCCTGGATTATTCGACATTGGCCAAACGCAAGGCCGCCTGTCTGGCCGAGCTTGACGTCAACCGGCGCTTCGCACCGGAGCTTTACCGCAGGGTCGTGGCAATCACGCGCGAGGACGATGGCCGTCTTGCCATCGGCGGCGACGGCGAGCCGATCGAATGGGCCGTCGAAATGGCACGTTTCGACGAAAACCAGACACTCGACCATGTCGCCGCGCGGGGCGAGTTCAGCGATCAACTGGCCGGCCGGCTTGCGCGCACCATCGCCGCCCTGCACCAGGCCGCCGAGCCGGCGCCGGCCGCACCGTGGATTGCGGCCGTTGCAAGCTACGTCGATCAAAACAGCGCCGCGCTGCGCGAATATCCTTCGCTGTTCGCCGGCCCGCGGGTCGACAAACTCGACCGCCGCGCCCGCGCCGCATTGCAGCGGTTCCGGCCGCTTCTCGTCAAGCGCGGAGAGCTTGGCCGGATCCGCCGCGGCCACGGCGATCTGCACCTTGGCAACATCGTGCTGCTCGACCAGCGCCCGGTGGCGTTCGATGCCATCGAGTTCGACCCCGTCGTCGCCTCGGGCGATGTCCTGTACGATCTCGCCTTCCCGCTGATGGACCTGATCGAGCGCAATCTTTGCGGGCCGGCCAATCTGGTGATGAACGGCTACCTCCAGGCGTCGCAGCGCGAGGATGACGACGATGGCCTGGCGGCGCTGCCGTTCTTCATGTCGCTCCGCGCCGCGATCCGGGCCAAGGTCACGGCCGCACGCCTTGCCGCGGCCTCGGACAATGAACGGCCCGCCATTGCCCGCGCCGCATCGCGCTACTTCGCGCTTGCCCTCGATCTGCTGGCGCCGGCAATGCCGGCCATCGTCTGCACCGGCGGCCTGTCGGGAACCGGAAAATCGGTCCTCGCCCGCGCGCTGGCACCGCGCTTCCCGCCCTGCCCCGGCGCGGTGATGCTGCGCTCCGATGTCGAGCGCAAAACCCTGTACGGCGTCGACGAAACCGACCGGCTGCCGCCGGACGCCTACCGGCCGGAGGTGTCGGCGCAAATCTATGCCCGCCTGACCGGCAGGGCGGCGCGTATCGCTCGCGCGGGATATTCGGTGGTGGTCGATGCGGTGTTCGCCAGCCCCTCCGAGCGCGCCGCCATCGAAGCCGTGGCCCGCGACGCGGGCGTTGGGTTCTGCGGCCTGTTTCTGGCAGCCGATCTCGATACCCGCCTGCGGCGTGTCGGGGGCCGCGAGGCGGACGCATCCGACGCCGACGCAGCCGTCGTGCATCGGCAGGAGAGCTACGACGTCGGCCGGATGACCTGGCCGGTGATCGACGCCGGCGGAACGCCTGTCCAGACCCTTGAAGCCGCCTGCCGGCGCCTCGACGAACACGGAATCCTCGCCGGTTCCACCGTGCGGGGCGACGCCTGCATCCGCCCGCGCAAGCCGCCGCTGCGCCGATGAGACGCACTTTCGCCGCGAGACTTATCTATCGTGAGCAGGTTGATCCCGATCAAAGTCCGACACGCCCGAACCGGTATCTGTAAATCCGATCTGTTCCGGCCTCGAAGGATCGCCATGATGACCCAGCGCGACCCGATCTCGCAAGCACCCGATTCCACCGCCAAGGGCGATACCGAGCGCCACGCGAGCGTCGCACCAACTGCCCCGGTCCTGTTGCTCGCCGACTACCGCACCTCTTCCGGGGGCGACCAACGCTCCGGCCAGACAGACAGCCAGCCCGCTCCCGGCTGCGACACGACGACAGCACTGCCCGACATCATGGATCGCTCGATGCACGCGGCCATCGCGCGCTTCACGCTGGGCCTGTCGCCGGCCTCGCTGATCGAGGCCTACCTGGATTGGGCGACCCAGCTCGCTTTTTCACCCGGCAAGCAGCTGCAGCTCATCGACAAGGCGATCCATAAAAGCCTGCGCTTCGCCGGCTATGCGGCGCGCTGCGCGACGCCGAACGCGACGCCTGCCTGCTGCATCGAGCCGCTGCCGCAGGACAAACGCTTTTCCGACGACGCCTGGCAGCGCTGGCCTTATAATTTCATCTATCAGTCGTTCCTGCTTCAGCAGCAGTGGTGGCACAACGCGACGACCGGCTTACGCGGCGTTGCGCGGCAACATGAGGACATGGTGGAGTTTGCCTCGCGCCAGATCCTCGACATGGTGTCGCCATCGAATTTCCCGCTGACCAACCCGGAAATCCTCCAGCGCACGCTCGAACGCGGGGGCATGAACTTTGTCGATGGCCTGCGAAACCTCGTCGAGGACTGGGAGCACGCCGTCAGCGGCAAGAAACCGGCCGGCAGCGAGCGGTTCGCCGTCGGCAAGGATGTCGCCGTCACGCCCGGCAAGGTCGTCTACCGCAACCGGCTGATCGAACTGATCCAGTACGAGCCGACCACCGATACGGTCCATCCCGAACCGGTACTGATCGTTCCCGCCTGGATCATGAAATATTACATCCTCGACCTGTCGCCGCATAACTCGCTGGTGAAGTACCTCGTCGATCGCGGCTTCACCGTGTTCATGGTCTCGTGGAAGAATCCCGGCCCCGAGGATCGCGATCTCGGAATGGACGACTATCGCAGCCTCGGCGTGATGGCCGCGCTGGATGCGATCGGCAACCTCGCTCCGGCGCGGAAGGTTCACGCCGTCGGCTATTGCCTCGGCGGCACGCTACTGTCGATTGCCGCGGCCGCGATGGCGCGCGACGGCGACGAGCGGCTGCAATCGATGACGCTGCTGGCCGCCCAGACCGACTTCACCGAGGCCGGAGAGTTGAAGCTGTTCATCAACGAAAGCCAGATCGCTTTCCTTGAAGACATGATGTGGCAGCAAGGCTTTCTCGACAGCCGGCAGATGGCCGGGGCGTTCCAGATGCTTCGTTCGAACGACCTCGTCTGGTCGCGCATCGTCAAGGAATATCTGATGGGCGAACGGCAGCCGATGATCGACCTGATGGCATGGAACGCCGATGCGACGCGAATGCCCTATCGCATGCATTCGGAGTACCTGCGGCAGTTGTTCCTCGACAACGATCTTGCGGAGGGCCGTTTCCGAATCGGCGGCCGGCCGATCGCGCTGAACGATATCCGCCTGCCGATTTTCGCGGTCGGCACGCTGAAGGATCATGTCGCCCCGTGGCGCTCGACCTACAAGATCCACCTGTTGACCGACTGCGAAATCACCTACGCTTTGACGACCGGCGGCCACAATGCGGGCATCGTCTCCGAGCCTGGCCGCAAGGGGCGCCATTTCCAGGTCGCCACCCGGCAGGCGAACGAGCGCTACGCCGACACCGAGGCATTTCTCGCGACCGCCACGCGCAAGGATGGCTCATGGTGGCCGGAATGGGCCGCCTGGCTCGACGCGCGGTCAGGTCCGCGCATTGCGGCCCGTCCCGTCGCGACTGCCGCGAACGATGGCAAACCACTTGATGATGCGCCCGGAGCTTATGTGCTGCAGGACTGATGCGACCGCATGATTGACAAGGATCAACCGACCCGGCTGCCCGTTATGTTTAACTGACCTCCGATATCACCCCGCAGACCGTCAGGAGAGCATGCATGGCCCAGGATTCACCGCCCGGCAATCCTCCGAACCCGCAGGATGCGCAGGAACAGTTCGCTGAAACGGCCAAACAGCAGTTGGAAGCTCTGGCCGAAACGCAGAAGTATTTTTGGGACGTCGCCGGAAAGATCAGCCAGGTCTGGCTCGATCAGGCACAATCCGAGACCGCGTTGATTTCGGAGATGTTCGGCCGGCTTGCCGCGGCCCGCTCGGCGCCCGATGCGGCGGCGGTGTATAAGGAGTTCGCCGACCGCCAGCTTCAGATCATCACCGACAGCAACCGCCGCCTGCTCAAGGACAGCGAGGATTTGCTGAAGGCCAACACACGGCTGTTCTCGATCAAGAGCGGCGGCTTCAGCAGTTAGCATTTGGCGCGGCCGGCGCTTGCTCCGGCCCGCGAGGTTCCCGATGTCGAGCCGGCAGCATTTACAGGGTTGCGACCGCAAGGCCGCCGGTGAGCCGGACATGCCGGGGGCGCCGGCGCCTTCCCCTCGCCTGCCGGCGGCGTTCCTCTGGCCGTTGTCGGCCGCCGCTTCCGCCAGCCAGGCCACGGCGTCTTTCCTCGACCTGATGGTCACGACGCTGACCGGCAGGACGAGCGAACCGCACCCGCCCGAATGGGCGACACCGAACACCGTGCGGCTGGACCTGCCGTCGATGCAACTGCGCGACTTCTCCCGCGATAGCGTTGGGCCAGCCACCGTCGTATGCGCGCCGTTTGCGCTCCACCGCGCCACCGTTGCCGATTTTTCATCGGGGCACAGCCTGGTCGAGACTCTTCTCGATGCCGGCCTGCGCCACCTGTTCGTCACCGACTGGCGTTCGGCAACAGCCGAGATGCGCAACTTCTCCATCGACACCTATCTTGCCGAACTCAATGTCGCTGTCGACGACGTGAAGCCGCCGGTCAATCTTGTCGGCCTCTGTCAGGGCGGCTGGCTGGCGCTGGCTTATGCGGCGCGCTTCCCCGAAAAAGTAAACCGGCTGGTTCTGGCCGGCGCGCCGGTTGACATTGCCGCCGCCCCGTCCGGGCTGGGACAGTTCGTCGCCGGCACGCCGTTCGCCTGGTTCGAGCATCTGGTTCGGGCCGGCGAGGGCCGGGTCAACGGACGGCATCTGCTGGAGACATGGAGTCCGTCGCCGAGCGCCGCCGAGATCAAACAGGTGCTTCAGTTCCCGGCCGCGATTGCGCCGCACCGCGTCGATGAACTGGAGCACCGGTTCCGGCATTGGTACGTTTCGACCGTCGATCTGCCGGGAGCCTTCTATCTGCAGGTCGTGCGCTCACTGTTCAAGGACAATCAGATCGCGGAAAACCGCTTTGTCGCGCTCGGCCGCCGCATCGATCTCCGCGATGTCAAAATCCCGACCTGCCTGCTGGCGGGGCGGGATGATGAACTGGTGGCGCCGGAGCAACTGCTTGCCATCAGGCACCTGATCGGTACGTCGCCTGCCGAGATCGTCACCTTTGTCGAAAACTGCCAGCACCTCAGCCTGTTCATGGGCGCGACGACCCTGACAACGACGTGGCGGCGGATCGCCGGCTGGCTCGCCCAGGATACCGCGGCACGCACGCGCGTTGCATAGTCTCATTCCTCCGCGACGGAGAGCGAGCGCCACACCATTCAACCGGTCGGCTTTTCAAGCATGTGGACTGTTCTGAGGGAAAAGCTGGTCGATGTCGTCAAGGCGGTGGCGCCGCTGGTCGGGATCGTCATCGGCCTTCAACTCACGTTCGTTCACGCACCGCTCGATATGTTCGTGCAATTCCTCGCGGGCGCCGCGTTGGCGATGGTCGGCATGCTGTTGCTGTTCACCGGGATCGATCTCGGCATTCTGCCGATGGGCCGCTTCATCGGCGCCGAGCTGCCAAAGAAAGGCTCCGTCGCGCTGATCGTCAGCGTGGCCTTTTCGCTCGGCTTCGCAACGACGATCGCCGAACCCGACGTGCTCGTGCTGTCGAGCCAGGTCGATGGCGTGTCGCAAGGTGCCATTTCCGGCCGCGCCGTGCTCTATGCCATTGCCTTCGGCGTCGCGGTCTTTGCCGCCATCGCGATGGGGCGCATCATCACCGGCTGGTCGATCCGCCTGCTGCTGGCGGCGATCTACGCCGTCGTCATCGTGCTGTGCCTGATCGCGCCCGCGCAATTCGTCCCGCTGGCATTCGACGCCGGCAGCGTCACCACCGGCGTTCTGTCGGCCCCCGTCATCATTGCCCTTGCCATCGGCCTCAGTTCCGTCCTCGCCGGGCGCTCGGCTATTTCCGATGGCTTCGGCCTGCTCGGGATTGCGTCGGTCGGCCCGATCATCATCCTTCTGCTGGCGGGAGCGCTGCTGTGATGACGGGGGTGTGGGCCGGCGAGATTGCAACGATTGCCTGGAGCGTCGCGGTCGCGGTCGGCCCGCTCGCCGTGCTGTTTGTGATCTTCCAGATCTTTCTGCTGCGGCTGCCGCGCCGGCAGGTCACCGACATCCTGAAAGGTACGGCCATCGCCGCCGCCGGCCTCTTTCTGTTCCTCCTCGGGGTTGGCATCGGCTTCCTGCCGTTCGGCCGGATGATCGGGGAAGCCCTTGGCGTCCGCGACCAGACCTGGCTCGTTTTCTTCGTTGGGCTGCTGCTCGGCTTCTTCACGACCTGGGGCGAGCCGGCGGTGCGCATCCTGGCGGATCAGGTCGAGGAGGCATCCAACGGCTCGATCCGCCGGACGGCGGTTCTGTACGCCGTCTGCGCCGGAGTCGCGCTCTCGGTCGGGATCGGCATCCTCAGGATCGCCTACGGGATTCCGCTGCCGTATCTCGTGGTGCCGGGCTACGCGCTCGCCATCATCCTGATCGCATTCAGCGATAGGGATTTCGCGGCGATCGCCGCCGACTCCGGCGGCGTCGCGACGGGGCCGCTCGCCAACACGTTTCTGCTGGCGCTTGCCCTGGGCGCCGCCGCCTCGGCAGGCGATCGCGACCCGATCCTGCACGGCCTTGGCTTCGTGGCACTGATCGCCCTGGCACCGATCCTGTCCGTCATGCTGCTGGGATTCATCATGCGACCGACATTGCGAAAACGAGAGGATTGAAATGCAGAACCCACGCCTGATCGTCAGCATTGTGCGCAAGGGTTGGGGCGACACCATTCTGGAAGCGACCATGAACGCCGGCGCCCACGGCGGCACCGTCCTGTTCGGGCGCGGCATCGGCCGCAACGAACAGCAGCGCGTGTTCGGCATCCAGATCGAACCGGAGAAAGAGATCGTCCTGACGATCGTTCCTGACGAGTTGAAGGACGTCATGCTTCAGGAAATCGTCCGCGCCGCGGAACTGACCGTGCCCGGCCACGGTCTTACCTTCGTTGTCGCAGTCGAGGCGATAGCTGGGATCGTCCACCTCGTCGAAGAAAATCCGTTCTGATCGCGGTGCCGCCGCTCGCCAAACCGTGAGTTGAAGGATTGATCCAGATCATCCAGCCGCGCCCCCAACCGTTGCTATCCAACAGGTTCACCAGCAACAGCCTTGAAGCATGGACAGCCGATCGACCGACCTGATGGCGCACGAACCTCATCGGAAAACCGCCGAACAGGTTGTCGCTGCGCTTTGCACCGACGCTGATGGCGGACTGACCCAGGCCGAGGCGGAACGCCGCCTCATGCGTTACGGCGCGAACGAACTGGATTCGGCTGCGCCACGCCCCGAATGGCGCAAATTCCTCGACCAGTTCCTCGACGTCCTGGTGCTGCTGCTGATCGCGGCGGCAGGCATTTCAGCGGCGATCTGGCTGCACGAGCAGGCCACCGCGCTGCCCTACGAGGCCATCGCGATCATGGCCATCGTCATTCTCAACGGCGTGATGGGCTACATTCAGGAGGCCCGCGCCGAGCGCGCGGTCGCGGCGCTGCGCGAAATGACCGCCGCCCACGCCAATGTCGTTCGTAACGACGACCGTCACAGTCTCCCGACGACGGCTCTGGTGCCGGGCGACATCATCGTGATCGCCGAGGGCGACACCATTCCGGCCGACGCGCGGTTGATCGACGCAACGTCGCTGCAGACGGCCGAGGCTGCCCTCACGGGAGAAAGCGTCCCGGTATCCAAGAGCGTGATGCCAGCCTTCGCCGACGAGATCGGCGCCCGGCACAGCATGGTGTTCAGCGGCACGACCGCCGTCTATGGCCACGGCCGCGCCGTGGTGACGGCAACCGGGATGCACACCGAGATGGGGCGGATCGCCGGCCTGTTGAAAAAAACGCCGGACGAGATCACGCCGCTGCAAAGGGAACTTAGCCGCACGGGCAAGGCCCTCGCCGTCGCCGTGGTGCTGATCGCCGTGGTGATGATCGGCACCATCTTTCTTGCCAGCGACATCAAAGACCCGTCCGGGTTCTTCAATCTGCTGATCCTCGGCGTCGCTCTCGCCGTCGCGGCCGTGCCCGAGGGTCTGCCCGCCGTCGTCACGGCGGTGCTGTCGATCGGCATGCAGCGCATGGCCGGCAAGCGCGCGATCATTCGCCGGCTCGCCGCCGTCGAAACGCTCGGCTCGGCCACGGTGATCGCATCCGACAAGACCGGCACGCTGACAAAGAACGAGATGACGGTGCGCCGGATCGTCACGGCCAGCGGCTGCACCGTCCTGTCCGGCACCGGCTATGCGCCGTTCGGCGAAGTGCATCTTGACGACGACGCATCGAACAACGGCGCGCTGGAATTCGAGCTTGCCCGCGCGATGACCGCGGCCGACCGTGCCAACAACGCAATTCTGCAGGAACACGAGGGGCGCTGGACCGTGCAGGGCGACCCGACCGAAGGCGCCCTGATTGTCGCCGCGCGCAAGACCGGCCTGCTGCCGCGCATGCTCGATGCCCGCTATGCCCGCGTCGGCGAGGTGCCGTTCTCGTCCGAACGCAAGCTGATGACGACGATCCACACCGATGCCGAACGCCGGGATCGCATCATCGTCACCACCAAGGGCGCCCCTGACGTCCTGTTGTCGCATTGCAGCCACGAGCTTGTCGGACAGGATACGACCCCGCTCACCGACGCGCGCCGAGCCGAGATCATGGCCAGCAACGATGCATTGGCCGCCGGCGCCTTGCGCACGCTTGGCGTTGCCTTCCGGTCGCTGCCGAACGAGCCGGCGCGCTATGCGACGTTCGACGAGGCGATCGAACAGGACCTGGTGTTTATCGGCCTGATCGGCATGATCGATCCGCCACGCCCGGAGGCTCGCGAGGCGGTTGCGCAGGCAAAAGCTGCCGGCATCCGCCCTATCATGATCACCGGCGATCATCCCAAAACCGCAGGGATTATCGCCGCCGAGCTTGGCATCGCAGCGACGCAGCGCGTCGTCACCGGCGCCGAGCTTGCGGCCATGACGGAGGATGAACTCAGCCGCACCGTGCGCGACGTTTCCGTATATGCGCGCGTCAATCCCGAGCACAAGCTTCGGATCGTGCAGGCCCTGCAGCGCGGCGGCGACATCGTCGCCATGACCGGCGACGGCGTCAACGATGCCCCGGCGCTGAAAACCGCGGATATCGGCATCGCCATGGGCATCACCGGAACCGACGTCTCCAAGGAAGCCGCCGACATGGTTCTGGGCGACGACAATTTCGCCACCATCGTCGCGGCCGTCGCGGAAGGGCGAACGATTTTTTCCAACATCAGGAAATTTCTTCGCTACCTGCTGTCGTCGAACATCGGCGAGATCATGACGATGTTCTTCGGCTTTCTTCTCGCCGGCACGATCGGCCTTGCCACCTCCACCGGCGAGATCGTGCTGCCGCTTCTGGCGACACAGATCCTGTGGATCAACCTGGTGACGGATGGCGCGCCAGCGCTCGCCATCGGTGCAGATCCGGCGGGGGCGGATGTGATGCGCCGCCCGCCCCGGCCGCGAAACGAAGGCGTCATCACCGCGCAAATGTGGCGGCATATCTTCGTCGTGGGAGCGATCATGGCCATCGGCACGCTTGCGGTGATCGATGCGGCCTTGCCGGGCGGGCTGATCGAGGGGAGCGGATCGACCGCCTATGGCCAGACCATGGCGTTCACCACGCTGGTGCTGTTCCAACTGTTCAATGCCTTCAATGCACGCTCGGACGAGCGCAGCGTGCTGCGCGACCTGTTCAGAAATCGATGGCTGTGGAGCGCGGTCGCACTGTCATTGGCGCTGCACGCTGCGGTGATCTATACGCCGTTTCTCCAGGAGGCCTTTGCCACGGTCGCTCTCAGCGCCGGCGACTGGCTGCTGTGTACCGCGGTTGCAAGCTCGGTGCTATGGTTGAGCGAATTGCGCAAAGCCATCGCGCATATCATCTGACCCGTCGCCGCGGCACGGCCGGAAGCCGGCCGCTAGAGCGTTTTCGAGCGAAGTGGGAACCGGTTCGCGTTAAGAAAATGCGTCAAAATAATAATCTGGAGATCCGCTTCTGATTCCATCGAGAGGCGGAAAAACTCTAGGTCTGCTCATCCGCTTGTCGCAATAGGAAAACTGGCATCTAAAAATGGGCCACAGCAAGTGATTGAAAGATTCAAGGCACTGTCGCGCAATATCTGGCTTTGGGCCGTTATCGCACTGGCGCTCATTGCCGGCGGCTGGCATTTCATGCAGCAGTTCGCAGGCAGCGGACTGCCGGCCGGCATCGCCCACGGCAACGGCCGCATGGAGGCCGTCGCGATCGATATCGCCGCGCGCACACCGGGACGGATCAAGGACATCCTCGCCCAGGAAGGCGAGGCCGTGACCGCCGGGCAGGTGCTCGCCCATATGGATACGCTGCAGCTCGAAGCACAGTTGCGCGAGGCGCGCGCCCAGTTGCAGCGCAGCCACATCGCCAGGAAAGTGGCGCGGAGCGGGCAGGCCCAGCGCGAAGCCGAGCATTCGGCCGCGCTTGCCGTGCTGGCGCAAAGGACGACGGAATTGTCCGCCGCTGAACGCCGGCTGCAGCGCTCGGAGCAACTGGCGCAGCGCGACGCCGTATCGCTTCAGGCGCTGGACGACGACCGGACGCGAACGGAAGGCGCCAAGGCCGCGCGCGACGCGGCGCGGGCGCAAGTGGCCGCGACCGAAGCCGGCATCGCTACCGCGCGCGCGCAGATCGTCGATGCCGAAGCCGCCATCGAAGCCACCCAGGCCACGATCGAGCGGATCGAAGCCGACATCGACGACAGCGCGCTGCGCTCGCCGCGCAGCGGCCGCATCCAGTATCGGGTGGCGCAGCCGGGCGAGGTGATCGCCGCCGGCGGCCGCGTCCTCAACCTGATCGATCTGCACGACGTCTACATGACCTTCTTCCTGCCGACTGCTCAGGCGGGGCGGATCGCGCTTGGCATGGAGGCACGCATCGTTCTCGACGCCGCGCCGAACACCGTCATTCCGGCAACCGTGTCCTTCCTGTCGGACGTCGCGCAATTCACGCCCAAGACCGTGGAAACGGCGGAACAGCGTCAGGATCTGATGTTCCGGGTTCGCGTCCGGGTGGCCCCGGAGCTGCTCGAAAAATACTCGGACTACGTCAAGCCGGGGCTGCCAGGCGTCGCTTACGTCAAGCTCGACCGGAACGTGCCGTGGCCGGACAGCCTCGCCCACGGGCTTTTGCAGTGACCACGCGCCCGCCCCCTCGCCCTCACGCCAGCGCCACGCCATGGGCGGTGCGGCTGTCCGCCGTCAGCCATGCTTTCGGCGCGACATGCGCGCTCGACGCCATCACGCTGGATTGTCCGGCCGGACGCATGCTTGGGCTGATCGGCCCCGACGGCGTCGGCAAATCGACGCTGCTGTCGCTCGCCGCCGGCGCCCGCAAGGTGCAGAAAGGCCGTGTCGAGACACTCGGTGCCGATATGGCGAGCGCATGGCAGCGCAGCCAGGTCGGCCCGCGCATCGCCTACATGCCGCAAGGGCTGGGCAAGAACCTGTAT
Organism: Xanthobacteraceae bacterium; assembly: GCA_049646625.1. GTDB lineage: Bacteria > Pseudomonadota > Alphaproteobacteria > Rhizobiales > Xanthobacteraceae > PRO6. The sequence continues at coordinate 28,244 of JBARWE010000086.1, forward strand.
CCGACCCTGTCGGTGTTCGAGAATATCGACTTCTTCGGCCGGCTGTTCGGGCACGGCAGACAGGAGCGCGAACGGCGCATCCACGATCTCCTGCTCCGCACCGGTCTCGATCCGTTCCCACACCGCCCCGTCGGCCAGTTGTCCGGCGGCATGAAGCAGAAGCTCGGCCTGTGCTGTGCGTTGATCCACGACCCCGATCTTCTGATCCTCGATGAGCCGACCACCGGCGTCGATCCGCTGGCGCGCCGCCAGTTCTGGGACCTGATCGACGACATCCGGCGTAACCGGCCGGAGATGAGCGTCATCGTCGCCACAGCCTATATGGAGGAGGCCGCGCGGTTCGACTGGCTGGTCGCCATGGATGCCGGGCGCGTGCTTGCCACCGGCAGCCCGGCCGAGCTTCAGGCACGGACCGGCACATCCTCTCTCGACGCGGCCTTCATCGCGCTATTGCCCGAGGAGAAGCGCCGGAACTATCGCCCGGTCGAGATTCCGCAACGCACCGGCGATGGCGCCGCCGACATCGCCATCGAGGCCGAAAACCTCACCATCCGCTTCGGCGACTTCACCGCCGTCGATAACGTCTCCTTCCGCATTTCCCGCGGCGAGATTTTCGGTTTCCTCGGCTCGAACGGCTGCGGCAAGACCACCACGATGAAGATGCTCACCGGCCTGCTGCCGGCGAGCGAAGGCACCGCGCGGCTGTTCGGCCGCGAAGTCGATCCACGCGACCTCGCCACGCGGCGGCGCGTCGGCTACATGTCGCAATCCTTCTCGCTCTATTCCGAACTGACTGTCCGCCAGAACCTCGATCTGCACGCCCGCCTGTTCCAGCTTCCCGAAGCCGCCATCCCCGCGCGGATCGATGACATGGCGAAGCGCTTCGATCTGACTGATGTCCTCGACACACTGCCGGAGGCGCTGCCGCTCGGCGCCACCCAGCGGCTGTCGCTGGCGGTGGCGATGATCCATGCCCCGGCGATCCTGATCCTTGACGAGCCGACATCCGGCGTCGATCCGATCGCCCGCGACGCGCTGTGGCAGAGCTTCGTCGACCTGTCGCGCAACGACGGCGTCACCATCTTCATCTCGACGCACTTCATGAACGAGGCGGAGCGCTGCGATCGCATTTCGCTGATGCATGCCGGCAAGGTGCTGGTCAGCGACAGCCCGGCCGCCATCGTGCAGGCGCGCGGCTCCGCCGATCTCGAAGAGGCATTCGTCAGTTATCTCAAGGAAGCGCTCGACGAGCCGACCAGCCAGCCGGCGCCCACTTCATCCGAAACGCCGGAGCACCCGCGCGCCGATATCGTCGCGGCCGGCAGCGCCCACCCGCGGCGCATCCTCGACTGGCGACGCATCGCCAGCATCGCCCGGCGCGAGACGCTTGAACTGCGCCGCGACCCGATCCGCGCCTCGTTCGCATTTCTCGGTAGCCTGATCCTGCTGTTCGTGATCGGCTACGGGCTGAGCATGGACATCGAAAACCTGCCTTACGCCGTTCTCGATCACGACCAGACCACGCTCAGCCGCAGCTATACGCTGGACATCGCCGGCTCGCGCTACTTCACCGAGCGCCCGCCGATCGTCGATCACACGGATCTCGATCGCCGCATGCGCGACGGCGAGCTAAGTCTTGCCATCGAGATTCCGCCGGGGTTCGCCCGCGACGTCACGCGCGGCCGCGGCGCCCAGATCGGCGCCTGGATCGATGGCGCGATGCCGTCGCGGGCCGAGACCGCGCGCGGCTATGTCGAGGGCATGCACGCACACTGGCTGGCGCAACGGGCGCGCGACCTGTCGATCACCCCGCCGGCAAGCGGCGCGTTCCGGCTTGAGACCCGGTTTCAGTACAACCCCGACGTCAAAAGCATCGTCGCCATGGTGCCGGCGGTCATCGTGCTGGTGCTGTTCCTGATCCCGACCATGCTGGCGACATTGAGCATCGTGCGCGAGAAGGACCTCGGCTCGATCGTCAACCTCTACGTTACGCCGGTATCGCGCCTCGATTTCCTGCTCGGCAAGCAGGTCCCCTATGTCGGACTGGCCGCCCTGAACCTCGCCATGCTGACGGCTTTCGCCGTTTTCGTACAGAACGTCCCGTTCTCGGGAAACCTGCTTGCCTTCGCCGCCGGCGGCCTTTTGTTTGTTATCGCGGCAACCGGACTCGGGCTGTTCATTTCCAGTTTCATGAACAGCCAGATCGCCGCGATCTTCCTCACCACCCTCGTCACCATGCTGCTGGCGGTGCAGTATTCCGGCATGATCAATCCGGTCGCCTCGATGGAAGGCGTAGCCGCGGTGATCGGCGCCATCAACCCGGCAACCCATTTCATCACCATCTCACGCGGCACCTTTTCCAAAGCGCTCGGGTTTCGCGACCTGCTGCCGTCGTTTTCCGTGCTGCTGGCGACCGGCCCGGCCCTGCTCGGCTTGAGCGTGCTCCTCCTCAAGAAACAGGCCCGCTGAGCCATGCGCCTCTCCCACGTCTGGCAACTCGGCATCAAGGAAGTGTGGAGCCTCATTCGCAACCCGGTGCTGCTGGCGTTGATCGCCGCCGCCTTCTCGGTCCAGGTCTATGTCGCGGCGACCGCCACGCCCCTGACGCTCAACAAGGCGCCGCTCACCATCGCCGACGAGGACGGTTCAACGCTTTCGACCAGGATCGCCTCGGCCTTCTATCCTCCCTATTTCCAAACCCCGCCGATCCTTCCGTTGCAGCAATTGCCGGCGCGCATGGATGCCGGCATCGATACGTTCGGGCTGGTGATCCCATCAGGATTCCAGCGCGACCTGCTGGCCGGGCGGGAGCCGGCGATCCAGCTCAATGTCGATGCCACCCGCATGGCCCAGGCGTTCAACGGCGCCGGCTATGTGCAGGCCATCGTTTCGGGCGAGGTCAACGAGTTCACACGCCGCTATCGCCCGGCAGATTCGGCGCCGATCGATCTGGTGCTGCGGGCGCGATTCAATCCCGAGCTCAATCCCGGCTGGTTTGGCGCGATGATGGAGGTGGTCAACAACATCTCGCTGTTGTCCGTCATTCTCGCCGGCGCCGCGCTCATTCGCGAGCGTGAGCGCGGCACCATCGAGCACCTGCTCGTCATGCCGGTGACGCCGATCGAGATCATGCTCGGAAAGATCTGGCCGATGGCCGCCGTCGTGCTTGCGGCATCGCTGTTCGCGTTCACGGTGGTGGTGCAAGCCTGGCTGTCGATCCCGGTTGCCGGCTCGCTGTGGCTGCTGGCGCTCGGCATCCTTCTGCAACTCTTTGCGACCACGTCGCTCGGCATCGTTCTTGCCACGGTCGCAGGCTCCATGCCGCAGTTCGGCCTGCTGTTGATCCTGGTGCTGTTTCCGATCCATGTGCTCGCCGGCGGACTGACCCCGGTGGAAAGCATGCCGGCGGCAATCCGGCTCTTGATGGCGGCGGCGCCCGACACCCACTTCGTGGCGCTTGCCCAATCGGTGCTGTTCCGGGGCGCGGGGCTTGAGGCCGTCTGGCCGCAGCTTCTCAGCCTGCTCGCGATCGGCCTCATCCTCTTTCTGTTCGCGCTGCGGCGCTTCCGCGCGTTCCTGCGCTAGGATCGCACCCGGCAACGCCGGCGCGAACCGGCTCTAGCGTGGGCACGGCTGGCTCCAGTCGCGCCAGTGCGTCGGGGAGACCTCGATCCTCTCCTTGGTGCCGATCCTGACCCATCCGGTGAGCGAGCGCTGGCACGGAAAAATGAGAGCGTGAACGCCATCGCGATCGATGACGGCAAGCTCCAATTCCCGTCCAAACGGCGCGTTCGCTATCGGCTGCCAACTCGAATGGGCTGTCACCATAATGGCTGCACGTCCACTATCTCACATCGTCAGGCGACCATGTCCTGCAAAGCCTGCCATTTCTCGATCTCAACATTGCGCAGGCCCGGCAGCCGGATAATGCCTTTCTGCCGAAGTTTCGAGAAAGCACGGGACACCGTTTCGATGGTCAGGCCGAGATAATCGGCGATATCCATGCGCGACATCGGCAACTCGATTTTCCGCAAGCCACCCTGCCGCTCCGCCATATCGGCAAGAAACGCCGCGACCCGCTCCACGGCGGTCTGCCGGCCGACCACCAGAAGGTGCTCCTGCGCCCGCACCAGGCCTTGCAACGCCATCGGCAGAAGCTCACTGGCGAACTCGTTCTGGTACGAGGTCGTCCGCAGCATCCGTACGCCGGTAGCGCAGATCGCTTCGGCGAAGAAATGATGGATGGTGTCGGCCTCGAACCCGAAAATCTCGCCGGCCAGGTGGAATGCCGAGATCTGGCGGCGGCCGTCGGCCAGCAGGCGATAAATGCGAATGGCGCCAAACTCGACCCTGTAGATGGCACCGCATTTTTCACCCTGGGCATAGACTTCAGTGCCCGCAGGAAACAGGGTCGGCACCTGAAAGCCGGCTGCCGGCCGTGTCGGCAGCGTCTCAATCTCGGAACGAATCGGGTGGCGCGAAGTCTGAAGAGTCTCGGGAAGGGTCATCATCGTCTCCCAACACTAACTGCAGATCAGTCGCGCAAATCCGGCCGCCCGGAAATCCGTTCATGCTCGTAAGGGAAACTACTTAGCGATCCGCGGCGCCGGGCGGCTTGCGCGCCACCCTAAAAAGCTCTAGCCGCGCTTGCCGGCGTGATCCACGGCGATCGCCATGCGCACCAGTTCGGGGAGACTGCGTGCCTGCATCTTGGACATGATGTTGGCGCGGTGCACTTCCACGGTGCGGGGACTGATGTTCAGATCGTAGGCAACCGCCTTGTTGGGCAGCCCCGCGACGATCTTCGACAGCACCTGCCGCTCCCGTTCCGACAGGCTTTCGAGCCGGCTACGGATGGACTGAACATCGTAGGCCGCCTCGACCGCGTTGTTGAGCCGGCTTGCCGCCCGCTTGACGGCCTCGATCAGAACTTCATCTTCGAACGGCTTCTCGATGAAATCAACCGCGCCCGCCTTCATCGCCGCCACCGCCATCGGCACGTCGCCGTGACCGGTGATGACAATCGCCGGCACCGCGACCCCCATCTGTTTCAGCTGCTCCAGCAGTTCGACACCGCTCATGTCGGGCATTTTGAGATCGGTGACGAGGCAGGCTTTGCCGATCTCCGGCAAGGCCGCGAGAAAGCCGGTGGCGGACTCGTGGACGCGCACGGGAAAGCCGACCGTCGCCAGCAGAAAAGCCAGCGACTGGCGCACCGCCTCGTCGTCATCGATGACGTGAACGACATATTCACCGATCCGCATAGGCTTCCTCTTTGACGGCGACCGGCAATTCGATGCGGAAGGTCGCGCCGCCCGCTCCGTTTTGACTGACGGACAGCGTGCCGCCATGGGCTTCCACGATCCGCTTGGAAATCGACAGGCCGATGCCCATCCCGTTGGCCTTGCTCGTCACGAAGGGCTGGAACAGGTGCGCGGCGATGTCTTGCGAAATTCCAGTCCCGGTATCAGCCACTTCAATCACCACCAGGTCGCCGCCGCCCCGCGCCGTGCGCACGACAAGCTCCCGCCGCTTGCTCTCGCGCATAGCCTCCACGGCGTTGCGTATCAGGTTGATCAGGACCTGCTGGAGCTGAATCCGGTCGACCATGACGATCCCGGTATCCGCCGCGAAGTCAAATACGGTTCGTATACCTTTCTCGCGCGAACCGACAAGGGCCAGCGCCCCGGCCTCCTCGATCAATGTGCGGATGTCAGCCATCGACTTCTCGCTCTCACCGCGGCTGACGAATTCGCGCAGGTGACGAATGATATCGCCAGCACGCAGCGACTGCCGCGCGGTCTCCTCAAGTGCCTCGCTCAACTGCGGCAGGGTGGCGCCGTCCGGGGTTTTCAGAAGGCGCACACAGCCTTGCGTGTAGTTGGCGATGGCCGCGAGCGGCTGGTTAAGCTCATGCGCCAGCGTCGAGGCCATCTCCCCCAGTTCGCTGAGGCGGGCCAGCCGCGCCAGTTCGCCCTGTACCTCCTGCAGGCGCTCCTCCGACTGCTGACGCTCGGTCAGATCGCGGATGAAACCGGTGAAGAAAGTGTGGCCGCCGGACTGCATTTCGGCGACGGCGAGTTTCATCGGAAAGGTCGAGCCGTCCTTTCTGCGCCCGACCACGACGCGGTCGATGCCGACGATGCGCTTTTCGCCGGTGGTGAGGTAGCGCCGGATATAGCCGTCATGCTCGCCGTGATATGGCTCCGGCATCAGGATATTGACGTTGCGGCCGATGACCTCGCCCTTCGCGTAGCCGAACTGGCGGACCGCAGCCGCACTGAACGAAGTGATGGTGCCGCGATCGTTGATCACGACCGTGGCATCCGGGACGGTATCGAGCACCGAGCGCAGATGCGCCTCGCTGGCTTTGAGGGTCGTTTCCGTCTTGTCGAGCGCGCGGCGCGCACGATGCAGCATTTCGCCCATCCAGGCAATCACCAGCCCCACCAGCACAAAGACCGCCGCCTGCAGCCAGAACGTCGGATCGGTACCGGCAAGGATAAAGGTCGCCGCTACCGACAGGATCAGCGCGCACCCTCCCGGCCCGATACCGCCGGCAATGGCGGCAACGAGGATCGCCGGAACGAACAGGATGAAGACCGCGCCATAGCCGAGCATGCCTTGCAGCGGAATGCGGATGACGAGAGCAACGGTAACCGCCGCGGCCGCGAGCAGATAGCCGGCCCAGCCTTCGAAACGGCGCGAAAAGGTGGCCTGGAGAAAACGGCCTTCCAATCCGGGGATATCTCGCGCGGGCATGACCTTCCTCGAACGCACCGTCCGGACTGCCGGGACCGGTCGGCCGGCTTCGGATGCTACAGTCGCCGAGGTACGAAGAAAAGTCAGCAGGGCCGCCGCACCGTGCGACGCTGTCACGGCCGCGGGGCGGCGAGCATTCGCCTCAGTGCGCCGTCATCCAGGCGCGGGCTTCACGCTGCGCCAGCGCGATCTCGACATCCGACATCAGTTCGGCAACCTCGCGCCGCTGGGCGAGCGCATCGACGCGCCCCTTGAGGGCGGCGAGATTGAACCACTTGTGCGCGGCAACGAGGTCCGGCTCGCCGTCGCGCCCGGCAGCATACAATAGCCCGAGGTCGAACAGCGCATCGGCATCGGTGTGCGGTTCGAATGTGGCGGCGGTTTCGTGATCGAGCTGTCCGTGCTGCATCATCGTGAGTGCTCCCCTGTCCGAGCGCCGCTGGCGCTGTCGCGATGGTCCAGGCGCCGCGTGCGGCTCCTGTCCGGTTCTCCGTTTCTGCCGTCCCCTGCCGGTTACGTCTTTCGGAAGCGCCCTGTTGTTGGGGGTCTCTCCCGGCCGGCTTGATGGGGCCATCATGACCGCTCAACTTTGAATGGCAGTTTAAGTATCACGCTGAACGAGGTGTGAACGGATCATCCCAAATGAATTGCAAATGGGCCGGAAGCCCTTGCGCCAACGGCACTTTCTAAAAACGGTGCAATTCGGTTTACCGTGTCGGATGAGGAGGCGATAACCATCCGGGCAAACCGTCGCCGGCGTCATCGGGCCGCTTCACCCGGACGGCTGCATCGCGCCGGCCGCACCATCGGGAATACCGACTGGCCGGCGACCGTCGGTCTTGATCGGCGCCGGGTAGCGCCCGTCCACGCCATGGCGAAACGGCACCCCCAAACAGGACGTGCCGGCCCCCGGCGGGGGCACGGTCTATCGGATCGATCATGGAGGAAGCCGGGCCGCGGCGGGCGGGCGCGCCCTGAAAAAAACGAGGGTGTCGGTGATCACGTCAGAGTCAAAGCCCGGCCCCGAAGGCCGACAGACCGCGGACCCGCCTCCGCACGCCTGATGGGAGCCTCTGCCCCCGTCGCCAACCGCCCTGTCCGGGAGTACACGCCCCGTCCGGCCGCTGGCTGCTTGACCTGATGTCTCGCCGACACCCTCTTCGTCCGCTCGCCACCGGCCTCACCCGACCTCGTAAGGTCGGCATGGCCTGCGGTCGTCAAGACGTTGTCGTTCGCGTGTGGGCGACAATCCCACTTGGCGCCCTTGGGTATGCGAGGATCGGCATACCGGGCAGGCTGCCCTCATCATCGAACGCACGATCCCGGCAAAGTCTCCGCACATCGCGGAGAGCGGGACCAGGGCCATCGCAAACCGCCAAGCTCAGCGGCGGCCGTGTCCTGGCGATCATGCGTCCGCCGCAACTTACTTCTTCTTGGCAGCCTTCTTCTTGGCGGCCTTCTTGGCAACCTTCTTGGTCTTCTTCGGCGCCTTCTTCACCGCCGACTTCGCCTTCTTGGCGACCTTCTTCACCGTCTTCTTGACGGCCTTCTTCGCCGTTTTGGCTTTCGCCTTCTTCGCTTTTTTGGCCATGTTGCCCTCCTACGTCGTGAGATGGCTCAGTCGCTGAAGTGCACTCGGGAATCGAAATGCACTTTCTTCCGCTTACACCAATAGGTTAAAAAAAACAGCGTCCTGCTTAAGGAAGTGTTGATGTCGAACGGATCGCGCAACACCCACGCGCGCAACGTGAACTTCCATTGCGATCGCGGCGACACGCTGAAAGTTCGCTCGGCATCTGCATCGATGAAAGTCAAGATTGCAAAAAGCGCCCGATTTTCCTGATCAACATGAAAAGCATGTTGCATCGCTGCGACTTTCGCGACAGCCGGAGAGGCAACGCGGCCACCGTTCGAATCGCCGCGACTGACGATCCCGGAAATCGATTGGCAATGAAAATATTTTTGCCGCTGTGCGCATCTCGCAACGCCCGCCGGCGCCGGCAGACACGCTTTGCACGAATCACCGCAGGCGATTCGGAAGCGTCAGGCGGTCGTTGAAGGGAGGCCGAAGCGGGCAGCCTAAAGCCCGAGACGACCCTTCAGCAGATCGTTGACGGCCTGCGGGTTGGCCTTGCCGCCGGACGCCTTCATCACCTGCCCGACGAACCAGCCGATCATCGTCGGCTTGGCCTTCGCCTGCGCCACCTTGTCGGGGTTGGCGGCGATCACCGCGTCCACCACCTTCTCGATGGCGCCCATGTCAGTGACCTGCTTCAGTCCGCGCGCCTCGACCAGCGCACGCGGATCGCCGCCTTCGCTCCAGACGATCTCGAACAGGTCCTTGGCGATCTTGCCGGAGATGGTGCCTTCGCCGATCAGGCCGACGATGGCGGCAAGCTGCGCCGCCGACACCGGCGAGGCCGCGATCTCCAGGCCTTCCTTGTTGAGGCGGCCGAACAACTCGTTGATCACCCAGTTGGCGGCCAGCTTGCCGTCGCGGGTGCGATCGTCGAGCGCGCCCAGCACCGCTTCGTAGAAGTCGGCGCTCTCGCGCTCGCCGACCAGCACGCTGGCGTCGTAGGGCGTCAGGCCGAAATCGGCGATGAAGCGGGCCTTCTTCTGGTCCGGCAGTTCCGGCAACGCCGCCGCGAGCGCGTCAACATAATCCTGCGTCAGCTCCAGCGGCAGCAGGTCCGGGTCGGGGAAATAGCGGTAGTCGTGCGCCTCTTCCTTGGAGCGCATCGAGCGGGTCTCGCCCTTCACCGCATCGAACAGCCGGGTCTCCTGCTCGATCGCCCCGCCATCCTCCAGCACGCCGATCTGGCGGCGCGCCTCGTACTCGATGGCCTGACCGATGAAGCGGATCGAATTGACGTTCTTGATCTCGCAGCGGGTACCGAACGGCTCGCCGGGGCGGCGCACCGAGACGTTGACGTCGGCGCGCAGGTTGCCCTTCTCCATGTCGCCGTCGCAGGTGCCGAGGTAGCGCAGGATGGTCCGCAGCTTGGTGACGTAAGCGCGGGCCTGCTCGGACGAGCGGATGTCCGGCCGCGAGACGATCTCCATCAGCGCCACACCGGACCGGTTGAGGTCGACCAGCGACATGGTCGGATGCTGGTCATGCAGCGACTTGCCGGCGTCCTGCTCCAGGTGCAGCCGCTCGATGCCGACGGTGATGCTGTCGCCGTCGCGCAGGTCGACCGTCACCTCGCCCTCGCCGACGATCGGCGACTTGTACTGGCTGATCTGGTAGCCCTGCGGCAGGTCGGGGTAAAAATAGTTCTTGCGGTCGAAGGTCGAGCGCAGATTGATCTTCGCCTTCAGCCCGAGGCCGGTGCGCACGGCCTGCGCCACGCATTCCTCGTTGATCACCGGCAACATGCCGGGCATCGCCGCGTCGACCAGCGAGACATGCGAATTGGGGTCGCCGCCGAAGGCGGTCGAGGCGCCGGAAAACAGCTTTGCGTTCGACGTGACCTGGGCATGGACCTCCAGCCCGATCACCATCTCCCAATCGCCGGTCGCTCCCTTCAGGAGCTTGGATGTCTGCGTCTGTGTCATGCCGGCTTTTTAGTTATTTCAGCAGCAAAGGCAACAACAGCGGCACCAGAACGGCCGTCAACAGGCCGTTCAGGCCGAGCGCGATGCCGGCGAAGGTGCCGGCCAGCGAATTGACCTGGAAGGCCCGCGCCGTGCCGATACCGTGCGACGCCAGCCCGGCGGCGAAGCCGCGCGCGGCGTAATTCTTCAGCCCCAGCAGGTTCATCAGCGGCGTCACCGCGACCGCGCCGCAGATGCCGGTCATGATCGTCAGCATGGCGACCAGCGCCGGATCGGCGCCGATGGTCTCGCCGATCCCCATGGCGATGGCGGCGGTCGAGGATTTCGGCGCCAGCGCCAGCGTCGCCGGCATGCCCAGCCCAAAGGCCCGCGCCAGCAGCACGGCGGAGCCGATCGCCGCCACCGAGCCGGCCACCAGCGCCGCCATCATCGGTACGAACGCCCGCCTGACCTGCGGCAGGTGCCGGTACAGCGGCACGGCCAGCGCCACCGTCGCCGGTCCGAGCAGGAAGTGGACGAACTGCGCGCCGGCGAAATAGGCCGGGAACGCGGTGTTCGACAGCAGCAGCAGGCAGGACACCATCAGCACCGCCAGCAGCACCGGGTTGGCCAGCGGGTTGCGCCGGAACAGCGCCGAGATCGCATCGGCCGCCGCATAGGCCACCACCGTCACCGTCAGCCACAACAGCGGCGTGCCGGACAGATAGACCCACAGATCGACGAAGCGCGTCATTCGGCCGCCTCCGATCCCTGCTCGCCGGACAGGCCCATCGCCTTAGCCACGGCCGCGAACACCACCGCCGTCACCGCCAGCGCGACCACCGTGGACAGCAGGATGACGACGAACAGCCGGCCGCCCTCCTGCCCCAGCAGGTCAAGCTGCTGCACCACCCCGACGCCGGCCGGCACGAACAGCATCGAGAGATGGCGAAGCAGCCCGTCAGCGGTCCCGGCGGTCGCCTCGGGCAGCGGCAGCCGCAGCAGCAATGCGGCAAACAGCAGCGCCATGCCGATCACCGGCCCCGGCAGCGGCAGGGCGAGACCATGCGCGAGCGTTTCGCCCGCGAGTTGGCAGACCAGCAGAACAACGATGGCATGCAGCATGGCGGACTCATGCTTTCGTGGACCGGGATATCCTACGCCATTCGTACAGCGCCGGCCGGCGGGACACGCCGCCTACAGGCTGTTGAGGAAGGCGCGCAGCGAGGGGTTCTGCCGCACCGCGTCGCGGCCGGCGTCGATCACCAGATCGACCTGATGCTCCGGCAGGTGGAAACGGGTCGGCACCTTGCCAAGCTCGGCGGCGCGCGCGGGATCGAACTGGTCGAACCCGAGACGGTCGACGAAGAACCTGACATCGCGGCAGTTCCAGCCCGGCGGCGCCCCGTAGCGCTTGCGCTCATCGGCCGAAAGGCCGCAGCGCCACTTCACCAGCGCGTTCTGCCAGTCGGTCATGGTGCGTTTGAAGGCGACGTAGCTCGCCCCGACGCTGGCATCGATGGTGGTGTCGATCGCGGCCCTGACCAGATCGACCCCGGTCGGTCCTTCGGCGGTTCTGACCCAGTCGCCGGACAGCCCTTCCTTGGAATCCACCACGAGAAACAGCGAACGGCGTAGCCGCACCGCCTGCTGCGGCGTCAGCGGGCCATAGGGGACGGTCGAGGATTCGCGCGAGATGGTGAAGCCGGCGAGGCCGTAATTGTCGACCAGCCCGCCGTCCAGCAGCTTGATGTAAGGCACCTTGCCCTCGCGATAGCGCAGGATAGCGCTGGCGAAGGAGCGCAGCATCGGCGAGGCGGAGCGGTCGTCAGCCGAACGCACGATCCATTGCGGCAAGGGGTCGTTGCAGGTGTCGGGATAGGCCTTGATGACGATCGGCGCGAAGGCGACCGGCACCGCCGCCGACGCGGCCACCGCGTTGGACAGCGGAAACTTGGTCAGGTCGCTGCAGATCGCCGTAAAGGCTGTGGCGCCGAACACGAACGGCACGCGGTTATAGATGTCGGAGGCGTTGATCCAGACCCGCGGCGGGCCGACCGCGCGGAACTCGCCATAGGTCGCGCCATGAAACAGGTTGCGGTCGAGCCACTGGGTGAAGCCGTGGGAATCGTTGATGCCGCCGCCGAGCGCGCGCCCCATGGTCGCCAGCGACAGGTTGGTCTCGATGCCTTCCTCGGCGTTCTTCAGCAGAAACTTCTCGCGAAAGTCGGTGAGCGCTGCGTGCTTCTTCAGCCCGTAATAGGCCGCGGTGACGGAACCGCCCGACACGCTGGAGATGAAATCGAGCCGGTCGATCAGCTTGTCGCCAGCCCGCGGCACCGTGATCCGGTCGAACTCCGACAACACGCCAAAGGAAAACGCCGCCGCGCGCGTGCCGCCGCCGGAAAAGGCGAGGCCGATCAGCAGATCGTCCTCGTCGGCAATCTCCTTGAAGCCGAGATGAAGCTGGTCGACCACGCTGCCATGAGCCGGCTCGTTGACCGGCTCGTTATGGACCGACGCACAGCCGGCGAGCCACGAGCATGCCACCAGCGCGCAGAGATACCCCGACCATCGCATGATGCACCGTCCTCCGCTGACGGTTATTGCCCGCAGATGTTTAAGCAACGGCTGACACGCCTGCCACCGCGCAGGTCGTCGCGGCCGCGTGGTTAATGCCGTTGTACCCGGCCGGGCGGGCCGACCGCTAGCCCCACCACCGCGCCGGCGCGAAATGGCCCGCGGCCTGCTCGATGGCCGCGCCGAGCGAAAACAACGTCTCTTCCTCGAACGGCCGCCCGACCAGTTGCAGCGCCAGCGGCAGACCCTGCGTATCGAGGCCGGCCGGCACCGCAAGGCCCGGCAGCCCGGCCATGTTGACCGTCACCGTGAACACGTCGTTGAGATACATCTCGACCGGATCGGCGCCGGCCTTCTCGCCGATGCCGAACGCCGGCGATGGCGTTGCCGGCGTCAGCACCGCATCGACGCCGGCGGCGAACACGGTTTCGAAATCCTGCTTGATCAGCGTGCGCACCTTCTGGGCGCGCACATAATAGGCGTCGTAATATCCGGCGGAGAGCACATAGGTGCCGATCATGACGCGGCGGCGCACCTCCGGGCCGAAGCCAGCGGCGCGGGTGTTTTCATACATCTCGACGATGTTGTCGCCGGGCACGCGCAGGCCGTAACGCACGCCGTCATAGCGGGCGAGGTTGGAGGAGGCCTCCGCCGGCGCGATGATGTAATAGGTCGGCAGCGCGTAGGCCGTATGCGGCAGCGAGACCTCGACCAGTTCCGCACCGGCCGCCTTCAGCCACTCCGCACCCTGCCCCCACAGCTTTTCGATCTCGGCCGACATGCCGTCGATCCGGTATTCCTTCGGGATGCCGATGCGCATGCCCTTGACCGAGCGGCCGACCGCCGCCTCGTAGTCCGGCACCGGGCGATCGACCGAAGTGGTGTCCTTCGGATCGTGCCCGGCCATCGAGCGCAACAGGATCGCCGCATCGCGAACGGTACGCGCGAACGGGCCAGCCTGATCGAGCGAGGAGGCAAACGCCACGATGCCCCAGCGCGAGCAGCGGCCATAGGTCGGCTTGATGCCGACGGTGCCGGTGAACGCCGCTGGCTGGCGGATCGAACCGCCGGTGTCGGTGCCGGTCGCGCCAAGGCACAGCCCGGCTGCAACCGCCGCCGCCGAGCCGCCCGACGAGCCGCCGGGGATCAGCTTCGCATCCGAGCCGGCGCGCCGCCACGGATTGATCACCGGGCCGAAGCACGAGGTCTCGTTCGACGACCCCATGGCGAACTCGTCGTTGTTCAGCTTGCCGAGCAGCACGGCGCCGTCGCGCCAGAGCTGCGCCGTCACTGTCGATTCGTAGCGCGGCACGAAATTGCCGAGAATCTTCGAGCAGGCGGTGGTGCGCACGCCTTCCGTCGCGAACAGGTCCTTGACGCCGATCGGGATGCCGGCCAGCGGCCCGGCCTCGCCACGGCCGATCGCCGCGTCGGCGGCACGGGCCATGGCACGCGCCTGGTCCGGCGTTTCCAGCACATAGGCGTTGAGCTGGCGAGCAGCTTCCATCGCCGCGAGGTGAGCGTCGGTCAGCTCAACCGCGGTGAAGGTTTTCGCGGCAAGGCCGTCGCGGGCCTCCGCGAGCGTCAGGGCAGTCAGATCAGTCATTCGTCAACCGGATCGCAGGAGAACGGAGAGTGAGGCGCCGGCCGCCGTGGCGGGGAAACGCCGGGAGTGTGGGTGGACAGCGTCGTATCGGCAGCGGGACGTTGCAGCGCTTCGAGCCGGTCGAGCAGGGCGTCCATCGCCTTGTCGGGATCGGCCGGCTGCCCCTGACGCTGCATCTCGTCGAGATAGGCCATGTAGGCCCGATAGGCGGCATCGTCCTCACACAGCAGGCACATGACACCATCCTCGCCGCGCCGTCCGGCTGCGCCGGCGGCCGATCATTCGACGACTTTCGGCACCAGGAAGAAGTGATCCTCCGTCGCCGGCGCGTTGGCGACCACGTCATCGGCGATGCCGCCATCGTCGACCACGTCAGCGCGCTTCTTCATCGCCATCGGCAGCACCGAGGTCATGGCTTCGACGCCCTCGATATCGACCTCGTTCAGTTGCTCGACGAAGGCCAGCATCGCGTTGATCTCGTCGGCAAGATGCGGCAACTCCTCGTCCTTCACCGCGATGCGGGCGAGGTGCGCGATATGGCGTGTGGTGGCAGCGTCAACGGACATACGGACAATGGCTCCGCGAGCGGGTCGTTTCCGCTCGCCCTATAACAGGTTTGGCTTTATCGCCGCAACCACGGGGGGCGGCGGCGCGGACTAGCCCTGGAGCGCCGCGAGGCGGCGCTCCGCCTCGGCGGCGAGCGCGCGCGTCAGGTCCTCGGCCGGAAGCTCGCGGCCGAGCGCCACCGCCTGCCCGGCCCAGACATTGGTGAAATCGGCGCGACCGAGCTTTTCCGCCGCCGCCTTGAGCGGCCCGAACGCCGCCGCAGCATGTGGGAATCCGGGATGCGCCGCCGTGACCGGCCCGATCTCGGCCATGGCGCGGTTGACGACGCCGCGCGCCGCGCGTCCCGTCATCACATTGGTGATCGCGGTGGTGCCCTCGCCTGCCGTGGCGAGCCGCGCGCGGATGATGGCGCTGACCCTGGATTCCGGGGTGCGCAGATAGGCGGTGCCGATCTGCACCCCGGCGGCGCCCAGCGCGAAGGCCGCCGCGATGCCGCGGCCATCGGCGATGCCGCCGGCGGCGATCACCGGCACCTCGACCGCATCCGCCATCTGCGGCACCAGCGCGAAGGTGCCGGATTGGGTGGCGATGTCGTCGGTCAGGAACATGCTGCGGTGGCCGCCGGCCTCGGCGCCTTGCGCGATGATCGCTTCAGTGCCGCGCGCGGCAAGCCAGCGCCCTTCCTCCACCGTGGTGGCGGAGGCGATGATCACGCAACCCGCCGCCTTGACGCGCGTCAGCAGCGCCGGCTCCGGCAGGCCGAAGTGAAAGCTCACCACCTCCGGTTTGACCTCCTCGACCACCGCGCACATCGCTTCATCGAACGGCGCGCGCGCGGCCGTCGGCACCGGCATGTTCGGATCGAGACCCAGTTCCTCGTAATAGGGCGCAAGCCGCTCGCGCCACGCCGCCACGCGCGCCGGCTCCGGCGCGGCCGGGGTGTGGGCGAAGAAGTTCATATTGACCGGCGCGGCGACCTGCTGACGCACGATGTTGACCTGCTCGCGCGCCTTGTCGGGCGTCAGCATGGCGCAGGGCAGCGAGCCGAGGCCGCCGGCCTTGCCGACCGCAACCGCCAGGGCGGTATCGATGGCGCCAGCCATCGGCGCCTGCACAATCGGAAGCTCGATTTTGAACAGGTCAAGCAGTCTGCGGTCGGGCCACATCGGGCGCTCCTTTATTACTTTTACCCCCGCTATCTCGCCGATCGGCCGCCCCATGACAATGCAGCGTTAGACGGACGCGGGAGCGCATGATAAGCGGGCGCACGATGACCGCCGCCATCCTGCCCCTCACCGAAGCCGCCCGCCTCTGGCCGCCGCGCGGCGCATTGATCGGGCTTGACCTCGGCACGAAAACCATTGGCGTCGCGGTCTCCGATCCCGACCGCCGGCTCGCCACCGGCGTCACCACCATCGCCCGCAAGACTTTCACCAAAGACGCAGCGCTGCTGCTGGCGCTCGCCGCCGAGCGTGGCGCCGTCGGCTTCGTGCTCGGCCTGCCGATCAACATGGACGGCAGCGAAGGCCCGCGCGCGCAATCGACCCGCGCCTTCGCCCGCAACCTGTCGCACCTCACCCCGCACGCCATCGGGCTGTGGGACGAGCGGCTATCGACTTCCGCGGTGGAGCGCGAACTGATCGCGCTCGACGCGAGCCGCGCCCGGCGCGCCAGGGTGATCGACGAGCACGCCGCAATCTTCATCCTGCAGGGCGCGCTCGACCGCCTCAAAACCCTTGCACCAGGCGGAGCCGCCTAACTCATGAGCACCGTATTCGCGGCGCTGCTGCCGGTATTCCTGCTGATCGTGCTGGGCTTCGTCCTGCGCCGCCTGCTGCTGACCGAGGAGGCTCACTGGGTCGGCTGCGAGCAGCTCGTCTACTACGTCCTGTTCCCGGCGCTGCTGATCGAGACGCTGGCGCGTGCCGATCTGGCGCATGTTCCGGTGGTCGGCGTCGGCGGCGCACTGCTGCTGGCGGTGGCGGCCATATCGATACTATGTCTCAGCCTGCAACCGCTGCTGGCCGCACGGCTCGGCATCGGCGGCGCGGCCTTCACCTCGATCTTTCAGGGCGCGACGCGCTGGCAGACCTATGTGGCGCTGGCGGTGGCCGGCAACCTGTTTGGCGATGCCGGCCTCGCCCTTGCCTCGGTCGCCATCATCGCGATGATCCCGCCGCTCAATGTCATCAATGTATGGGTGCTCGCCCATTATGCCGCGCCACAGCGGCCGATATGGCACCGGACGCTGCTGACCATTGCCCGCAACCCCCTCATCTGGGCTTGCCTGATCGGACTGGCCATCAACGTCGCGGGCATTCCAGTGCCGCACGCGCTGCTCGACTTCGCCAACGTGCTCGGCCGTTCGGCGCTCGCCATCGGGCTGTTGACGGTCGGCGCCGGGCTGCAACTGAAGGGCATGTCCACATCGCGCATGCCGGTGGTGCTGACCATCGGCCTCAAGCTGGTGGCGATGCCGGCGATCGCGATCGCCCTTGGCCTCGCCTTCAACCTGTCGGGGCAGAACCTCGCGGTGGTGGCGTGCTGCGCCTCGGTGCCGAGCACCTCGAACGCCTATGTGCTGGCGCGGCAAATGGGCGGCGACGCGGCTCTGCTGGCACAGATCCTGACGTTGCAGACCGCCCTTGCGGTGTTGACCATGCCGGTCGCGATCATGCTTGCAACCTAGAGCTTTTCCGCATCTCGATGGAATCAGGAGCGGATCTCTAAATTATTGTTTTGTCGCGTTTCTTCACGCGAACCGGTTTCCACTTCGCTCGACAACGCTCCAGCACCATCATGCCGGCAGGGCGCGCTCCAAAAGCGCGCGCGCCTCGCCGGCCGCGAGGTCGGCCGCGCCATAGAACCCGGCGTGGCGCTGGGCCAAGCGCGTGCGCGCGAACAATTCGGCATGTGCGGGGTGTACGGCGTTGAGCGCCGCCGCTGCCGCCAGAAGCGCCAGGGTCTCGACCGCCAGCCGGGCCGCGCGCTCGCTGTCCGGCGCCCGGAACGCGGCGCCGATAAACGCCACCGCCTCGGCCGCACCGGGCAACCCGTGCGTCTCGCTCGCGAGCGCCTTCAGAACGGCCAGCGCCGCCTCGCCCTCGCGGGCCAGTGCCCGCAGCACGTCGAGGCACATCACATTGCCGGAGCCTTCCCAGATGGCGTTGACCGGCGCCTCGCGATAGTGGCGCGCCAGAATGCCTTCCTCGACGTAGCCATTGCCGCCGAGGCACTCCATCGCCTCGTAGAGGAAGCCGGGCGCGCTCTTGCAGATCCAGTATTTCACCGCTGGCGTCAGGAACCGCATATAGGCGGCCTCCTGAGCATCCGCCGCCATGCGGTCGAAGGCACGGCACAGCCGCATCGTCAGCGCGGTGGTCGCCTCGACATTGAGCGCCATGTCGGCGAGCACGCTCTGCATCAAGGGCTGATCGGCGAGATGGCGCTGGAACACGCTGCGGTGGCGGGCGTGGTTGAGCGCATGCGCAAGCCCGGAGCGCATCAGGCCGGCGGAGGCGATGGCGCAATCCTGCCGCGTCAGCTGCACCATCTGGATGATGGTGCGCACTCCCTTGCCCTCCTCGCCGACCGGCAGTGCGTAAGCATCATAGAACTCGACCTCGGAGGAGGCGTTGGAACGGTTGCCGAGCTTGTCCTTGAGGCGCTGGAAACGCAGACCGTTGACCTGCCCGTCGGGCTTGAAGCGCGGCATCAAGAAGCAGCTCAGGCCGCCCTCGGCCTGCGCCAGCACCAGGAAGGCATCGCACATCGGCGCCGACATGAACCACTTGTGCCCGGTGACGCGCCACGCCTCGCCGTCGCGCACCGCGCGGGTGGCGTTGGCGCGCACATCGGTGCCGCCCTGCTTCTCGGTCATGCCCATGCCGAGCGTCATGCCGCGCTTTTGCCACCACGGCGCGAACGTTGCGTCGTAGCTCGTCGTGCCGATCACCGGCATCAGGCGCGCCAGCAGGTCGGGCGCAGCGGCAAGTGCCGCCACCGAGGCCCGCGTCATGGTGATCGGGCAAAGATGTCCGCTCTCGACCTGCGCCGCCATGAAGAAGCGCGCCGCCCGCACCACCTCCGCCGGCGCGCCGGCCGCGGCCCCCGCTGCGCTCCAGGTCGAATTGTGCAGGCCTGCGGCGACGCTCGCCGCCATCAACTCGTGATAGGCGGGATGAAACTCGACCTCGTCGCGGCGGAAGCCACGCGCGTCGAACGTCTTCAGCTTCGGCGTGTTCTCGTTGGCGAGGCGAGCGCGCTCGGTCATCGCCGCCGATCCCCACAGCCGGCCGAACGCCGACAGGTCGGCTGCGGCAGCGGCGCCGCCATTGGCGGCCACCGCCTCGCGCAGCGGCGCATCGCACGCGAACAGGTCGACATCGATGAGCGGCGGCGACTGGTTGAGAACCTCGTGGGTCATGCCGACTGCGTCCGCCATGATGCCGCCTCCTGTCACGCCGCCCGTTAACGCACGCGGAAATATACGCGAGCGGGGGATAACCCCCAAACGGCGAAAAGCGCCGGGCCGGGCTGCCAGTTGGGCCTTGCTCCCCCCGGCAACTCTGCCTATAGCAATGGCTTTGATGGCCTCCGCTCCAAAATCGTCGTTCGTCCTCAGCCAGCGGCATCTGCTCGGCATCGAGGGCCTGTCGCCTGCCGATATCACCGGCCTGCTCGACCTCGCCGAAGAGTATGTCGAACTGAACCGTCAGGTCGACAAGAAGCGCAGCAACCTGCGCGGGCGCACGCAGATCAACCTGTTCTTCGAAGCCTCCACCCGCACGCAGTCCTCGTTCGAGATCGCCGGCAAGCGGCTCGGCGCCGACGTCATGAATATGTCGGTGGCCTCATCCTCGATCCGCAAGGGCGAGACGCTGCTCGACACCGCGATTACCCTCAACGCCATGCACCCGGATATCCTGGTGGTGCGGCACAAGGCGTCCGGCGCGGTCGAACTATTGGCACGCAAGGTCGACGGCTCGGTGATCAACGCCGGCGACGGCGCGCACGAGCATCCGACGCAGGCGCTGCTCGATGCGCTCACCATCCGCCGCAACAAGGGCCGCATCGCGGGGCTGACGGTGGCGATCTGCGGCGACGTGCTGCATTCGCGCGTGGCGCGCTCCAACATTCTTCTGCTCAACGCGATGGGCGCGCGGGTGCGCGTGGTGGCGCCGTCGACGCTGCTGCCGCCCGCGGTCGAGCGCATGGGCGTCGAGGTCGCGCGCAACATGCGCGACGGACTCGACAACGCCGACATCGTGATGATGCTGCGGCTGCAACGCGAGCGCATGGACGGCTCATTCGTGCCCTCCAGCGGCGAATATTTCCAGTTCTTCGGCCTCGACCAGCAGAAGCTCGGCTATGCCCGGCCCGACGCGCTGGTGATGCACCCCGGCCCGATGAACCGTGGCGTCGAGATCGACTCGCTGGTCGCCGACGGGGCGCAATCGCTGATCCGCGAGCAGGTCGAGATGGGCGTCGCCGTGCGCATGGCGGTGCTCGAAGCACTGGCCCGCAACCTGCCCAATGCGTGAGGCCATGTCCCAGGATCCCCGCCCGCTGCTCCTGACCAACGCCCGGCTGATCGACCCGGCACGCGACCGCGACGAGACCGGCGACCTGCTGCTGGCCGGCGGCGTGATCCGCGACTCGGGCCGCGGGCTTGGCCGCCCCGACGACGCCGAGGTGATCGACTGCGCCGGAAAGGTGGTGGCGCCGGGGCTGATCGACATGCGCGCCTTCGTCGGCGAACCGGGCGCGAGCCACCGCGAGACCTTCGCCTCGGCAAGCCAGGCGGCCGCCGCCGGCGGCATCACCACCATCATCTGCCAGCCGGACACCGCGCCGGTGATCGACAATTCGGCGACGGTCGACTTCGTGCGGCGCCGCGCCCGCGACACGGCGATCGTCAACATCCACCCGATGGCGGCGCTGACCAAGGGCCTGCGCGGCGAGGAAATGACCGAGTTCGGCCTGTTGCAGGCGGCCGGCGCGGTGGCCTTCACCGATGCCGCGCGCAGCGTCATGAACACCCAGGTGATGCGCCGCGCGCTCACCTATGCGCGCGACTTCGACGTGCTGATCGCGCACCATACCGAGGATCCCTATCTGGTCGGCGACGGCGTCATGAACGAGGGCGAACTGGCGTCGCGGCTCGGACTGATGGGTATTCCGGTCGAGGCCGAGACCATCGTGCTGGAGCGCGATATGCGCCTCGTGGCGCTGACCGGCGGCCGTTATCATGCGGCGTCGATCACCTGCACCGACTCGCTCGACGTGCTCGCCCGCGCCCGCGAGGCCGGGCTTGCGGTCAGCGCCGCCGCCTCGATCAACCATCTCGCGCTCAACGAGAACGACATCGGCCCCTACCGCACCTTCCTCAAGCTCGCGCCGCCGTTGCGCACCGAGGACGATCGCGCCGCGCTGGTCGCGGCGGTGGCGTCCGGCCTCGTCGATGTCATCATGTCCGACCATAACCCGCAGGACGTCGAGACCAAGCGGCTGCCGTTCGCCGAGGCCGAGCCGGGCGCGGTCGGGCTTGAAACCATGTTGCCGGCCGGCCTGCGGCTGGTCGCGAACGGCGAGATCGACCTGATCGCGCTGCTGCGCGCGATGTCCACGCGCCCGGCCGAACTGCTCGGCCTCGAAGGCGGCACGTTGCGCAATGGCGCGCCGGCCGACCTGGTGGTGATCGACCTCGATACGCCGTGGGTGCTCGATCCGCTGCAACTGCGCTCGCAATGCCAGAACACGCCGTTCGACGAGGCGCGCTTCACCGGCCGCGCGGTCCGCACCATCGTCGGCGGCCGCACCGTGCACGAGATTTTGTGAGGGGCTATGGCCGGCACCATCGTCGCCGCACTTGTCCTGGGCTATCTGTTCGGCTCGATCCCGTTCGGGCTGATCCTGACAAAATTCGCCGGCACCGCCGACCTGCGCTCGATCGGCTCGGGCAACATCGGCGCCACCAACGTACTGCGCACCGGCCGCAAGGGGCTGGCGGCGGCGACGCTCGTCGGCGACATGCTGAAGGGCACCGCCGCAGTATTGATTGCCGCAAGGCTGTGGGGGCATGACGCGGCGCTGGTCGCGGCGTTCGGCGCCTTCATCGGCCACCTGTTTCCGGTGTGGCTGAAGTTCAAGGGCGGCAAGGGGGTGGCCACTTATATCGGCGTGCTGCTCGGGCTGGCCTGGCCGTTCGCCCTCGCGTTCTGCGCGATCTGGCTGGTGGTGGCGTGGCTGACGCGCTTCTCCTCGCTGGCCGCGCTGGTCGCCAGCCTGTCGATGCCGCCGATTCTGTGGTGGGCGCGCTACGACGACCTCGCCGGGCTGTTCGCCGGGCTGACTGTGCTGTTGTGGTTCATGCACCGCGCCAATATCGCCCGGCTGCGCGCCGGCACTGAAGGCCGGATCGGCGGGAAGTCGTAGTTTTCACACTTTAAGGTTGTGTCGAGGCGACGCTTCGGCGATGCTTGGCGCGTGGCGGGGCATTCTTCACAACCATTGCGTCTGAGCGACGCACAGCGGCTCGACTGGCTGCGGCTGATCCGCAGCGACCATGTCGGGCCACGCACCTTCCGCTCGCTGGTCAACCACTGCGGCAGCGCCCGCGCCGCACTCGAACGTCTGCCGGACCTGGCGCACCGCGGCGGCGCGGCGCGGCCGAGCCGCATCGCCACCGTGGCGGAGGCGGAAGCGGAGCTTGCCGCCGCCAGCCGCCTCGGCGTGCGTTTCGTTGCTCCCGGAGAGGCGGGCTATCCGCCACGCCTTGCGATGCTTGACGATGCCCCGCCGCTGCTTGCAACCCGTGGCTTTGAGGCCGTATTCATGCGCCCGATCGTGGCGCTGGTCGGCTCGCGCAACGCTTCCGGCGCCGGTCTGAAATTCAGCGAGCGGCTGGCGCGTGACCTCGGCGCGGGCGGCTTCGTCATCGTCTCGGGGCTGGCGCGCGGCATCGACCAGGCGGCGCATCGCGCGAGCCTCGCAAGCGGCACCATCGCGGTGCTGGCCGGCGGCCATGACCGTATCTATCCGCCCGAGCACGAGGGACTGCTGCACGCCCTGCTTGACGCCGGCGGCGGCGCGCTCTCGGAAATGCCGATGGGGCACGCGCCCCGCGCCCGCGACTTTCCGCGCCGCAACCGGCTGATCTCCGGGGTCGCGCTCGGCGTCGTCGTGGTCGAGGCCGCGCACCGCTCCGGCTCGCTGATCACCGCGCGGCTGGCCAACGAACAGGGCCGCGAGGTGTTCGCGGTGCCCGGCTCGCCGCTCGATCCGCGCGCGGCAGGCACCAACCACCTCATCAAACAGGGGGCCACGCTGGTGACCGAGGTTGCCGACATCATCGATGTCTTGCGCCCGATCGAGGCGCGGCCGCCCGAATGGCCGGCGAGCGAGCCGGACGAGACGTTCGCCGCCGCCGAGCCAGAGGCGAGCGACCGCGCCCGTATCGTCGCCCTGCTCGGCCCGGCCCCGATCTCGCTCGACGACGTCATCCGCCTCGCCAATGTGCCCGCCGCCACGGCCCGCGTCGTGCTGCTCGAACTCGAACTGGCCGGCCGGCTGGAGCGCCATGGCGCCGGCATGGTGTCGCTGCTGTAGCGGGCCGGCCTGCCGGGCGCGGCCCTATCCGTGGCCGCGGCGGCGGCCGGATAAACGTCGCAGCGTCTCGTCGGCCTCCAGCCGGGCCATGTCGAGCAGATAGGCGAGCGTGTCGAACCCATGCCGGCGCGTCAGCATCGCGAGATCGGTAAGATGTCCCGCAAGAAACTGGGCGGCCTCCGCAGGGTCGCCGTCATTCTTCCGTCCGCTCCGGCAAGCCGATGCGGGGATTTTTCGCGGATGCCCCTGTCCTGCCACTCATTCCTCCGTGATCGGACCGGTCCTTTGCGAGGCGGTTTGGCGGTCGATCCCGATGAATTCATCGACCCGACAACCGAATGCACTACTTAAAATTGTATTTTACCAATGTAAACACGCAAAAGTTTAGTTTTTGCCGCCCCGCCACGACAGGGTCCATTTGACAGCGGACCCCTCTTTACCCATGTTCCGCGCGATCTTGCCGCCCGAGCGGCGCCGGTCATGGCCGAAATTCTTCGACAAGTTGTTGGAATCACATGAACATCGTCATCGTGGAGTCGCCTGCGAAGGCCAAGACGATCAACAAGTATCTCGGCCCCTCCTACGAGGTGGTGGCCTCGTTCGGCCATATCCGCGACCTTCCGGCCAAGAACGGATCGGTCGATCCCGATGCCGATTTCAAGATGATCTGGGAAACCGACCCCAAGGCGGCCGGTCGGATGAACGACATCGCCCGCGCCGTCAAGGCGGCCGACAAGCTGATCCTCGCCACCGACCCGGATCGCGAGGGCGAGGCGATCTCCTGGCACGTTCTCGAAGTGCTGAAGCAGAAGCGCGCGCTGAAAGATCAGGCGATCGAGCGCGTGGTGTTCAACGCCATCACCAAACAAGCCGTCACCGACGCGATGAAGCATCCGCGCCAGATCGACGGCGCGCTGGTCGATGCCTACATGGCGCGGCGCGCGCTCGACTATCTGGTCGGCTTCACGCTGTCGCCGGTGTTGTGGCGCAAGCTGCCGGGCGCGCGCTCGGCGGGCCGCGTGCAGTCGGTGGCGCTGCGGCTGGTCTGCGACCGCGAGCGCGACATCGAAAGTTTTGTGCCGCGCGAATACTGGTCGCTGGTGGCCATGCTGGCGACCCCGCGCGGCGACACCTTCGAAGCGCGGCTGGTCGGCGCCGACGGCAAGAAGATCCAGCGCCTCGACATCGGCTCCGGCGCCGAGGCCGAAGCCTTCAGGCAGGCCATCGCGGCGGCGAGCTTCACGGTCGCCGCGGTCGAGGCCAAGCCTGCGCGCCGCAACCCGCAGGCCCCCTTCACCACCTCGACGCTGCAGCAGGAGGCCAGCCGCAAGCTCGGGCTGGCGCCGGCCATCACGATGCGCATCGCGCAGCGCCTCTATGAAGGCGTCAATATCGGCGGCGAGACCACCGGCCTCATTACCTATATGCGAACCGATGGCGTGCAGATCGCACCGGAAGCGATCGCGCAGGCGCGCAAGGTGATCGGCGAGCAGTATGGCAACGCCTATGTGCCGAAGACGCCGCGCGAATATCAGGTCAAGGCCAAGAACGCGCAGGAAGCGCACGAGGCGATCCGCCCGACCGATCTCGCCCGCCTGCCGTCGGTGCTGCGCGGCAAGCTCGATCCCGATCAGGCCCGCCTCTATGAGTTGATCTGGACCCGCGCCATCGCCAGCCAGATGGAGTCGGCGGAACTGGAGCGCACCACGGTCGACATCGCCGCCAAGGCGGGCAGCCGCGTACTGGAATTGCGCGCCACCGGTCAGGTGATCAAGTTCGATGGTTTCCTCGCGCTCTACAACGAAGGCCGCGACGACGACCCCGACGACGACGAGAACCGCCGCCTGCCGGCGATGAGCCAGGGCGAGCCGCTGACGCGCGAGGATCTCCGCGTCACCCAGCACTTCACCGAGCCGCCGCCGCGCTATTCGGAAGCCTCGCTGGTTAAGCGCATGGAAGAACTCGGCATCGGCCGGCCCTCGACCTACGCCTCGATCCTGCAGGTGCTGAAGGACCGCGGCTATGTCCGGCTCGACAAGAAGCGCCTGCATGCGGAAGACAAGGGCCGCGTGGTGATCGCGTTCCTTGAAAGCTTCTTCAGCCGCTACGTCGAATACGACTTCACCGCCTCGCTCGAAGACCAGCTCGACCGCATTTCCAACAACGAGGTCGACTGGCGGCAGGTGCTGAAGGACTTCTGGCGCGACTTCATCGGCGCGGTCGACGACATCAAGGACCTGCGCGTTGCCGAAGTGCTCGACGTGCTCGACGAGATGCTCGGTCCGCATATTTTTCCGCCGCGCGAGGACGGCAGTGATCCGCGCCAGTGCCCGAGTTGCAGCAACGGCCGGCTCAATCTGAAGGCCGGCAAATTCGGCGCCTTCGTCGGCTGCTCGAACTATCCCGAATGCCGCTACACCCGGCCGCTGGTCGCCGGCGGCGACAGCGAGACGGCCGACCGCGTGCTCGGCAAGGACCCCACCAGCGGTCTCGACGTCGCGGTGAAGTCAGGCCGGTTCGGCCCCTATATCCAGCTTGGCGAAGCAAGCGATGTCGGCGAGGGCGAGAAGCCGAAGCGCGCCGGTATCCCCAAGGGCACCCCGCCCGCCGACGTCGACCTTGCACTCGCGCTCAACCTGTTGTCGCTGCCGCGCGTAATCGGTCCGCACCCGGACGACGGCGAGCCGATCAAGGCCGGCATCGGCCGTTTCGGTCCCTATGTGCAGCACGGCAAGACCTATGCGAGCCTGGAAGCCGGCGACGAGGTGTTCACCGTCGGGCTGAACCGCGCGGTGACGCTGATCGCCGAGAAGATCGCCAAGGGGCCGGGCCGCGGCCGCTTCAAGGCCGATCCCGGCAAGCCGGTCGGCGACCATCCGACGCTCGGCGCCATCGTCGTCAAGAACGGCCGCTATGGCGCCTATGTCAGCGCCGATGGCATCAATGCAACGCTGCCCGATGGCAAGACGCCCGACACCATCACGCTCGATGAAGCCATTGCGCTGATCGACGAGCGCGCCGCCAAGGGTGGCAAGGGTGGCGGCAAAAAGAAGCGAACCGCCGGCAAGGCGCCGGCCAAGAAGGCCACCACCAAGAAAGCGCCGGCCAGGAAAGCCGCAGCGAAGAAGGCTGTCGCCAAGAAGGCGGCGCCGCCGCGCAGTGCAGCCAAGACGGTGAAGACCGCGAGCAAGACGGCGCCACGCAAGAGTACGGCCAAAAGCACCGCCAAGGTCGGCGGGTAGCGTCAGCGACGTGAAGAGCCGCAAGCCACCCCCCGGCATCCCGGACCGCGAGGCGCTCCTTGCGTTCATCCGCGATGCCAAGGGCGAGGTCGGCACGCGCGAGATCGCCCGCGCCTTCGGGCTGAAGAACGCCGACCGCACCCAGTTGCGAAGGCTGTTGCGCGAACTGGCCGACGACGGCGTGGTAGCCAAGCGCGGCCGCAAGCTGCACGAGGCGCACGCGCTGCCGCCGACGCTGATCGCCGATGTCACCACGCGCGACGCCGATGGCGAGTTCATCGCGGCGCCGACCGAATGGGACGAGGAGGCCGCCGGTCCGGCGCCGAAAATCCGCATCGTGCTGCCGCGATACCCCAAGCCCGGCACTGCCGCCGGCATCGGCGACCGCGCGCTGCTGCGGGTCGAACGCAGCGGCGACGAAGACGACGCCGTTCGCTGGCGCGGCCGCATCATCAAGGTGCTCGACCGCAACAGGGGCCGCGTGCTCGGCATCTTTCGCGGGCTGCCCGACGGCAGCGGCCGGCTGGTGCCGGTCGACAAGAAGCAGGCCGACCGCGAACTGGCGATCGCACACGACGATGCCGGCGGCGCACAGGATGGCGATCTCGTCAGCGTCGAACTGCGCCGCGTCCGCGCCTTCGGCCCGCCGCGCGCGCTGGTGAAGGAACGGCTCGGCTCGCTCAAGAGCGAGCGCGCCGTCAGCCTGATCGCGATCCACGCCCACGACATCCCGCTGCGCTTCCCCGACGCCGCGCTGCATGAGGCGGAAACCGCCAAGCCCGCAACGCTCAACGGCCGCGAGGACTGGCGCAGCCTGCCGCTCGTCACCATCGATCCGCCCGACGCCAAGGACCATGACGACGCGGTGCATGCGGAAGCCGATCCCGATCCGGCCAACAAGGGCGGCTTCATCGTCCATGTCGCCATCGCCGACGTTGGTTTCTATGTCCGCCCCGGCACGGCGCTCGACCGCGAGGCGCTGAAGCGCGGCAACTCGGTTTACTTCCCCGACCGGGTGGTGCCGATGCTGCCCGAGCGCATCTCCAACGATCTGTGCTCGCTGACCCCCGGCGCGCCGCGCAGCGCGCTTGCGGTGCGCATGGTCATCGATGCTACGGGGCGCAAGCGGGCGCACTCGTTCCATCGCGTGCTGATGCGCTCGGCGGCGAAACTTCACTACGCACAGGTGCAGGCGGCGCTCGACGGCCACCCGGATGAGGCGACCGCCTCACTGCTCGACCCCATCCTGCACCCGCTCCACGCCGCCTATGCCTGTGTAAAATTGGCGCGCGACGCCCGCGAACCGCTCGACCTCGACCTGCCGGAGCGGAAAATCCTGCTCAAGCCCGACGGAACGGTGGATCGCGTCGTGGTGCCGGAGCGGCTGGAAGCGCACCGGCTGATCGAGGAATTCATGATCCTCGCCAACGTCGCCGCCGCCGAGACGCTGGAAAAGCAGGGGTTGCCGTTCATCTACCGCGTGCACGACGAGCCGGACGTCGAGAAGATCCATAACCTTATCGACTTCCTGCACACGCTCGACATCGGCTTCGCCAAGGGCGGCGCGCTGCGGCCCACCCAATTCAACCGCGTGCTGGCGCAGGTGCGCGGCCGCGACGTCGAACCGCTGGTCAACGAGGTGGTGCTGCGCGCCCAGGCGCAGGCCGAATACGCCTCGGAGAACTACGGTCACTTTGGCCTCAACCTACGCCGCTACGCGCACTTCACCTCGCCGATCCGGCGCTATGCCGATCTCGTCGTGCATCGCGCGCTGATCCGCGCCTTGAAGCTCGGCGACGGCGCGTTGCCGGAGGATGCGACGACCGAATCGCTCGGCGAGATCGCGGCACAAATCTCGCTGACCGAACGCCGCGCCATGAAGGCCGAGCGCGAGACGGCGGACCGGCTGATCGCGCACCATCTCGCCGATCGCATCGGTGCCACGTTTGCCGCCCGCATTTCCGGCGTCACCCGCGCCGGGCTGTTCGTCCGCCTCGACGATACCGGCGCCGACGGCCTGATCCCGATCCGCTCGCTTGGAACCGAGTATTTCCAGTATGATGAAGCCCGCCACGCGCTGGTCGGTACGCGCAGCGGCGTCATGCATCGGTTAGGTGACGCGGTGGAGGTTCGTCTGGTAGAAGCGGCTCCGGTCGCCGGCGCCTTGCGTTTCGAGCTGATCGCCAGTCTTGCCGCCCCGCAGAACCGGCGCGGCGCCAGCGGCAAAAAGAACCGGGACCATCCCGGCAAGCCGCCGCGCAAGACCAAACGGAGCAAGGCCGCCGCATCGCGGAAACCCCAAAAGGGCAGCAGAAGCAGCAGGACGAGCAGACGATGAACATGCATCCGCGATCGCGCTGGACGTCCAGCCTCAGCCTGCCGTCCGACCGCAGCCTGTGGCTGGCGATGCGGCGCGGCCTCAGTGGCCGCTGCCCGGCTTGCGGCCGGGGCCGGCTGTTCCGGGCGTTCCTGAAGGTCAACGATGCCTGCCCGGCCTGCAACGAGGCGCTGCATCACCACCGCGCCGACGACCTGCCCGCCTATCTGGTGATCGTCGTGGTCGGCCATATCGTCGTGCCGGTGGCGCTGGCCATCGAGAAGTTCGCCGCTCCCCCGATCTGGTTGCAGCTGGCGGTCTACCTGCCGCTCACCGTGGTGATGACGATCCTGCTGATCCAGCCGGTCAAGGGCGCGGTGGTCGGCCTGCAATGGGCGCTCAGGATGCATGGTTTTGACGAGAACGACCCCGAGCCGGATATTGTCGTCCGGCCCCCTGAAACCACCCCCTCCCCAACACGATGAAGCAGCCCGACCCCCAACGCGATCACGACGACGCCTTTCGTGGCACCTACCCGAATATCCGGCCGCGCGACGCCGCGACCCTGATTCTGATCGACCGCAGCGAAACGACCCCGCGCGTGCTGGTCGGCCGGCGCCACCACGGCCACGTCTTCATGCCGAACAAGATCGTGTTCCCCGGCGGCCGGGTTGATCCCACCGACCACCGCGTGCCGGTCGCCGCCCCGATTCCCGCCGCGCTCGAAGACTTGCTGATGCGCGGCAGCCCGCGGATCGCCGCGGCGCGGGCGCGGGCGCTGGCCACCGCCGCCATCCGCGAAGCCTGCGAGGAAACCGGCCTGTGCCTCGGCCGCCCGGCCTCGCAATCGCTGGCCCGGCTCGACGGACCGTGGCGGCCGTTCGCCGACGCCGGGCTGCTGCCGGACCCCTCCAGCCTTTACCTGATCGCCCGCGCCATCACCCCGTCCGGTCGGGTCCGGCGCTTCGACACCCGGTTCTTCACCGCCGAAGCCTCGCGCATCACCCACCGGGTTCCCGGCGCGGTCCATGCCGATGCTGAACTGGTCGAGCTGGTGTGGATGCCGCTCGGCACGGAACCGCTGAGGGACCTGCACCCGATGACCCGCAACGTGCTTGGCGTGCT
Organism: Xanthobacteraceae bacterium; assembly: GCA_049646625.1. Classification (GTDB taxonomy): domain Bacteria; phylum Pseudomonadota; class Alphaproteobacteria; order Rhizobiales; family Xanthobacteraceae; genus PRO6. The sequence goes on from JBARWE010000086.1 coordinate 58,593, forward strand.
GGAACGCCGGCTTGCCGCCGGGCCGCTCGGCCACGACCACCCGGTGCCGCTGTTCCACTTCCGCAACGGGGCGATGCTGACCGACTACATCGGGGCCGGCTGAATTCCCCGGCCACCTTTACGAAAATCTTGACTTCGGGACATTCCCCGCTAGGTTGCCGGCCAACGCGGGGGCAGTCTCGGCCGGCCCGGTTTTTGGCGTTTCCAGACAGATCGAGGGTTTCATGGCCAAAGCGGTCACCATCAAGGTCAAGCTCGTGTCGTCGGCCGACACCGGCTACTACTACGTCACGAAGAAGAATTCGCGTACCATGACCGACAAGCTGGTCAAGAAGAAGTACGACCCGGTGGCGCGCAAGCACGTCGAGTTCCGCGAAGCCAAGATCAAGTAAGGCTGCGCTTTTATCGTGATGGCGGCGGCGGGGCCTTGCGGCCCCGTTTTTGTTTGCCGCCTTATGCGGCCGTGGCGACCACCCGATTGCGGCCATCGAGCTTGGCACGGTAAAGCGCCTGGTCGGCCCGCTTGAGCGCCGCCGCCGGCGGCTCGCGCCCCTTAAGCGCGGCGATGCCGATCGACAGCGTGACATCGATCGCACGCGCGCCGCGCTCGATCGCAAACGGCACCCCGGCAACCGCCCGCCGCAGCCGCTCGGCAACGAGGCCCGCCACCTTGAGGTCGGTCTCCGGCATCACCACCACGAACTCCTCGCCGCCATAGCGGCAGGCGAGGTCGATGCCGCGGATCGCCTTGCGGATGCGGGAGGCGAACTCGCGCAGCACCTCGTCGCCGGCGTCGTGGCCATAGCTGTCGTTGATCGCCTTGAAGAAGTCGATATCGAGCATCATCAGCGCCAGCGGCTGGCCGCGTGCCGCCGCCTGCTCCGCCAGCGCCGCAAGGTGGCTCTCCAGATAGCGACGATTATGCAGGCCAGTCAGCGCGTCAGTGACCGCCATCTCGATCGAGGCATGGAAGTTGTCGCGCAGATGCTCGGCATAGCGGCGGCGCCGCACCTGCGTGCGCACCCGCGCCAGCAGTTCATGGCGATCGACCGGGCGCAGCAGATAGTCGTTGACGCCGATCTCAAGCCCGCGCAGCAGGTTGTCGCGGTCGCCGGCGTCGGCGATCGCCAGTATCGGCAGGTGGCGTGTACGTTCCAGCGAGCGCACCTGGCTGCACAGCCTAAGCCCGTCGAAATCCACAAGCCCGAGCGACACGATCATCAGGTCGTAGGCGTGCTCGGCGGCGTGGAATACCGCCTCGGCCGGACACGGCTCGACATCGACCGCATGCTCGGCGGTCAGCATCGCAGCCAGCCGCTGATAGGAGTCCGGCCGGTCGTCGACCAGCAAAATCCGCCCGGCCTTGCCGTCGTCGGCCACCGCATTGCGCTCCGGCGCCAGAATGCCGACCTCGAACGAGGTCACGGCGCGCATGCGCAGTTCGTCGGTCATCATCTTCAGCCGGGTCAGCGAGCGCACCCGCGCGAGCAGGATCGCGTCGGCGACCGGCTTGGTGAGAAAATCGTCGGCGCCGGCCTCCAGCCCGCGCACCCGATCAGCGGGATGGTCAAGCGCCGTGACCATCACCACCGGGATGAAGCAGGTTTTTGGATCGGCCTTGAGACGGCGGCAGACCTCGAACCCGTCGAGGTCCGGCATCATGACGTCGAGCAGCACGATATCGCATTCGACCCGCGCGCAGACGTCGAGCGCCTCGGTGCCGTTCCTGGCGGTGATGACGTCGAAATACTCCGCCGACAGCCGCGCCTCCATGAGACGGATGTTGGCCGGCGTGTCATCGACGACAAGAACGCGGGCAGTCATCGCCACTCCTATCCGATGAACTGGCGCACGGTTTCCATGAACCGCCCGACCGAAATCGGCTTCGACAGATAGGCCTCGCAACCGCCCTCGCGAATCCGCTCCTCGTCGCCTTTCATGGCGAACGCGGTGACGGCGACCACGGGAATCGCGCGCAGCGCCGGATCGTCCTTGATCTGGCGCGTCACCTCAAGGCCGGAGACCTGCGGCAACTGAATGTCCATCAGCACGAGATCGGGATGCAGCCGGCGCACCAGATCGAGCGCCTCGACGCCGCTCGACGTGCCGACGGTGGCATAGCCGTGCGCTTCCAGGAGATCGCGAAAGAGCTTCATGTTAAGCTCGTTGTCCTCGACGATCAGGACGGTCTTGGCCATCCCGCCCTCCACTGTCCAGATGCTTGGCCCACGCCTCGCCCGCGGCGGCCGCCAGCCGTACAAGCAGCGGCGCGGCTGCGACGGCAAACTAGAGACCAGAAGTTACGGAAAGGCAAAGGCGATCGATGAGTAAGGGTTTACACGATCCCCGAGAAGCGGCGGAAATCGTGGCGGTTCAAGCACTTTCCTTTATCGCCACGGACCCGGAGCGACTCGGACTGTTCCTCGCCGAAACAGGACTCGGGCCGCAGAACCTACGCCAGGCGGCAACCGATTCCCGATTCCTGGCCGGCGTTCTCGATTTCGTGATGCGGGACGATTCGATGGTGCAAGCCTTCGCCGCCAGCGCCGGCTTCACCGCGACGGCGATCGCAGCCGCGCACGACCTGCTCGGCGGCGCGCGCTGGGAGCGCGACAACCCGTGAGCGGTGGCCGGCCGGCGGACCGCGATGCACCCGGCTTCTGCCGCGACTGCCTCGCGGACACCGGCCCCGGTGTGCGCCGCTGCGCCGCCTGCGGCTCACCGCGGCTCACGCGCCACCCGGAGTTGCCGACGCTGGCGCTGGCGCATATCGACTGCGACGCCTTCTACGCGACGATCGAAAAACGTGACAACCCGGCGCTGATTGACCGGCCGGTGATCGTCGGCGGCGGCCGGCGCGGCGTGGTGTCGGCGGCCTGCTATGTCGCACGCACTTATGGTGTGCATTCGGCGATGCCGATGTTCAAGGCGCTGGCGCTGTGCCCCTCCGCCACCGTCATCAGGCCGGACATGGCCAAGTACGTCCGCGTGAGCCGCGAGGTGCGCGCCGCGATGCAGGCGCTGACCCCGCTGGTTGAGCCGCTGTCGATCGACGAGGCGTTCCTCGACCTCCACGGCACCGAGCGGCTGCATGGCATGATGCCGGCCAAGGTGCTGGCGCGCTTCGCCGCCACGGTCGAACGCGACATCGGCATCACCGTGTCGGTCGGGCTGTCATGCAACAAGTTTCTCGCCAAGATCGCCTCCGATCTCGACAAGCCGCGCGGCTTTGCCGCGCTCGGCCAGGACGATGCACGCGCGCTGATGGCCGACAAGCCAGTCGGCTTCATTTTCGGCGTTGGGCCGGCGACCATGGCCCGGCTGGCGCAGCGCGGCTTTCGCACCATCGCCGACCTGCAACGCGCCGACGAAAGTGACCTGATGAAGCTGTTCGGCCTGGAGGGGCGGCGGCTGTGGCGGCTCGCGCGCGGCATCGACGAGCGCAAGGTGGTGGCCGATCGCGGCGCCAAGACGATTTCCAGCGAAACCACGTTCGAGACCGATATCCGCGACTTCACGGCGCTGGAGAAGACGCTGTGGCTGCTCAGCGAAAAGGTATCAAGCCGGCTCAAGGCCGGGGAACTGGCCGGCACCACCATTACGCTCAAACTTAAGACCGCCGATTTCCGCCAGCGCACGCGCGCCCGCGCCATCGCCGCGCCGACCCAGCTGGCCGGGCGAATCTTTGCCACCGCGCGCGACCTGCTGGCCCGCGAGATCGACGGCACCGCCTTCCGCCTGATCGGCGTCGGCGTCAGCGCGCTGCGGCCCGGCTCGCTGGCCGGCGACGGCGACCTGATCGACGGCCGCGCCGCGCATGCCGAGCGCGCCATGGATGATCTGCGCCAGCGTTTCGGCCGCACCGCGCTGATGCGCGGCATCGCCTATGACGGGCCGCACAAGCCAGAGTGAGGCGGAAAGGCTAAACCGGGGCGGTGCCCCTCACGGCTTGCAGGGTTTTGCCGTCCGGGCCTCGTATTTCGACATCGCGCCGCTGATGACGAAATCGTTGTAGTCGAGCGCAAGCTGGCGCGAGACGCCGTTTTCGTAGAGTTCGAACGACATCGCATAGACCGGCGTCTGCTCGCCGGCGGCCGGCGGCTTGCTGCCGTCATAGTAGCTGACCGTCACCGGCCAGCGCCTGAGCGCCTGAAGCGCGGCATCGGAGGGATCGGACGCGGCCCGCACACCCGCGGCGATCGGCTGCCCGATCACGGTGAAGGTGTTGTAGACTTTTTCGCCGCCATCGGAGCCGTCATAGACTTTCAGTTCGAGCAGCGACTTGCCCTCGCGCGCCGCGGCGATGACGCGCCGCACCTGCTCGGTCGGAAACACCACGTCGCCGGGCAGCGTCAGCGTTTTCTCCGCCGGCTGCTTCAGCCGTACAGCGATGGTGTCGTCATGCCGCTCGGCAATGCCGTCGACGATGCTCGGAGAATCATCATTGGTCCGGGTCTCGATACGGAAGCGATAACTTTTCCCGTCGCCGCTCTCCCACGTCGTGGAGCGGAGGTTGCTGGTGATGTCGTTGTTTTCCGCCGCGTCCAGCTCCGACACCTGATGGAAGTCGCTGGAATAGCCCTCGCAAGCATTGCCGTCGAAATTATAGAGAATCTGCCCCGAGGCATTGTTGATCGCAACATTGCTGCGCGCCGATTTCAGGCTCAGCGTATAAAGCGCCTGATGCGGGGCGAGCGCGAGCGGCGCGGTCTCGGCGCCGGCACCGGCGCTGCCGGCGGCAAACAGCAACGCCAGCCCTGCCAGCACCGCCATCGGATATGAGCGAACCATGCGGCCTCCTTGGCCCGATTGAAACCTGCACCATAACCACCGGCGGCCGGCGGCGCGAGCCGGCGCGGGCCATTCGGTCCGCCCTTGCATGAGCGCGCATGATGGGTGAAATATGGCCTGAAACGTTCACCCGAACGTGAGACAATCCACAACATCGAGGGCAATATGGCAGGAACGGTCGAACAGAAGCTCGCATCGCTTGGGATCACGCTGGGTGAACCCACCAGCCCGCAGGCAAACTACGTTCCGTTCGTCCGCTCCGGCAATCTGCTGGTGATGTCCGGGCAGGTCTGCGCCGGGCCGGACGGCAAGCTCGTCGCCAAGGGCAAGCTCGGCGCCGGCGTCTCGGTCGAGCAGGGCCAGGCCGCGGCCCGTGCCTGCGCCGTCAATCTGCTGACGCAGGTCAAGGCCGCGCTCGGCGACCTCGACAAGGTGGCGCGCGTGGTGCGGCTCGGCGGCTTCATCAACTCGGCGCCGGATTTCCTCGATGGTCCAAAAGTGCTCAACGGCGCCTCCGACCTGATGGTCGCCGCATTCGGCGACAAGGGGCGTCACGCCCGCACCACTGTCGGCGTCGCGGCGCTGCCCGGCGATGCCTCGGTCGAGGTGGACGCCATCTTCGAGGTCGCCTGAGCAATCCCGCCATGCGCGCACCCGATTGGCTGACGGCTCGGCCGGTGGCCCATCGCGGGCTGCACAATGCTGCGCGCGGCATCATCGAGAACATGCCGGCGGCGTTCAATGCGGCGATCGCCGCCGGTTTCACCATCGAGACCGACCTGCAACTGTCGGCCGACGGCGAGGCGATGGTGCATCACGACCACGCCCTCGGCCGGCTGACCGAGGGCGAAGGGCTGTTGCGCGGCAAAACCGCCGCCGAATTGCGGCAGGTCGCCTTCAAGGCAACGTCCGAACGGATGATGCGGCTTGGTGAATTTTGCGACCATGTCGGCGGCCGGGTGCCGCTTCTGATCGAGTTCAAGAGCCATTTCGACGGCGACCGTCAGCTTGCCGATCGTGTCGCCAAGGTGCTGGCCGGCTATCGCGGGCCGGTGGCGCTGATGTCGTTCGATCCCGATCAGGTGATGGCGATCCGCGACATCCTGCCGGATCGCCCACGCGGCATCACCGCCGAGCGCCACTACCGCGACCCGGAATGGGCGCCGCTGCCTCCGCACGCCCGCCGCGCCATGATCGGGCTGCGCCACGGCTTCCGCACCCGACCGCATTTCATCGCCTACCGGGTGGACGACCTGCCGGCGCCGCCGCCATGGATCGCCCGCCATGTATTCGGCTGCGCCCTGCTCGGCTGGACGGTGCGCACCCCCGAACAACGCGCACGCGCCGCCCGCTACGCCGACCAGATGATCTTCGAGGGCTTTGTCCCATAACTTGACGTCGCGCGCGCGGCGACCAATCTGTAGGCCATGCCCGAAACCGGCCGCACCGCCACGCCACGACCCGCTACATCCGAGATCACGCTGGAGGCGGTTGGCGCCATCGATCAGATCGACAAGGCCGATTGGGACGCCTGCGCCGCCCCACCGGGCAGCGTCGCCAATCCGTTCGTCTCGCATGATTTTCTCGCCGCCGCGGAAAATTCCGGCTCGGCCACCGCGCGCACCGGCTGGGCCGCGCGCCACCTCGTGGCGCGACAGGATGGCCGCGTGGTCGGTGCGGTGCCCTGCTATCTGAAATCGCACTCGAAGGGCGAATACGTTTTCGACCATGGCTGGGCAGACGCCTATATGCGCGCCGGCGGCACCTATTATCCGAAATTGCAGGCGGCGGTGCCGTTCACCCCGGCGACCGGGCCGCGACTGCTGGTGCGTGCCGGTGCCGACACCGACCAGGTGCGCACCGCGCTGGCGCGCGGCCTGATTGGCCTGTGCAAGGCAACGCAAGCCTCATCGGTCCATGTCACCTTCGCCGGCGAGGACGAGTGGCGCTTTCTTGCCGGCCACGGCTTCCTGCAGCGCACCGACCAGCAGTTTCACTGGCACAACGACAATTACACGACGTTCGACGATTTTCTCGCTACGCTCAATTCGCGCCACCGCAAGGCGATCCGCCGCGAGCGCCGCGAGGCGCTGGCAGACGGCATCACCATCCACCACCTGACCGGCGATGCCCTCACCGAGGAAGCCTGGGACGCCTTCTTCACCTTCTACATGGAAACCGGCTCACGCAAATGGGGACGGCCCTACCTGACCCGCGAATTCTTCTCGGCCATTGGCCAGACGATGCGCGACCGGGTGCTGCTGGTGATGGCGAAGCGTAACGGGCGCTGGATCGCCGGTGCGATCAATTTCATCGGCTCCGACACGCTCTACGGCCGCCACTGGGGCGCCATCGAGCACCACCCGTTCCTGCATTTCGAGGTCTGCTACTATCAGGCGATCGACTTCGCCATCGCCCGCGGCCTGCGGGTGGTCGAGGCCGGCGCGCAGGGCGAGCACAAGATCGCGCGCGGCTACCTGCCGCAGACCACCTATTCCGCCCACTACATCGCCGACGCAGGTCTGCGCCGCGCGGTTGCGCATTACCTCGAAGGCGAACGCGCCTATGTCGCCGAAGCGGTGCACGACCTGACCGAGGCCGCCCCCTTTCGCAAGGATGGTGACGCACACGGCGCTTGACCGCGCCCGCGCTCCCCGCGAAAACTGCAATCCGCAACAGCGGGAGCGACCATGGCCAGTTACGACCCCAACAACATCTTTGCGAAGATCCTGCGCGGCGAACTGCCGAGCTACAAGGTCTTTGAGGACGCCCACACCTTCGTATTCCTCGACATCATGCCGCGCTGTCCGGGGCACACGCTGGTGATCCCCAAGGCGGCGGCCCGCAATATCCTCGACATCACCGCCGACGACTTCGGCCATGTCGCGCGCACCTCGCACAAGGTCGCCCAGGCCGCCATGAAGGCGTTCGCCGCCGACGGCGTGATCGTCGCGCAGTTCTCGGAAGCCGCCGCCGGGCAGGAAGTTTATCATCTGCACATGCACGTCATGCCGCGCTTCAACGGCGTCGAGCTGCTGCCGCCGGCGACCCGCAAGGAGGACGCCTCCGTGCTTGCCGACCATCAACGCAAGCTGATTGCGGCGCTCGGCGGCTAGATGACCGCCGACGCCCCGACCGACAGCGACTTCGGATTTGCGCCGGACAACGACGTGCCGATCCCGTACATGGCGCGCACGCGCGCCTATTACGCGGCGATCGGCTACACGACGCCCTACCGCTGGGCGCACTATACCGACGCGCCGTTCACGCCGCTCGTAAGGCCGCTCGGCAAGACGCGCGTGGCGCTCATCACCACCGCCGCACCGTTCGACCCGGCCAAGGGCGATCAGGGGCCGGGCGCGCCCTACAACGGGGCCGCGAAATTCTTCGCGGTCTATGACGGCGACGTGACGAAGCCGCACGATGTGCGCATCTCACACATCGCCTACGATCGCGCCCATACCACGGCAACCGACAGCGGCACCTGGTTTCCACTGCCGGCGCTGCACCGCGCCGCCGCCGCCGGCCGCGTCAAGCTCGCGCCCCGCTTCTTCGGGCTGCCGACCAACCGCAGCCACCGCGTCACGCTTGAGCAGGACGTGCCGGAATTGCTCAGGCGCTGCCGGGCCGATGGCGTCGAGGCCGCCGTGCTGGTGCCGAACTGCCCGGTGTGCCACCAGAGCGTCAGCCTGGCGACGCGGCATCTGGAGGCGAACGGCATCGCGACCGTAGTGATGGGCTGCGCAAAAGACATCGTCGAGCACGCCGCCGCGCCGCGCTTTCTGTTCAGCGACTTTCCGCTCGGCAATTCGGCCGGCAAGCCGCACGACGCCGCCTCGCAGGAGGCGACGCTGGAGCTGGCGCTGCGGCTCCTGGAAACCGCGCCCGGGCCGCGCACCACGATGCAATCGCCGCTGCGCTGGGCGGCGGATGCCGCCTGGAAGCGCGACTACAACAACGTCGAGGCGATGAGCGCGGAAGACCTGGCGCGGCGGCGGCGTGATTTCGACGCGCAGAAGGCGGCGGCAAAAGCCACCGCCAACGGGGCCTTAGATAAACGTTAGGCTCTTCATCATGGCCGGGTTTATCCCGGCCATCCCCCCACCCTACCCTCCCCCGCGAGCGGGGGAGGGATAAAGGGAGGGCTGCAAAGACGTGGATGCGCGGGACATAGGCGTTCGACAGAACGCCGTTCTTTGAGCGGCTATGCCCGCGCACGACGATGGCGGAGACAGCACAGC
>JBARWE010000087.1:0-3527 GCA_049646625.1 Xanthobacteraceae bacterium
GCCGAGCGATCGACGATCCGTTCCGCCACCAGATGCACGACGCCCTCCGGGCTTCGCTGGATACGCCCCGTCACCAGTACCACGCGCGCGCCCATCACTTCCTTGCGGAAACGCGCCATGACGCGGGCCCATACCACGACATTGACGATGCCGGTCTCGTCTTCCAGCGTCATGAAGACGACGCCCTTGGCACTGCCCGGCCGCTGCCGCACCAGCACCACGCCGGCCGAGCGCAACGCCGTGCCATCCGCAGCCCGGCTCACGGTCGCGCAATCCGTCACGCCTTCAGCCGAAAACATCGTGCGCAAAAACTGCATCGGATGGCCCTTCAGCGACAGCCGCGCGCTCTGATAATCGGCGACGACATGCTCGGCGAGCGGCATCGCCGGCAGCGCGGCGGCGATCTCCTCGCGCTGCTCGCGCGCCGTAGCTGCCGCGAACAACGGCAGCGGCGCATCATCCGGCAATCGCCGCACCGCCCATAGCGCGGCGCGGCGGTCGAGCTTGAGCGAGCGGAAGGCATCGGCATCGGCCAGTAGCACCAGCGCCCGCTTCGGCAAGGCCGTGACGCGGGCAAACTCTTCCAGCGAGGCAAACGGCCCGCGCGCACGCGCCGCGACGATAAGCTCGGCCCAGCTATCCGGTGCATCCTCACACTTGAAACCATCGACTTGGCGAAAGCCGAGGCGCAGCGCATAGCGGCCGCCGGTGGCCGGCTCCAGCGTGTTGTCGCCGTGGCTGAAGCTTACATCGATAGGTCGCACCTCGACGCCATTGGCGCGCGCATCGCGCACGATCTGCGCCGGGGCGTAAAACCCCATCGGCTGCGAATTGAGCAGCCCGCAGGCAAACGCCTCGGGATGAAAATGCTTGATCCACGACGAGGCATAGACAAGCTGCGCGAAACTCGCGGCATGGCTTTCCGGGAAACCATAGGTGCCAAACCCCTCGATCTGCTTGAAGCAGCGCTCGGCAAAGTCGCGCGGATAGCCGCGCGCCACCATGTTGCCGACCATGCGCTCGCGAAACTTGCCGACGTCGCCCCTGTTGCGGAAGGTCGCCATCGAACGGCGCAACTGGTTGGCCTCGCTCGGCGTGAATTTCGCCGCGACGATGGCGAGCTGCATCGCCTGCTCCTGAAACAATGGCACGCCGAGGGTGCGGCCGAGCACCGATTTCAATTCATCGGGCGGACCGTAGCGCGGCGATGGCGAGGGATAATCCTCCTTCTCCAGTTTGTTGCGCCGGCGCAAATAGGGATGCACCATGTCGCCCTGGATCGGACCGGGGCGCACGATCGCCACCTCGATGACAAGGTCGTAGAATTTTTTTGGCTTCAGACGCGGCAGCATGTTCATCTGCGCCCGGCTCTCGACCTGGAACACGCCGAGCGACTCGCCGCGCGACAGCATCTCGTAAACCGGCTTCTGCTCGCGCGGGATGGTGGCAAGTTCGAAGCGCTCGCCCTTGTGCACCTCGACCAGGTCGAGACACTTGCGGATGCAGGTCAGCATGCCGAGCGCCAGCACGTCGACCTTCATCATGCGCACGATATCAATGTCGTCCTTGTCCCACTCGATGAAAGTGCGCTCCGCCATCGCCGCGTTGCCGATCGGCACATACTCATCGAGCCGCGCTTGCGTCAGCACGAAGCCGCCGACATGCTGCGACAGATGGCGGGGAAAGCCGATCAGGTCGCCGGCCAGCGCCACGGCGCGACCGATCATCGGATTGTGCGGATCAAGCCCCGCCTGCCGCACCTGCGCGGCGTCGATCTCGCTGCCCCAACTGCCCCACACCGTGTCCGCGAGCCGGGCGGTGACGTCCTCGGTCAGTCCGAGCGCCTTGCCGACGTCGCGAATGGCGCTGCGCGGACGGTAATGGATAACGGTGGCGACGATGGCGGCGCGGGCGCGGCCGTAGCGGGCGAACACATACTGCATCACCTCCTCGCGCCGCTCGTGCTCGAAATCGACGTCGATATCGGGCGGCTCGCGACGCTCCTTGGAGATGAAACGCTCGAACAGCACCTCGCTTTCGGCCGGATTGACCGCGGTAATGCCGAGCACATAGCAAACCGCGGAGTTGGCTGCCGATCCCCTGCCCTGACACAGAATTTTCTTGCTGCGAGCGAACGCCACCACGTCGTGCACGGTGAGGAAGTAATGCGCGTAATCGAGCTTGCGGATCAGCCGCAGCTCCTTGCGCAGCAACTTCTTGACGTCCGGCGGGATGCGGCGGGGATAGCGGCGATGCGCGCCGGCCCAGGTCAGGTCTTCGAGATGACGCTGCGCCGTCTTGCCGGGCGGCACCGGTTCGTCGGGGTACTGGTATTTGAGATCGTCCAGCGAAAAAACAATCCGCTCCGCAAAGCGCAGCGTCTCGGCCAGCGCTTCCGGGTAGTTGCGGTAAAGCCGCGCCATCTCCCGCGGCGATTTGAGATGACGCTCGGCATTGGCTTCGAGCCTGCGGCCGGCCGTCTCGATGGTGGTCTTGTCGCGAATGCAGGTCAGCACGTCCTGCAACGGGCGACGCGCCGCGTCGTGATAGAGCACGTCGTTGGTGGCGATCAGCGGCACGCCGGCCGCCGTCGCGAGCGCCCGGAGCCGCGCCGCGCGCCGCGCATCGCTGCCGCGATAAAGGAAGCTCAACGCCAGCCACGCGCCGGCAGCGGACGAGCGCCGCAACGCGACGAGAGTCTGCTCGATATCTTCAGCCGCGAACCGAAACGGCGGCACCAGCACCAGCAATAGCCCTTCGGCCGCCTCCAAAAGGTCCGGCAGGCGCAGGTAGCAGTCGCCCTTGTCCGCCGCGAGTTTTCCTTTAGTGAGTAACCGGCACAGCCGGCCGTAGGCGGCGCGATCCTGCGGATAGACAAGGATGTCCGGCGCGCCGTCGCAGAACACGAGACGCGCGCCGATCAAGAGTTTCGGCTTGTCACCGAGGTCGGGATTGCCGAGTTCGCCATAGGCGCGCACCACGCCGGCGAGCGTATTGCGGTCGGCGATGCCGATGGCGGCAAGCCCGAGCCGGCTTGCCTGATGCACATACTCCTGCGGGTGCGAGGCGCCGTGCAGAAACGAAAAATTCGTCGTCACGCCGACCTCGGCGTAAGTGGCGGTACCGCGCCGCATCATGCGAACAGCCCGTGCATGAACCAGTTCGGCTCCGCCGTTTCGCGCCCGTAGAGGCCGTCGCGGTAGAGCCAGAAGCGCAAGCCCGCCTCGTCCTCGACGCGGAAGTAATCGCGCGTCGGCCTGCCCGTTTCGTACCGCCACCAGTCCATGGCGATGCGCTCCGGCCCTTCGGCGCGCGCCACGCGATGGCTGACGCGGCGCCAGGTGAAACGCACGGGCGGGCCGTCCGGCACCTCGGCCATCACCTTAACCGGCTCCGGCCGCATCAACAGCCGCAACGGCCGCAGCGGCGGCTCCGTCGCGACGCGCGCCGGCCAGTGCGCTCGCGCCGCGGCCATAAGCCCGGCTTGCGCCGGCATCTCGACCACGGCGTGTTCGGGGATATGGGTG
>JBARWE010000088.1:0-5397 GCA_049646625.1 Xanthobacteraceae bacterium
GAGCCAGCGCGCGCGCCGGGCAAGCCGTCAGAATAGCGGGTCGGTGCGCGCCACCGTCACCGGGCCGAGCCGCACCTCGCCGTTCTCGAACACCAGTGGCAGCGCCACCGCGTTGCGGCCCTCAAGCGTCGCCGGCTTGCCAAGCATGGCCATGATGCCGCCCGGCACCAGGCGGCTGAGCGGCCCCAGCGCCGCATCGAGACCGAGCGCCCGCAGCACCGCGTCGGCGCCGGCCACGGTGAGGTCGAGCTGACCGTCGAGATGGCCATCGGCGGCAATGCCGAGCGCGCCGCCGGCGGCCGCCAGCAGGTCGCCTTGTTGAAGCCGGGCCTGCACGATTTCGATGCGGCCACCCGCCGCCTGAATCTGGCGGAACCGCTCGGGCCACGGTTGCGGCTCGAAATTCGTCAGGCCGTGCAGCAGCACCCGCACCTGGCCGTCGAAGGGCGCGGCAAGCGCCGGATGCACCTCCGGCCCGTTGCCCTGATCGACCTGCAACACGGCCTCGATCGCTGGCCGGCCTCCTTCCGTGCCCGGCGCCGGGCGGCCGTGCAGCGCAAGCCGCTTGGCGCGGAACACCGGCACCTGGTTCGTGCCGTCGATGCGCTCCACCACCGGATCCTCCAGCACCAGCGCCACCTCGCTCGGCCGCTCGGGCGGACCGGCGACGCTGGCGCGCGCGGTGCGCCAGGTGGCAATCGCCAGCGGCGGCCGGCCGGCTTCGGAGACGGTTGCTGGCGCGGTGAACTCGGCGATCAGCAGGTTCGGCGTATAGACCTGGGCGACAACGAGAATATTCGCAAAACGCAGCATGGCCGGAGACTGGCTGGCAACCTGCTCGGGCGTCTGCGACACCAGCGCCACGCTGGCGCCCTCGCAACGCACCTCAAGCCGGAACGGAAAGCCGGCGACACTCTGCTGGCGGCAGCCATGGATGCGGCCGGACTGCGCCTCGCGGGCGCGCCAGCCGTCGATGACGCCATCGACCTGTGCTGCCGCATAGAACCAGAACGCGCTCCAGCCCAGTGCGATCAATAGAAACAGCCCCGGCGCCACGAACACCGGCCACAGCCGCCGCTTGCGTTGCGGCTTCGCCGCCTCGATCATCCTCGCGCGCCTCCTGCTGCGCCCCCGTGTCCCGGAATTAGCCGTAACGATCTTGATTCGGCCTTACAACATCCTTATCCGACCCGGTCATTGCCATGACAGTTCTCGCCCCGCCGCCAAGCCCGCACGCCACCGACGATCTGTGGGTGTTCGGCTATGGCTCGCTGATCTGGAATCCGGGGTTTGCCTTCGTCGAACAGACCCCGGCGCGGCTGGTCGGCGCGCATCGCGCGCTGTGCATCTACTCCATGGTCCATCGCGGCACGCCGGAGCGGCCGGGGCTGGTGCTCGGCCTCGATCGTGGCGGCGCCTGTCAGGGGGTGGCGTTTCGCGTGGCGGCGTCGCGGCGCGAGGCCACGATCGCCTATCTCAGGGCGCGCGAGCAGGTCACGCGCGTCTATTGCGAGGTCATGCGCCCGGTGGTGCTCGACCGCGACGGCGGCCGCCGCGCCCGCGCGCTGGTCTACATCGCCGACCGCCGCCACCCGCAATACGCCGGCCAGCTCACGCTCGACCAGCAGCTTCGCCTGGTGCGGCAGGGGCATGGCGGCGCCGGCCCCAACGCCGCCTATGTGCTGGCGACGGTGGCGGCGCTGGAAGACCACGGCATCCGCGACGCCCGGCTGCATCAGCTTGCCGCCTTGCTGTGCGACGACAACGTTGCCACATCGCCGGCGTCGTCCGTGTGACGGGCACTTAGCGTCAGCTATCCTGCGCCGCCCTCATTTTGACGCCGCCGAACAGCCGGGTCTGCTCGGCGCGGCCTTCCTCGATCAGCGCATCGGTTGCCTGCTCGATCGCGGCGGCGATCTGCGCGACGAATGCGCGGCGCGCCAGTCCCGGCGGCACCAGCGGAAGAAACTCGACCACCAGCGTGCCGGGGTAGCGCAGAAAGGTCCGGCGCGGCCAGAACAGCCCCGAATTGAGCGCGACCGGAATGCACGGCGCACCGCTGTCGGCGTAGATCTGCGCAATGCCGGGCTTGTAGGCCGGGGCCGCGCCGACCGGGCGGCGCGTGCCTTCGGGAAAGACGATGAGCTGGCGGCCCGACGCGACCTTGCTCACCGCCTCGCGCGTCATCCGGATCAGGGCGCGCGCGCCGGCCTTGCGATCCACTGCGATCATCCCGGCCTTGAGAAGATACCAGCCGAACAGGGGAATGCGCGTCAGTTCGCGCTTGAGGATGTAGAGCGGGTCGGCGAACAACGGCACCAGCGCAAACGTCTCGAACATCGACTGGTGCTTGCACGCCACCACCAGCGGCCCTTGCGGGATGTTGCCGAGACCACGGTATTCGACCCGGATGTTGCAGATCGCGCGCATCAGAAAGATGTTCTGGCGCGCCCATAGTTTGGCGACGCCGAGGATGGCGCGGCGCGGCATCGCATAAGCCGGCAGCGCCACGATCAGCCATGCGACCATCAGGATGTAGAACGCCACGTTGAAGATCAGCGAGCGGATAAAGATCAGCGGCATTGGTATCCTGTCATCTGGTCGAGGCTGTCGCGGAGCGGTGCGGCGGCGGCTCGCGCGCGGCCGGCGGCTCCGGCGCCTGTGTCTGCGGTGCGCCGCTCAGGCCGAAGCGATCGAGCCGCACCCGTACCTCGGCGGCGAGATACTTGACGTATTCCGAGAGCAGAAGCCGCATCGCCGCGCCGCTTGCCCACCATGGCTCCTCGCGCCATTTTTCGCCGACCACCGCGAACGGAATCAGCGTGATGTCGGGCATGGCATGCGACAGTTCGACGATGGCGCGCGGCATATGATAGTTCGAGGTGACGACGAGCAGCGAGCGGAACGCCTGCTGATGCGCCCAGCGCCGCGTCTCGCTGGCATTGCTGCGGGTATTGACGGCGGAGTGGTCGAGATCGACGCAGCACCGCAATAGCGCTTCGCTGTCGGGCAGCGAGCGCGAGATGTCGCTTAGGCTGTTGGCGCGATGCACGCCGGAGATCAGGAGCCGTTGGCCGTAGCCGCGCGCCAGCAGGTCGATGGCGTCGGAGACGCGCGAGGAGCCGCCGGTCAGCACCACGATGCCGTCGGCGCGCGCGGGCGTGCCCTCCGACAGGCGCAACTGCGACAGGAAGCCGACGAAGCCGAGGCCGGCGGCGACGAACGCCACCGCAATCACCCCGACCGCCACCGCGAGCCATCGTCCCAGCCGGTGCAGGCGCGGCGCGGTGCGGCGCGCGGCGGTCGGATGCTGAGGGTCTGGCAACGGCGTCATGATAAAGCGGGCTACCAATGGTCCGTGGCAAATCTGGTGTCGCCGGCAAATCCGGCATTGCCGGCAAGTCTAGCATCGCCGCCAGCAGTATCATAAACCCGCCGCCGGCGTGCGGCCTGCCGCCGCTCTCCTCAATCGACTTCGTCGAGGGTGGCGAACAGCGTGCGGCGCGAGGCGAGCGCGGTGATCGCCGCGATCACCAGCGCCTGCGCGGCGAGCGCCAGATAGCCCGCCGGCCGCAACGAGAAGGTGCCGAGCAGCGCCGCGAACTGGTCGCCGACCGGGGTGCCGGCGAACCAGCCGCCGATCGATTCCGACAGGCCGAAGGTGAGGATCGCGGCGCCGCCGCCGATCACCCCGCCCTCCAGGCCGAGCCGCAGGAAATGGCGCATGAAGCGGCCGGCGATGTAACGGTCGCCGGCGCCGACGAAGTGCAGCACCTCGACGATCGGCCGGTTGGCGGCCATTGCGCCGCGCGCGGCGAACGAGACCGTGATGATGGTGGCGACCACCACCAGGATCAGGATGCCGACGCCGGCGAGCACGGTCGCGCCGGTCATCGAGCGCATGCGCTCGATCCAGGCGCGATGATCGTCGACGGTGGCGCCGGGCGCGGCCTCAGCGAGGCGCTGGCGCAGCGAAGCGAGGTCGGGCGCGCTGCCGGGGGCGATGCGCACCACGATCATGCGCGGCACCGGCAGGTCGTCGAGCGCGAGCGAGGTGCCCAGCCACGGTTCGAGCAGCGCCGCCGAGTCGGCCGCCGACAACGGCCGCGCCCCGACGATATCCGGTGTTGCGCGCAGCAGCGCGGTGGCCGCGGCGACGTCGCGGTCGAGATCGCGGCCGGCGGTCGAGCGCACCTGCACGGTGATTTCGCTGGCGACATCGGCCTGCCATTCACTGGCCGCGCCATAGACCAGCAGCACCGCGCCGGTGGTCAGCGAGGCGAGGTAGGTCATGATCGCGACCACCACCACCAGCGCGCGGCCGGCAATCGAGCCGCGCGGCACGATCGGCGCCTGAATGCGCGCCTTGACCGGCACCTGCGGCCGCGCCTCGCCGAGGTCCATCAGGGGACCGCGCGTGTCGCCGGACCTACTCATAGATGTGCAGCCGTCCCTCGTGCAGCACCAGCCGGCGGGCGTCGTACTGGTCCATCATCGCAATGTCGTGGGTGGCGATCACCACCGCGGTGCCGGAGCGGTTGAGTTCGATGAACAGCCGCAGCAGCCGCCGCGCCAGCGTCGGGTCGACGTTGCCGGTCGGCTCGTCGGCGAGCAGCAGTTGCGGCCGGGCGATCACCGCGCGGGCGATCGCGGCGCGCTGCTTCTCGCCGCCGGACAGGATCGGCGGCAGCGCGTCCATGCGCTCGCCTAGGCCCACCCAGCGCAACAGGTCGATCACCTCGCGGCGGTAGCTCGCCTCCTCGCGGCCCATGACGCGGAACGGCAGTGCCACGTTCTCGTAGGTGGTCATGTGGTCGAGCAGGCGGAAGTCCTGCAACACGATGCCGATGCGCTTGCGCAGCCGTGCCACCCCCTCCTTGTCGAGCAGCGACACGTCGCGGCCGAACAGGTTGACGAGGCCGCGCGTCGGCCGCAGCGACAGGAATAAGAGGCGCAGCAGCGAGGTCTTGCCGGCGCCCGACGGCCCGGTCAGGAACTGGAAGGAATGGGCCGGGATGGCGAAGGTGAGGTCGCGCAGCACCTCGGTCCCGAGTCCATAGCGCAAGCCGACGTTTTCGAAGCGGACCACGATTTTCGCTCCGTTCGAGAGGACGCCCGGGTTTGCCCCGGAAACGGGGGCGCGGCCGACGCCCCGCCGGCCGCCGACATCAATCGTTGTGCGCGGATTATGGTTTCCGATTCGTTAACGGAGTTGGTCTAGCTTCCGGCGCAAGGTCACTCCGGGCGATTCGTCCATGCACATAGCCTGTCCTCATTGCGCCACCTCGTTCGCTATCGATCCCCGCGCCATCGGCGCCGACGGCCGCACCGTGCGCTGCGCCCGCTGCAAGGGCACCTGGTTCGCCTTGCCGGCCGACGCCCGCGACGAGCCGGTGC
>JBARWE010000089.1:0-8346 GCA_049646625.1 Xanthobacteraceae bacterium
CATCTACGCGGCGGGACCGCCGCAATGGACCGGCCGCTTCGACCTGTTGCTGCTGCCCAACGGCGCCGGCCAGCGCGATGGCTTGCGCGACAGCCTGCGCAATGCCGGGTTCGGCAACCCGCTGCCGGGCTTGTGGCTTGCCCCTTCCGGCACGGCGGTGCCGGACGGCGCGGCCGACGCCATCCGGCTTGAAGCGGTGGTGCCGCCCGACGGTGATGTGGCCGAGAGCGGCCGGCGCTTGATCGCCGCGAGCTGGCAACTGGAGCGCATCGCGGCGGCTTATCGGCTGTTCGTCGCAACCTTCGCGCCGCTGCTGGCGGTCGTCCAGCGCGCGGACAATGACTTGTCCGACGCCGAGGCGTTTACCGCCCGGATTCTCCTGATTCACCAGTACCGGCGCATCGTGCTGCGCGATCCGCTGCTGCCCGAGGCGATGCTGCCGCCGGACTGGCCCGGCACTGCGGCCCGTGCGCTGTGCGCCGGGATTTATCCGGCGCTGCTGGACGCCTCCGAGCGCTGGCTGGATGTCAATGGCGTTTGCGAGGCGGGGCCGCTGCCGCCGCCGCGCGAGCTGCTGGGGCGCCGGTTCCGCGACTGACCGGGTCGCTAAATGTTACAAAAATAGTTTACGTCTGAAATTTCCTGTTATATATTTGGAGCCGTTCCAGGGAGGGACGGCCATGTACACGCAGGCGCTCAACACCTCGCCAGCCACCGACTCCTTTGTCGAAGACGCCGGGAAATCGGCACATTTCCAGGCGCGCATCGACGCCGAACAGCGCATCGAGCCGAACGACTGGATGCCGGCTGCCTACCGCAAGACGCTGACCCGGCAGATTTCCCAACACGCCCATTCCGAGATCGTCGGCATGTTGCCTGAGGGCAACTGGATCACCCGCGCGCCGACGCTGCGGCGCAAGGCGGCGCTGCTTGCCAAGGTGCAGGACGAGTGCGGCCATGGCCTTTATCTTTATGCCGCCGCCGAGACGCTCGGCTCCTCGCGCGAGGAACTGGTCGAGCAGATGCTGGCCGGCAAGGCCAAGTATTCGTCGATCTTCAACTACCCGACGCTGACCTGGGCCGATATCGGGGCGATCGGCTGGCTGGTCGATGGCGCGGCGATCATGAACCAGATCCCATTGTGCCGCTGTTCCTACGGGCCTTATGCGCGCGCGATGATCCGCGTCTGCAAGGAGGAATCGTTCCACCAGCGCCAGGGCTACGAGATCATGCTGACGCTGGCGCGCGGCACGCCCGAGCAGAAGGACATGGCGCAGGATGCGCTGAACCGCTGGTGGTGGCCGTGCCTGATGATGTTCGGCCCGCCGGACACGCAAAGCCAGCACAGCGATCTGTCCACCCGCTGGAAGATCAAGCGCTTTTCCAACGACGAACTGCGCCAGAAATTCGTCGATGCCACGGTGCCGCAGGCGCACTATCTCGGCCTGTCGATGCCCGACCCGGCGCTGACCTTCAACGAGGCGACCGGCCACTGGGACTATGGCGAGATCGATTGGGACGAATTCAGGCAGGTGCTGGCCGGCAACGGCCCGTGCAACCGCGATCGCCTGGCGGCGCGCCGCAAGGCGCATGAGGACGGCGCCTGGGTGCGCGAGGCCGCGCTCGCCTTTGCCGACAAGCGCAAGGGCCGCGCGCAAGCCGCTTGAAAAGTCGCCTGATCACCGGAGGAGCGTACGATGACCGATACGACCATTCCGCTTTGGGAAGTGTTCATCCGCAGCCGCAACGGGCTGGCGCACAAGCATGTCGGCTCGCTGCATGCCACGGACGCGACGCTGGCGCTGCAGGCGGCGCGCGACATCTACACCCGCCGCGGCGAGGGGCTGTCGATCTGGGTGGTGCCCTCGCACGCGATCACCGCCTCCGATCCGGCCGACAAGGAGATGATGTTCGCGCCGGCGGAATCAAAGATCTATCGCCATCCGACGTTCTACGAGGTGCCGGAAGAAGTCGGGCATATGTAGCGGTTGCGGCAAACGCCGGCGGATGGAGGCAGCGATGACGAGCGGGTCGATTTTGGTACAGGAAACGCCGCTGGTGCTCTACGCGCTGCGCCGGGCCGACGATGCGCTGATCCTTGGCCATCGCCTCTCCGAGTGGTGCGGGCATGCGCCGATGCTCGAAGAGGATATGGCGCTTGCCAACATGGCGCTCGATCTGATCGGGCAGGCGCGCGAACTCTACAGCTATGCGGCGCGGACCGAGGGTGCCGGCAACGACGAGGATCGCCTCGCTTACCTGCGCGACGTGCGGCAGTACCGCAACCTCCTGCTGGTCGAGCAGCCGAACGGCGACTTCGCCCACACCATGATGCGGCAACTGTTCTACTCCGCCTTCGCCGATCCGTACTGGCGCGCGATGATGGGGTCGCGCGACGAAACATTGGCGGCGATCGCGGCGAAATCCGAGAAGGAAAGTGCCTACCATCTGCGCCATGTCTCGGAGTGGATCGTCCGGCTCGGCGACGGCACCGAGGAAAGCCATCGCCGCGCGCAAGGGGCGGCCGATGCGCTGTGGGCCTTCACCGGCGAGATGTTTTTCTGCGACGATGGCGACCGCGATCTGATCGCCCAGGGCATCGCCATCGACCCGGCGACGTTGCGCGACACCTGGCGCGCCACCATCGCCGAGGTGTTTACCGAGGCGACGCTTGTCCTGCCCGGCAACGACTGGATGCAGAAGGGCGGCCGCGTCGGCCATCACAGCGAGCATCTCGGCCATCTGCTCAGTGAACTGCAATACCTGCAGCGCTCGTTTCCGGGGGCGACATGGTGACGCCGCAAACAGGCGAGGCGCTGCGGCAGCGCGCCTGGGAGGCGGCCGCGAGCGTGGTCGACCCGGAGATTCCGGTGCTGACCATCGCCGACCTCGGCGTGCTGCGTGAGGTCACGGTCGGCGATGGCGGCGTCGAGGTGGCGATCACGCCGACCTATTCCGGCTGCCCGGCGATGAACATGATCGCGCTGGAGATCGAACTGGCGCTGGCGCGCGCCGGTATTGCCGAGGCAAAAGTGCGCACCGTGCTGTCGCCGGCCTGGACCACCGACTGGATGAGCGCGGAAGGTCGCCGCAAGCTCAAGGATTACGGCATCGCCCCGCCGCAGCCGGGCGCCGGCCGCCGCGCGCTGTTCGGCGCGCAGACGGTCGCCTGCCCGCAATGCGGCTCGACCGACACGGAGTTGCTGTCGGAATTCGGCTCGACCTCGTGCAAGGCGCTGTGGCGCTGCCGCGCCTGTCGCGAACCGTTCGATTACTTCAAGTGCCACTGAGGCATCCGTCATGGCTTCACCGCATCCGCGCTTCCATCGTCTGACCATTCACGATCTGCGCCGCGAGACACCGGGCGCGGTGTCGATCGCCTTCGCGATACCGCCGGACCTCACCGAGGACTATGCGTTCGCGCCGGGCCAGTACCTGACATTGCGCACGCAGATGGACGGCGAGGAAGTCCGCCGCTCCTATTCGATCTGCTCGGGGCCGGACGACGACGAGTTGCGCGTCGCCATCAAGCGGGTCGATGGCGGCGCCTTCTCCGGCTGGGCGGCGGAGGAATTGAAGGCGGGTGACGCCATCGACGTGATGACGCCGACCGGCCGCTTCGGCGTGGCGCCCGCCCCCGATCAGGCGCGCACCTATGTCGGCTTCGCCGCCGGCTCCGGCATCACCCCGATCATCTCGATTATTCGCGGCGTGCTGGCGCGCGAACCGCAAAGCCGTTTCTTTCTTTTCTACGGCAACCGCACCGCGCAGGACATGCTGTTCCGCGAGGCACTGGAGGAATTGAAAGACCGCTATATCGGCCGCTTCTCGCTGTTCCATGTGCTGTCGCAGGAGGAGCAGGATATTCCGATCCTGTGTGGCCGGCTCGACCGCGCCAAAATCGAGGTGCTGCTGCGCGCCATGGTGCCGGCGGCTACGATCGATCATGTGTTCGTGTGCGGCCCGGCGGCGATGAGCGAGGAGATCGAGGCGACCTGCCGCGACAGCGGGATCGCGCCGGAGCGCATCCATGTCGAGCGGTTCGTGTCGGAGCTTGGCGGCAAGCCGCGCCCCAAGGCAAAGGTGGTGGAGGGCGCGCCGCCGAAGGCGATCGCCGCGCTGATCGTCGACGGCAAGCGCCGCGAGGTGCCGGTGGCCGAGGGGGAGGCAATTCTGGATGCCGCGCTGCGCGCTGGCCTGGATCTGCCGTTCGCCTGCAAGGGCGGCATGTGTTCGACCTGCCGCGCCAAGGTGGTTGAAGGCGAGACGCAGATGGACGTCAACTATTCACTGGAGCCGTGGGAACTGGAGGCCGGCTTCGTGCTGACCTGCCAGGCCCATCCGTTGACGCCGCGCGTTGTTGTCGACTACGACCAGATGTAGCTACGCGACAGCGTTGTCTCGCGCATCGGCGATGTAGCGCGGCAGCGCGAAGGCGGCCGCGTGGACCTCCGGCGTATAATAGCGCGTCGCCAGCCCTTCGGCCCGCTTGGCGAGATGGCTTACCGTCACCTCGCGCGGGTCGCGCTCGACGCTGCCCCAGCCCAGCGCCATGTGGCCGCCATAGTAGGTCGGCACCGCGATGACATAGCAGGTGGCGATGGGGAAGGCGCGGGCAAGGTTGCGCATTGCGGTTGCGAACTCGCTACGCTGAATGAATGGCACGCCGCTCTGGGTGACGACGATGCCGCCCGGCTTCAGGCAACGCCTGACATTGCGATAAAATTCTTCCGTGAACAGCGCCGCGCCGGGGCCGATCGGATCGGTGGAATCGATCAGCACCACGTCGAAGCGGTGTGCGGTGGTCGCCACATATGCGGCGCCGTCGGCGATCTCGATGGAGAAGCGCGGGTCGGCGAAGGCCGGCGCGTTGAACTCCGCGAAATGCGTTTTTGCGAAGGCGACCACGCTGTCGTCGATCTCGACCTGGGTGAGCCGGGCGACGTCGCCGTGCTTCAGCACCTCCTCCGCCAGCCCGCAATCGCCGCCACCGACGATCAGCACTTCGCGCGGCTCCTCGTGGGCGATGAGCGGCACATGCGCCATCATCTCGTGATAGATGAACTCGTCGGCGCTCGTCACCTGCGTCGCGCCGTCGAGCATCAGGACCTTGCCGAACAGCGGGTTCTCGATCAGGTCGAGACGGTGCTGCGCGGTGTTCTCCTGATGCAGAACGCGCGTCACCTCGAACGACAGCCGGGCGCCGCCGAATGCCGTTTCCTCAAGCCATTTCACAGCGCTCATGCGCCTTTACCGCGCAGCAGTTCCTTGACGGCGATCCGCTTCGGCCTGAAGGCGCGCCGCAACACCTCGACGCAAAGCTCAGGTTGCGCGTCGCCGCACATGAACACGTCGAGCGCCGCGTAGCGCCGTTCCGGCCACGAATGGATCGAGATATGGCTTTCGGCCAGCACGGCAACGCCGCTGATGCCGCCGTTCGGCTCGAACGGATGCAGATGCATATGCAGCAGCGTTGCACCCGCTGCCTCCACGCATTCGACCAGCGTTTCGGAGATATGGTCGATATCGTCGAGCCGTTCGGCCTCGTAGAGGTCGATGATCAGGTGCGCGCCGGCGCAAACGATCCCGTTTCGCTCGATAAAGTGATCGGCTTGTACGCCCGCAGCGTCCGCGACGCGGGCGTGAATGTGTTCTTCCGTTTGGGAGGCATTCAGCGAAACTGCGCCCATCCCCAATTGGAAGAGGGCGTCGCGTGACATGGCGTCCTCCCCAACCAGCAGATGAAGCTTATGTGGCGGTTCAGCAACACAAGCCGGAGCTATATAGCCACGCCGGCCGCAGGTTTCAATCCTCATTCTCTCGCGTGGTGTTTCCGGAGAATGTTCTCACTGTCCGCGCGGCGCCTACGCTACGTCTTGGGCCGCCTGTCGATCACGCGCTTGGCTTTTCCGAGCGAGCGTTCCAGCGTCGCCGGCGCCACCACGCTGATGCGCGTGCTGATGCCGATGGTATTTTTGATTGAGATTGCCACCAGCCGGGCGTGCTCGGGCAGGCCGTTGCCGTCCCAGCGCTCGGGCCGCGCTTCGGCCTTGATCGTCATTTCGTCCATGCGGCCGGTGCGGGTGAGTTCAATGACGAAGTGGCCGCTGCACCAGTCGGTGGCGAGCAGCGCTTCCTCGATCTGCGTCGGAAACACGTTGACGCCGCGCAGGATGATCATGTCGTCGGAGCGGCCGGTGACTTTCTCCATGCGCCGCATGCCGGGGCGCGCGGTGCCGGGCAACAGCCGGGTGAGGTCGCGGGTGCGGTAACGTACGATCGGGAACGCCTGCTTGGTGAGCGAGGTGAACACCAGTTCGCCCTTCTCGCCGTCGGGGAGCACCGCGCCGGTGTCGGGATCGATGATCTCGGGATAGAAGTGATCTTCCCAGATGTGCAGGCCGTCCTTGGTCTCGACGCACTCCTGCGCGACGCCGGGGCCGATCACCTCCGACAGGCCATAGATGTCGGTGGCGTCCATGTCGAACGCCTGCTCGATCTCGGCACGCATCGCGTTAGTCCACGGCTCGGCGCCGAACACGCCGAACTTCAGCGACGAGCGGCGCGGATCGAGTCCTTGCCGGTGGAACTCGTCGAGGATCGCCAGCATGTAGCTCGGCGTCACAGTGATGACGTCTGGGCGGAAGTCGTTGATGAGCTGCACCTGCCGCTCGGTCATGCCGCCGGAGATCGGCACCACGGTGCAGCCGAGCCGTTCGGCGCCGTAATGCGCGCCAAGCCCGCCGGTGAACAGACCGTAGCCGTAGGCGTTGTGGACGATCATGCCCTTGCGGGCGCCGGCGGCGCGCAGCGAGCGCGCCATCACGTCCGACCACATCGCGATGTCGGCCTCGGTGTAGCCGACCACGATCGGCTTGCCGGTGGTGCCGGAGGAAGCATGGACGCGCACCAGGTCTTCGCGCGGCACCGCGAACATGCCGAACGGATAGTTGTCGCGCAGGTCGGTCTTGACCGTGAACGGAAACTTGGCGAGGTCGGCGAGCGTCTTGAAATCGGACGGATGCACGCCCCTGGCGTCGAACGCCTTGCGATAATGAGCGACGTTGTCGTAGGCGTGCTTGAGCGTCCACGCCATGCGCGTCGTCTGCAGCGCGATGAGTTCGTCGCGCGAGGCGCGCTCGGCGGCGTCGAGCGTGACGCCGTCGGCCGGCGCTGTCGATATGGATGCGGTCAGGGCCATTGGTTCCTCCTCCAAGACTTATGCCGTGCCCTGCGCGGGAATGATGGCGCCGCCGATGGTGCGGGAATAGCCGCGGAATTCGGCGATCACCTGATCCCCCGCGGTGACGCGGATATCGTAAATGCCCGAGCGCCCGCTGCGCGATATCTCGCGGGCGGTGGCGACCAGCCGGTCGCCGAGCTTGCCGGCGCGGATGAAGCTGATCTGGCAATGGGCGGCAACAGTGCGCTCGTTATAGGTGTTGCAGGCAAACGCGAAGGCGGAATCGGCCAGCGTGAAGATGAAGCCGCCATGGGCGATGCCGTGGCCGTTGACCATCTGCGGCCCGACCGTCATCGCCAGCACGGCATGGCCGGCGGCGATCTTCAGCCGCTCCATGCCGAGGCCCTGGCTGGCGTTGTCCTGCGCCCACATCGCGTCGGCGCAGACCCGTGCCAGTTCGTCCGGCGCCATCGCCGCCGTGTCGTCGATCGCTGTCTGGCCCGTCACTTGGTTCTCCCGGTGAATAGCGGCGCGCGCTTTGTCATGAAGGCGTCGACGCCTTCGGCGTAGTCCGGGGTGCGGCCGGCCTTGCGTTGCAGGTCGCGCTCCAGGTCGAGCTGCGCGTCGAGCGAGTTGGTGGCGGCGTGGGCGAGCGCCTGCTTGGTCAGCGCGAAGCCCTGCGTCGGTTCGGCGGCGAGCCGCGCCGTCAACGCTTCGGCCTCGGCGCGCAGCCTGTCGTCGTCGACGGCGCGCCAGATCAGGCCCCAGTCGGCGGCGGTGTCGGCGGCGAGCGGCTCGCCGAGCAGTGCCAGCCCGCGTGCCCGCGCATCGCCAACGAGGCGCGGTAACAGCCAGGTGCCGCCGGAATCCGGCACCAGCCCGATCTTGGCGAACGACTGGATGAATTTCGCCGAGCGCGCCGCCAGCACTAGGTCGCAGGCCAGCGCGATATTGGCGCCGGCGCCGGCAGCGGTGCCGTTGACGGCGCAGACCACCGGCTTTTGCAGCGCCCGGATGCGCCGCACCAGCGGGTTGTAGAAGGTCTCGATGGTGGCGCCGAGGTCGGGCGCGGCGCCGTTCTCGACCGTAACCTCGCTCAAATCCTGCCCGGCGCAGAAGCCACGGCCGGCGCCGGTCAGCAGCACGGCGCGGCAGCCCTCGTC
>JBARWE010000090.1:0-2099 GCA_049646625.1 Xanthobacteraceae bacterium
GATCGTCATCGCAGCGGTCGCGATCAGGCGTGGATAGCGCCGATGACCGGCGATGGCAGAAAAGCGGTTCTGCGATCGACCGGATTTGATCAGGCTCTATCGAAGATCTAGCCGCCAGTCATTTCGCTGTGCTTCTGCTTCGATGGCGACGCTGCGCTCACCAAATCCTAAATCGCTCGAGCCACCGACCGAATCTCGGTGATGGTGAGCCGTACCGATGTGGCGGTCGGCAACTCAGCACGATTGCTTTTAGCTTCCTTCAGCCTCTTGGGAAAATACGAGCCTTTCGCCACTACCAAGGGAGCATGAACCCTCTGCATCCCAATTTGATGGAGCCAGCCGAACGGCTGCACGAGGTCGCAAAGATCCTCGCGCTCGGCCACATGCGGCTAAAATTGAGAAAGTCCAGTAATTTATCTGCCGCGAGCGGAGAGAGTTTGCTCGACTGTACCGCCCACCGGAGCAGTCATGTCGACGGTCTCAAGTCAGACGAAGGCTCTTCAAGATGACGGACACGGTTCTCGCCCAGCTCGCAGCTCTGAAAACTGCGCCGATCGGCGTGCTCAAGCGGAAATGGCGCGATCTCTTCGAGACTGAGCCACCGCCTTACAACCGGCGCTATCTCGAAAGCCGACTGGCCTACCGCATCCAGGAACTGGCCTACGGCGGGTTGAAGTCCGACACGGTGCAGCGTCTCGAAGCCCTTGCCGAAGATCTCGATGGCGCGGATCCGGCACGGCGTCGGCAGCCGGTCAGGGACCGGCCGATCACCGGCACAACGCTTATTCGTGAATGGCAGGGCATCGAGCACTGCGTGACGGTACGGGACGATGGCTACGAGTACCAGGGCTGGCCGTATAAGTCGCTCTCCGCGATCGCACGCGCCATCACCGGCACGCAGTGGAATGGCCTCATCTTCTTCGGCCTCAAAAACCAGCGGGCGGTACGATGAGCAAGCCGATCGCGATCGTGCGCAAATCGCGGTGTGCCATCTACACCCGGAAATCGACCGAGGAAGGTCTCGACATGGAGTTCAACAGCCTCGATGCGCAGCGCGAGGCCTGTGAGGCCTATGTCGCGAGCCAGAAGGCCGAGGGCTGGGTGCTGGTGCCCGACCACTATAACGATGGCGGCTTCTCGGGCGGCACCTTGGAACGACCCGACCTGCAACACTTGCTCAGGGATATCGAGGCCGGACGCGTCGATATCGTGGTGGTCTACAAGATCGACCGACTGTCGCGCTCGCTGATGGACTTCGCCAAGCTCGTCGAGGTGTTCGACCGCAACAACGTCACCTTCGTCAGCGTAACCCAGTCGTTCAACACCACCACCTCGATGGGCCGCCTCACGCTCAACATCCTGCTGTCCTTCGCGCAGTTTGAGCGTGAGGTGATCGGTGAGCGCATCCGCGACAAGTTCGCAGCGTCTCGGAGGAAGGGTATGTGGATGGGAGGCTATCCACCGCTGGGCTACGACGTGAAGGATCGCAAGCTTGTGGTCAACGAAATGGAAGCCGCGACTGTGCGCATGATCTTCGAGCGATATGTGCTGGTGGGCTCGGCTACGATCCTTGCCCGGTCTCTGGCTGCCGAAGGCATCCTGACCAAGCGTAGCCGTCCCGTCGATCGTGGCTATCTCTACATCCTGCTGAACAACAAAACCTACATCGGCGAGGTTACGCACAAGGGCAACAGCTATCCCGGCGAGCATCGGGCGATCATCGAATCCCCACTGTGGAACAAGGTGCATGCCATCCTGAAGGAAAGCCCGCGCCAGCGGGCCGCCAATACACGCAGGCAGACGCCTGCTCCCCTCAAGGGGCTTCTGTTCGGACCGGACGGCCGCGCCTTGACCCCCGCCCATACGCGCAAAGGCAGCAAGCTCTACCGCTATTACGTCTCCACCGGCGTGATCAAACGCGGCCCCGAGGCCTGCGTGGTTCGCCGGGTCCCTGCGGCTGAGGTCGAAGCCACCGTCATCGATCAGGTGAGAGCGTGTCTGCGCACCCCCGACATCATCGTCCAGACCTGGAAACAGGCACGACACCATGATGCCCGTATCACCGAGGCCGAGGTCCGTGATGCGCTTGTCGAGTTCGA
>JBARWE010000091.1:0-17168 GCA_049646625.1 Xanthobacteraceae bacterium
GGCGTCGGGGCCGCCGCGACGCCGTGACCGTGGCGCAGCTTGCGGGCGGCCAGCGAACGGATTTTGCCGATCAGTTCGTGGCGGAACATCTCCGCAGTCCCGCTATCGCGGGTGCTTTCCGGCTTGGGGATATAATCGGCGGCACCGAGCGCCATCGCCCGGAAGCTGATCTCGGCGTTGCGGCGGGTCAGCGTCGACGCCATGATGACGGTGAGCTGCGGCAGCTTGGCCAGCAGGAGCGGCAGCGCCGACAGGCCGTCGAGGTCGGGCATCTCGATGTCGAGCACCACCACGTCGGGGGCGGCGCGCTCGATCTGGTTGACCGCATCGCGGCCGGTGCGCACGCTCGCCACCACCGAGAGGTCGCGCTCGGCCTCGATCCAGCGGGACACCAGGCCGCGGATCACCGCGGAATCGTCAACGACCATGACCCGCACCATGTCCTGCTGCGCGGGAGACCGGAGGGGAGGCGGGGTGGGGGACACGGTCATGGTCGCGGGAGCTTTCGGTGGTTCGGTTGAGCCGTCGGGCGGTAACGGCGGATTTGCTCCCTTGCGTGTCTCCTTGCCGGCAGGCGCGTGTTAAGAAAGCCGCCCCGGATCGTCAGATGAGGCCGACCTCGTGAAACTTCGCGGTCACGATTTCGCGGTCGAACGGCTTCATGATGTATTCGTTCGCGCCGGCATGCAATGCCCGCGCGATATGGGCGACATCGTTCTCGGTGGTGCAGAAGACGACCTTGGGTTTCTCGCCGCCGGGCATCCGGCGCAGGTTGCGCAGAAACTCGTAGCCATCCATCACCGGCATGTTCCAGTCGAGCAGGACGGCGTCGGGCAGGCTATCCTGGCAGATCGCGAGCGCCTTGGCGCCGTCCTCGGCCTCCAGAATGCGGAAGTCGAGTCCTTCGAGAATCCGCCGCGCCACCTTGCGGATGACGCTTGAGTCATCGACGATCAGACAGGTCTTCATGATTGCTTCTTTCCGAAAGAACGTCGCATCTGTCCAGCCATCCTCCGCGTTGCCGGGCCGGAAATCATGCCGCCAGCGTTTCCGGCAGCATTTCCAGCACGCGATCGACGTCGAGAATCACCAGGAGGCGGCCGTCGAGCCGGTAGATGCCGGCCGTCATTCTGGCGAGCCGCGGGTCGAGGTTGGCGGGATTGGGTTCGCGTTCGGCATTGGCAAGCTTCATTACCTCGCCGACGGTGTCGATCAACAGGCCGTAGGATTCGCCGCGCAGTTCGACGCCGATGGCCATCGGCGGCCCGGCTGTGTCGCTTTTGGGCAGGCTCAGGCGGGCGCGCATGTCGATCGCGGTAACGATGCGGCCGCGCAGGTTGAGGAGGCCCGCGATCTCCGGCGAGGCCAGCGGCACCCGAGTCAGGCGCTCGGGAATGAAGACGTCCTGCACGCGCGCGATCGGCAGGCCGAACAGTTGTTCGCCGATGGTGGCGGTGACGTATTCCGTCTCGCCGCTGTCGTCGTTGGCAACCTTGATGCTCATCGTTTGCCCCTCATGCCGCCTTGCCGGCCTCGGCCGTCTGTTCCTTGAGCGCCGCGATCAGGCCGGGGCGATCGAACTTCGCCACATAGTCGTGAAAGCCTGCCTGGCGGCCGCGCTCGATTGCCGCCGGCGACACCATCGAGGATAGCGCGATGATCGGCGTGGCGTTGAGCGCCGTATCGGCGCGCACGGCTTCGGCAAACTCGAAGCCGCTCATGTCGGGCATTTCGATATCGGTGAGAATGACGTCCACCTGTTCCCCGGTCTGCAACAGTTCAAGCCCCTCGCGGGCACCGCCGGCAAGCTGTACGCGGTAGCCGGCCGCCTTGAGCACCGGTGCCAGCATGTTGCGGAAGAAGGCGGAGTCGTCGACCAGCAGCACCGAGCGGGCGCCGGCCGAGGGCCGCATTTCCTTGCGGGTGAACCAGTCGGCGAACGCCATCGGCAGGAAGTGGCCGACGTCGATCACCTCGGTGGCCTGGCCCTTGACGATCGCCGAGCCGAGCGTGCCGGCATGGCCGGCGGACACCTCGATGTGCAGGTGCTCCTCGACGATATCGACGATCTCGTCGACCACCAGCCCCATCGAGCGGTTGTCGTCGGTGAACACCAGCACCGACTGCCGGCCGTCCTCGCGGATCGACACGCCATCCATCTCCACCAGCGGCATCAGGTGGTCGCGGTACTGCACCATGTGGCGGCCGTTGGAAACCTCGATCTTGTCGGCGGCGATTTCCTCAAGGCGGGTCACGAGTTCCAGCGGCACCGCTTTCGGCGCCGCCGAGCCGGCGCGGAATACCAGGAGCGAGGTGCGCGTCTCGCTGCTGCCGGCGGCCGCATCCGTGGCCTCCGCGCCGTGCTGCAGCGTCGCCGCCGCGCCAAGCGCCTGGGCGATCCCGTTCGGGTCGAGGATCATGATCACGGCGCCGTCGCCGAGGATGGTGTTGCCGGAGAACATCCCGATATGGCGCAACCGGGTGGACATCGGCTTGATGACGATTTCCTCGGTGTGGAACACGCCGCCGACGACAATGCCGAAGGTCTGGCTGCCGACCTGCATCACCACGATGAAGTGGCTCGCGGTATCGGCGGCCGCGCCGTCGTCGATCTTCAGAAGGCGGTCGAGATGGACCAGCGGCAGTAGCTTGTTGCGCAGCCGCAGCACCGGCGTGTCCTTGATACGCTCGATGCGATGCTCGGAATCGGCCCGCGCCCGCACCAGTTCGACCACGGCCAACTGCGGGATGGCGAAGCGCTCGCCGGCACATTCGACGATCAGGGCGGAGACGATGGCAAGCGTCAACGGTATCTTGACGGTGACGCTGGTGCCCTCGCCGCGCACCGACTTGACGTCGATGGTGCCGCCGATCTGGTCGATATTGCTGCGCACCACGTCCATGCCGACGCCGCGCCCGGACACGCTGGTGACGGTGGCGGCGGTCGAAAAGCCGGGCGCGAAGATGAATTTATGAATCTGCGCCTCGGTCATCCCCTCCAGCTCGGCCTCGGTCGCAAGCCCGAGCGACAGCGCCTTGGTGCGGATGCGTGCGGTATCGAGGCCGCGGCCGTTGTCGGCGATGCAGATATTGATGTGGCCGCCTTCGTGATAGGCCGACAGCCGGATGGTGCCCTGCGCCGGCTTGCCGGCCGCCGCCCGCTCGGCCGGCGTCTCAAGGCCATGATCGGCGCAGTTGCGCACCATATGGGTGAGCGGATCCTTGATCAGGTCGAGCACCTGGCGGTCGAGTTCGGTCTCGGCGCCGTGCATTTCCAGTTCGATCTGCTTGCCAAGCTCGGCGGCGAGATCACGCACGATGCGCGGCAGCTTCTGCCAGGCGTTGCCGATCGGCTGCATGCGCGTCTTCATGACGCCTTCCTGCAACTCGGCGGTGACGTTGGAGAGCCGCTGCAGCGGCACCTTGAACTCGTTGTCCTGATGGCGCCGGCTGATTTCGAGAAGCTGGTTGCGGGTCAGCACCAGCTCCGACACCATGGTCATCAGGTGTTCGAGGGTATCGACGTTGACGCGGATCGACTGGTGGACGGCCTTTTCCGCCTCCGGCGCATCGGCGTGTAGCACGGTCTTTTTCGCCGGCTCGGCGGCGGCTGGCGGCGGCTCGGGCGCAGCCGCCGGCGTCACCTCGATCTCGGTCTCGCGGAAGGCGCGCTCCAGTTCGTCGAGCGACACTTCGCCGGGGCGCAGCGGCCGTTCCAGCACCTGCGACACCAGCGTGCCTTGCTCGGGCGCGGCCTGCGCGGCGGGCGCTTCCGGCGCGGCCTCGGCGGTGCCGCCTTCGGCAGCCCGGTGCAACGCGTCGATCAGGTCGCTGTCTTCGCCGTCCGGCTCGGCGCCGCTCGCTTCGAGGCTGACCAGGATATCCTTGATCCGGTCGATGCTGGTGAGGATCAGCGTTACGGCGTCGCCCGTTACCGGCATGCCGTCGCGAAATTCGCCCATCAGCGTTTCGGCGGCGTGTGCCAGCGCTTCCAGCCGTGGCAGGCCGATGAAGCCGCAGGTGCCCTTGATGGTGTGGACCAGCCGAAAGATGTTACCAAGAATCTTGGTATTGTTCGGATCCTGCTCAAAGCGGACAAGCTCGTTGTCGACGACATCGAGACTTTCGTTGGTCTCGGTCAGGAATTCCTGCAGTAAATCGTCCATGAACTTAAGCCCCGGGCACGCCGCCGCCGCGCACGGGCTTGCGCGCAAGGCGGGAGACCGGCAGTTTCGCCGCAAAGGGTTTAATATTGGTTGCAGGGTCGTGGCGGCACGCGCGGCCGCGACGATCGGGGCTGCGATGCGCCTTCGTCGGATCAGGCGGTGGCGACCACGACGCCGTCGCCATCGGTGGCGAGCGTCACCGTGAGGCCGCAGGCTGCGGCGAGCAGGCGCGTGTAATAGGGCTGCACGGCGTGCGAATCGACGCTGCCGACATGGGTTGCGCTGAGCTGGTCGGCGATCCCCTGCGGCACGCGGGCATTCACGCCGACGCTGCGCACCCGGAAGCCCATGGTTTCGCCTTCGCCGACCGGCGCGATGGTCATGACGCCGCCGCGCGGAATGGTCTGCTGGGCGATCACCAGCATGTTGAGCAGGAGTTTGACGCGGTTTTTCGGCAGCAGCAGGCGTGGCAGCGTCCATTCGAGCCGGGTCCGCTCGTCTTCGATCTGGCCGCGCGCCATGGCTTCGGCATCGCCGAGGTCGATCTGCGCGCCGCTCGATCCGGCCGCGCCGAAGGCGAGGCGGCAGAACTGCAGCCGCGCCGACGCCTTCCGGGCGCTCTTGCGGATCAGGTCGAGGGCGAAATCGCGGTCGTCCGGCTTCGGATTGTCATCCAGCACTTCGAGGCCATTGACGATTGCCCCGACCGGGCTGATGAGATCATGGCAGACGCGCGAACATAGAAGGGCCGCGAGTTCGAGCGCGTCGGGGGCGGAAGCGGGAAGGGAAGTGCCAGACATGTCGCAGGGTCCTGCAGCGGGAGACCGGGGCGCCGGATCGGAACGGGGCGAATCAGGCGCGCCCTGTTTGATACACTGGCCACGGCGAGGCGGCCATATCGCCGGGCAAGGGCCATGCTCCGCCGCCGTCCGACCGGACCGGACGCCATGACCGCCCGCCCCGCTTCCACGGCGCCGGCTGTTGCCGCCCTGATCGATCCGTTGACCGATCTGGTGGCGCGGGCCGGCGCGGCCATTCTCGCGGTCGACCGCGCGCGCATGACGGTTGCGGGAAAGAGCGACGGCTCGCCCGTCACAAGCGCCGATCTTGCCGCCGACCGCATCCTTGCGGAGGGCGTGGCGCGGCTGTTGCCCGGCATGCCGGTGGTGTCGGAAGAGCGGCCGCAGGCGTTGCGGCAGCCGTACCGGGACAGCTTCGTGCTGATCGACCCGCTCGACGGCACCCGCGAGTTCGTGGCAGGGCGCGACGAGTTTACCGTCAACCTCGCCATCGTGACGCAGGGCATGCCGGTGCTCGGCATCGTTGCCGCGCCGGCGCTCGGCGTGATCTGGCGCGGCATGGTGGGGCAGGGGGCTGGTTCTGGCGCCGAACGGCTCCGGTTCGGCGGCGACGGCAAGCTGATCGAGCGCACAGCGATCCGCACCCGCCGATCGCCCGCACAGGGCGCGCCATCGGTTGCCCTCGTCAGCCGTTCGCACCCGGACGCGGCGACCGATGCCCTTATCGCAAAGCGACCGGCGACGATCCGCGAGGCCGTGGGATCGGCTGTGAAGTTCGGCCGCATCGCGGAAGGCACCGCCGACATCTATCCGCGGCTGGCGCCGACCCACGAATGGGACGTCGCCGCAGGCTGCGCCGTGGTGCAAGCCGCCGGCGGCCGCGTCGTCGGCATCGACGGCATGCCGCTGCGTTTCGGGGAACGGATCGAGGATTTCATCGTGCCGGGCTTCATCGCCTACGGCGATCCGGCGGCGGGTTAAGCGCCGCCGGCGCCATCAGAAGCGGAACAGTGAGCTTACTTCAGCGAGCCGAACCAGGTATCGACGTCCTTCTTGACCTGATCCTTGGCGTAGCCGTAGCGCTCCTGCAGCTTTCCTTCGAGCTGGTCGCGGCGGCCCTCGATGACATTGAGGTCGTCATCGGTCAGTTTGCCCCACTTCTCCTTGGCCGCGCCCTT
Source organism: Xanthobacteraceae bacterium (assembly GCA_049646625.1). Taxonomy (GTDB): domain Bacteria; phylum Pseudomonadota; class Alphaproteobacteria; order Rhizobiales; family Xanthobacteraceae; genus PRO6. The sequence goes on from JBARWE010000091.1 coordinate 6,145, forward strand.
GAACTGCTTCCAGTTCCCCTCGATTCGATTCCAGTCCATCGTCATCTCCTTGCGTCAAGATGACGACGTAACGATGCGGCGCGACGTTCGTTCCGGGGAACGGTTCGTCGAAAGGATAGGTTTTTTTTATCCCATGCCGTCATGCTCGCGCGTCGCTCGCATCCACGTCTTGACGGCGTTTCCAAGAATGTGAATGGCCGGGAAGGGCGTTCCCGGCCATGACGACAACAGCTGTTGAGGCGTTTGGGGCCTTCGCGTCAACCTGCCGCTTTCGCCTCCTTGCGGCGCGCGTGAAGGATGAACTCGGTGTAGCCGTTCGGCTGTGCCGCGCCCTTGAACACCAGATCGCAGGCGGCCTGGAAGGCGACGCCGTCGAAGGCAGGCGCCATCGGCCTGTAGAGCGGATCGCCCTCGTTCTGCCGGTCCACCACCGCCGCCATACGCTTCAGCGCGTCCATCACCTGATCCTTGCTGACCACGCCGTGGTGCAGCCAGTTGGCAAGATGCTGGCTGGAGATGCGCAGCGTGGCGCGGTCCTCCATCAGGCCGACGTCGTGGATGTCCGGCACCTTGGAGCAGCCGACGCCCTGATCGATCCAGCGCACGACGTAGCCGAGAATGCCCTGACAGTTGTTGTCGATCTCCTGACGCACGTCGTCGGGCGCCCAGTTCGACTGCGACACCGGGATGGTGATGATGTCATCGAGGCTGGCGCGTTCGCGCGACTTCAGTTCCTGCTGCCGCGCGGCGACATCGACCTGATGGTAATGCAGCGCGTGCAGCGTCGCCGCTGTCGGCGAAGGCACCCAGGCGGTCGAGGCGCCGGCCTGCGGATGGGCGATCTTCTGCGCCACCATGTCGGCCATCTTGTCCGGCGCCGCCCACATCCCCTTGCCGATCTGGGCATGGCCGGGCAGGCCGTCGATCAGGCCGTTGTCGACGTTCCAGTTCTCGTAAGCCTTGATCCACGCCGCCGACTTCATGTCGTTCTTGCGGATCATGGGGCCGGCTTCGAGAGAGGTGCGGATTTCGTCGCCGGTGCGGTCGAGGAAGCCGGTGTTGATGAACATCAGCCGGGTCGAGGCGTTCTGGATGCACGCCTTGAGGTTGACCGTGGTGCGGCGCTCCTCGTCCATGATGCCGATCTTCATGGTGTTGGCCGGCAGCCCGAGCAGCTTCTCGACGCGGGTGAAGATCTCGCAGGCGAACGCCACCTCGTCGGGGCCGTGCATCTTCGGCTTGACGATGTAGATCGAACCGGTGCGGCTGTTGCGCAGTTTGCCGGTGGCTTTGATGTCGTGGATGCCGATCAGGCCCGACAGCGCCGCGTCGAGGATGCCCTCGGGCGTTTCGTTGCCGTCTTTGTCGAGCACGGCGTCGGTCCACATATGGTGGCCGACATTGCGCATCAGCAGCAGGCTGCGGCCGTGCAGCGTCAGGGTTTTGCCGTCCGGCGTCTTGTAGGTGCGGTCGGCGTTGAGCGTGCGTTGCAGCGTCTTGCCGCCCTTCTCGAAATCGGCGGACAGCGTGCCTTTGAACAGGCCGAGCGTGTTGCGGTAGACCAGCACCTTGTCGTCGGCATCGACGGCGGCGACCGAGTCTTCCATGTCGAGGATGGTGGAGATCGCCGCCTCGATCACGATATCGGCGACGCCTGCGGCATCGTCCTTGCCGATGATGTTGGCGCGGTCGATGCGAATGTCGATGTGCAGGCCGTGGTTGACCAGCAGCACCGCCGACGGCATCGCCGCATCGCCCTGGAAGCCGGCAAACTGCGCCGGGTTCTTCAAGCCCGTGCTCTGGCCGCCAGCGAGCTTCGCCACGAGCTTGCCGCCGTCGACGCTGTAGGCGGTGACGTCGGCATGGCTGCCTGACGCCAGCGGCACGGCGGAATCGAGAAACGCCTTGGCGCGCGCGATCACCTTGGCGCCGCGTACCTTGTCGTAGCCGCGTGCCTCGTTGGCCTCGTGCGGGATCACGTCGGTGCCGTAGAAGGCATCATACAGGCTGCCCCAGCGCGCGTTGGCGGCGTTCAGCGCATAGCGCGCATTAGTCAGCGGCACCACGAGCTGCGGCCCGCAGATGGTTGCGATCTCGTCATCGACGTTGGCGGTTTCGACCGCGCGCGTCGCCGGCTCCGGCACCAGGTAGCCGATCTGCTGCAGGAACGCCTTGTAGGCGGCGGCGTCGAACGCCTTGCCCTTGTGGGTGCGGTGCCAATCGTCGATCTTGCCCTGCAGGGTGTCGCGGAAGCCGAGCAGTTCGCGATTCTTCGGCGTGAGGTCGCGCACGATGGCGGCGAAGCCGGCCCAGAACGTGTCCGCAGCAATGCCGGTGCCGGGTGCCGCTTCCTTCTCGACGAAGTCGAACAGCACGCGGGCGATTTTCAGTCCATGGGCATCGATACGGGTCATCAGCGCGGTCTCACGGTTCGGTGGTTCGGGCGGGTGCGGACGGGAAATGTCTGGCGGAAGCGCCAGCGCAAGCCTTTTAGCGCGAAAGCGCCCTAAAAGAGAAGGCTTTTGCAGGACCTTGCACGGCCGCCTTTGGTTGGAAGGGGTGTGCCGCGTCGCGGTGCCGCGCCCGGGTGACGGTTAATTGACATGCCGCGCCATCTTGCGGATTTTGACGGGCCGTTGCGGCAGCGTCGCCGCGCCAGCCAGGGAGAGACCGACCGATGCTCCGCTGCCTCGCCCTCGTGGCCGCGCTCGTGGTCGCCACTGTGGCGCACGCCGCCGATGTCTCGCTGCTCAACGTCTCCTATGATCCGACGCGCGAACTCTACGCCGACTTCAACAAGGCGTTTGCCGCGGCCTACAAGGCCGACACCGGCCGCGAGGTTGCGATCCGGCAATCGCACGGCGGTTCCGGCAGCCAGGCGCGCGCGGTGATCAGCGGCCTGCAGGCCGACGTGGTGACGCTGGCGCTTGCCTACGACATCGACGCCATTGCCGCGCGCGGGCTGATCGCCGCCGACTGGCAGGCGCGTCTGCCCGACAACTCGGCACCCTACACCTCGACCATCGTGTTCCTGGTGCGCAAGGGCAACCCCAAGGCGATCAGGGACTGGGACGATCTCGCCAAGCCGGGCGTTGGCGTCGTCACGCCGAATCCGAAGACATCGGGCGGCGCACGCTGGAACTACCTCGCCGCCTGGGGCTACGCGCTGAAAAAATATGGCGGTGACGACAAGGCACGCGATTTCGTGGCGCGCATCTTCAAGAACGTGTCGGTGCTCGACACCGGCGCGCGCGGCTCCGCCGTCACCTTCATCGAGCGCGGCGTCGGCGATGTGCTGATCGCATGGGAGAACGAGGCGTTCCTGGCGATCAACGAGACCGGCAAGGGCCAGTTCGAGATCGTCGTGCCGTCGCGTTCGATTCTTGCCGAGCCGCCGGTGGCGGTGGTCGATGCCGTTGCCGCGAAAAAGGGAACCCGCGCCGCCGCTGACGCTTACTTAAGATACTGGTATACGAAGGAGGGTCAGGAGATCGCCGCCCGCCACGGGTATCGTCCGCGCGACGCCGAGGTTGCGCGCGCGCATGCCGCCTCGTTCGCCAAGGTCGATCTGTTCACCATCGACGAGGTGTTCGGCGGCTGGGCCAAGGCGCAGAAGACGCATTTTAGCGAGGGCGGGGTGTTCGACCGGATCTACCGCGACTGATCCGCCGCGAAGGCTGCATACTGCACGACGTTCGCTTGGGGGCGCGTTTGAAGGGACAGGCGAGACGCAGCACGCTGCCGGGATTCGGCCTCACCATGGGGCTGACCCTGACATGGCTGTCGCTGATCGTGCTGATCCCGCTCGCCGGGCTGTTCGTGCAGACGGCGGATCTGAGCCTCGCCGAGTTCTGGGCCATCGTCACCAGCCGCCGCACGCTCAATGCGCTGAAATTGTCGTTCGGCCTGTCGCTGGCGGCCGCCGCGACCAGCCTTGTGATGGGCATGGTGGTGGTGTGGGCGCTGGTGCGCTACCGCTTTCCCGGCCGGCGACTGTTCGACGCCATCGTCGATATTCCGTTCGCGCTGCCGACGGCGGTGGCGGGCGTGGCACTGACCGCGCTGTTCGCGGAAAAAGGCTGGCTCGGCGCGCCGCTCGCAGCTCTCGGCATCAAGGTCGCGTTCACGCCGCTCGGCATCTATGTGGCGATGGTGTTCATCAGCTTTCCGTTCGTGGTGCGCACGGTGCAGCCGGTGTTGCAGGACCTTGAGACGGAGCTGGAGGAGGTTGCTGTCAGCCTTGGCGCCAGCCGCTGGCATGTCGTCGCTCGCGTCATCCTGCCGGGCATCGCGCCGGCGATCCTGACCGGGCTGGCGCTCGCCTTCGCCCGCGCGGTCGGCGAATATGGTTCTGTGATCTTCATCGCCGGCAACCTGCCGAACGTGTCGGAGATCGCGCCGCTGCTGATCGTCATCAGGCTCGCCGAATACCGCTATGCCGACGCCACCGCCATTGCCGTGGTGATGCTGGCCGCGGCCTTTCTCATCATCTTCGTCATTAACCGCATTCAGCGGCGGGCGCAGGCCCGCGCGCCGGCGTTGTGAGGCGCGATGGCTGAGGCCGAAAGTACCCGCGCCGTGCGCGCTTGCGAGGCGCGCAACGATGCGCTGACCGAGCCGCCGCTCGTGCGGCTTGGCATCATCGTGCTGGCGGTGGCGTTCCTCACCGTGTTCATCGTGTTGCCGCTGGTACTGGTGTTCGCGCAGGCCCTTAGGGAGGGCGTTGCCGCCTATGTCGCCGCGCTCGCCGATCCCGAGGCGCAGAGCGCCGTTGTGCTGACGCTGACGGTCGCGGCGATTTCGGTCGGGCTTAACCTCGCCTTCGGCCTGGTGATGGCGTGGGCGATCGCGAAATTCGAGTTCGCCGGCCGCACGCTGCTCATCAGCCTGATCGACCTGCCGTTCTCGGTCAGCCCGGTGATCGCCGGTCTGGTCTTTGTGTTGCTGTTCGGCGCGCAGAGTACGCTCGGCGCCTGGCTGATTGCCCGCGACATTCCGATCCTGTTCGCGCTGCCGGGCATCGTGCTCGCCACCACCTTCGTCACCTTTCCGTTCGTGGCGCGCGAACTGATCCCCCTGATGCTGCAGCAGGGCACGCAGGAGGAGGAAGCGGCGATCTCGCTCGGCGCTTCCGGCTGGCGCGCGTTCGTCCGCGTCACGCTGCCCAATATCAAGTGGGGGCTGATCTACGGCATTTTGCTTTGCAATGCCCGTGCCATGGGCGAGTTCGGCGCGGTGTCGGTGGTGTCCGGCCACATCCGCGGCGAGACGAATACCATGCCGCTGCTGGTCGAAATCCTCTATAATGAATATCAGATCATGGCCGCGTTTGCGGTCGCCTCGCTACTTGCGGTCCTCGCGGTAGTGACGCTGGTGGTCAAGGCGGTGCTCGAACGGCGGCTCGCGGAAGGACGGCGGCAACGTGACCATTGAGGTGCGCAACATCGTGAAGCGATTCGGCGCCTTCGCCGCGCTCGACCATGTCGATCTCAAGGTCGGCACCGGCGAACTGGTGGCGCTGCTCGGCCCGTCCGGCTCCGGCAAGACCACGCTGTTGCGTATCATCGCCGGTCTCGAATGGCCTGACGAGGGCGATATCCGCTTCGACGGCGAGGACGCGCTGAAGCAGGGTGCCGGCGAGCGCCATGTCGGCTTCGTGTTCCAGCATTACGCGCTGTTCCGCCACATGACGGTGTTCGAGAACGTCGCCTTCGGCCTGCGCGTGCAGCCGCGCGCGATCCGCAAGAGCGAGGCCGCGATCCGCGCCCGCGTCCATGACCTGCTCGACCTCGTGCAGTTGCGCTGGCTCGCCGAGCGCTACCCGAGCCAGTTGTCCGGCGGCCAGCGCCAGCGCATCGCGCTGGCGCGTGCGCTCGCCATCGAGCCGCGCATCCTGCTGCTCGACGAGCCGTTCGGTGCGCTCGACGCCAAGGTGCGCAAGGAACTGCGCCAGTGGCTGCGCACGCTGCACGACGAAATCCACGTTACCTCGCTGTTCGTCACCCACGACCAGGAGGAGGCGCTGGAGGTGGCCAACCGCGTGGTGGTGATGGACAAGGGCCGTATCGAGCAGATCGGCACGCCGGCGGAGGTCTACGACAACCCCAGGACCGCCTTCGTCCATGCCTTCATCGGCGAGTCGATCGTGCTGCCGGTCGAGGTGCGCGACGGCCGGGTGCGGCTCGGCGCCAGTGATCTCGACCTCGTCGCCGACGGCGCGGCCTCCGGCCCCTCGCAGCTGTTCGTGCGCCGGCACGACATGGACGTCGGCCCGGTCGGCTCTGGCGCCCTCGAAGGCGCGGTGCGCCGCGTGCGCACCTTCGGCCCGGTGCAGCGGGCCGACGTTGCGCTCACCTCCGCTGGCGGCGAAACGCTGATCGAGATCGACACCCCGCGCGACCGCCGGCTTGCGCCGGGCGACATCGTCGGGCTGCATCCGCGCCGCTACCGTATCTTTGCCGCCGAGGCGTGAGGCGGTCTCGTCGTTCACGAATAAGCCACGGTTGATGTGCAACAACGGCTCCCTTCCTTTGGGGGACCCATCGATGTCGCGGATGATTTGGGCCGGTGCCGGGCTGGCGCTTGTCTTGACGCTTGCCGGCTGTGCCGATCGGCCGCCGCCGGAGCAGCCGGCCTTCTATCTCAGCATGGCGCACGGCGGTGCCAAGCTCGACAGCGCGGTCGCCGCCTCGATGATCTCCGGTTATCGCCGCAACAATGGCCTTGATGCCGTCGCCGTCGATCCGCAATTGACCGCGGCCGCGGAAGCGCAGTCGATGGCCATGGCGAAGCAGAACAAGCTCGACCACAACGCCGGCGGTACGCTGATCAAGCGGATCAAGGCGGCGGGTTTCGAGCCGGCGCTGGCGGTCGAGAATATTTCCGCGGGCTACCATACGCTGGCGGAAGCGTTCTCAGGCTGGCGCGATTCGCCGCCGCATCGCGACAACATGCTCAAGAAGGGCGTGACCCGGATGGGGATCGCCGCGACCTACGCGCCCAACACCAAGTACAAGGTGTTCTGGACCCTGATCCTCGCGGCGCCTGATGCCCGATGACGGCGACGTGACGGTGGCCGCACCAAAGGCCGATTGACGCCGGCGCCAAGTCTCGCCACGGTGCATCGAACCTTTCGCTTTGCGCATGCGCTGATGGACGACAGCCCCACCACATCTCCCACGACCACCGCCATGTCTGCCGGAGCGCACCGTGTGCTGGTGCTGCAAGGCGGCGGCGCGCTCGGCTCCTATCAGGCCGGCGCCTACAAGGCGCTGTGCGAACACGATTTCGAGCCGGACTGGCTTGCCGGTATTTCGATCGGTGCGATCAACGCCGCGATCATTGCCGGCAATCCGCGCGAGTCGCGCGTGGCACGCCTCAAGGAATTCTGGGACATGGTGTCGGCGCCGGTGCCGTGGACGCCGAAACTCGCCGACGATCAAGGCCGCTCGTTCTTCAACGAGGCCAGCGCGGCAACGGTGGCGACGTTCGGCGTGCCGGGTTTCTTCACCCCGCGCTTCCCGCCCGCCCAGTTCCTGCCGTCGTCGCGGGTCGACAATCTCAGCTATTACGACACCACACCGCTGCGCGCGACGCTGGAGCGGCTGGTCGATTTCGACCGCATCAATTCCGGCGTGACGCGGCTCAGCGTCGGCGCGGTCAATATCAAGACCGGCAACTTTGCCTATTTCGACAACGCCCGCCAGCGCATCGGCCCCGAGCACATCATGGCTTCAGGCGCGCTGCCGCCGGGACTGCCGGCGGTGGAGATCGACGGCGAATTCTATTGGGACGGCGGCATCGCCTCCAACACGCCGCTCGATTATGTGCTCGATCAGGATACGCGCGACGATCTTCTGATCTTCCAGGTCGATCTGTTCAGCGCCCGCGGACCACTGCCAACGACGCTGTTCGAGGTCGCCGAGCGCGAGAAGGACATCCGCTATTCGAGCCGCACCCGCCTCAACACCGACCTCAACAAGCGCATTCGCCACGCGCGGCGGGCGCTGCGCGCGCTGATCGCCAAGCTGCCGGAGGAATTGAAGTCGGACCCCTCGGTCGCCATCCTGAGCGAGGCGGCCAAGGAAAACAACGTCACCGTGGTGCATCTGATCTACCGCCGCAAGACGCACCAGTCCTCGTCGAAGGACTATGATTTTTCCCGGCTCAGCATGCGTGACCATTGGCAGGCCGGCGAGGAGGATGTGCATCGCTCGGTGCAGCGCCCGGAGAAACTGGTGCAGCGGCCGGACGAGGAGACGCTGGTGGCGCTCGACCTCACGCCGCACAACGGCAGTTCAGGATCGTAGCGCCGCGAGGCGCGACAACGAAGCAAGGAGAACGACATGGCGACGCTGACAGGCAAAACGGCGGTGGTGACGGGGTCGACCAGCGGCATCGGGCTGGCCTATGCGCGGGCGCTGGCGGCGGCCGGCGCCAATGTGGTGATCAACGGTTTTGGCGATGCGAAGGATATCGAGGCCGAGCGCGCCCGCATCGAGGCCGACTTCAAGGTGAAGGCGGCCTATTCGCCGGCCGATATGACCAAGCCTGCCGAGATCGCCGGCATGATCGCGTTCGGCGAAAAGACCTTTGGCGCGGTGGACATTCTCATCAACAATGCCGGCATCCAGTTCGTCTCGCCGATCGAGGAGTTTCCGGTCGAGAAGTGGGACGCGATCATCGCCATCAACCTGTCGTCGGCGTTCCATGCGATCCGTGCCGCGGTGCCGGGCATGAAGGCGCGCGGCTGGGGCCGCATCATCTCCACCGCCTCCGCGCATTCGCTGGTGGCCTCGCCCTACAAGGCGGCTTATATCGCCGCCAAGCACGGCATCGCCGGGCTGACCAAGACAGTGGCGCTGGAGCTGGCGCAGTCCAAGATCACCTGCAACTGCATCTCGCCGGGCTATGTCTGGACGCCGCTGGTCGAGAGGCAGATTCCCGACACGATGAAATCGCGCAACATGACCAAGGAGCAGGTCATCAACGATGTGCTGCTGGCGGCGCAGCCGACCAAGCAGTTCGTCACCGTCGAGCAGGTCGCGGCGCTGGCGGTGTTCTTGTGTGGTGATGAGGCCAGCCAGATCACCGGCGCCAATCTGTCGATCGACGGCGGCTGGACCGCGGCGTAGAGCATGATCCCGAAAAGTGTGAACCGGTTTTCGGACAAGATCATGCTCAGACGAAAATAACAGAAGTGCCCGATTCAACACGGTCAAGTCAGGCACCCCGACTCCGCGCGCGGCCGTGGCCGAACGCCAGTACGTTGAGGCCGGTCGCGCGCTTCGCCATCCAGAACAGCAGTACCGTTTCGAACGTCAGCGCGATCGAGGTGGCGGCGGCGGCGCCGTGGGCGCCATAGTCCGGGATCAGCGCGAGGCACAGTATGACATTGGCGATGAAGGCCAGCGCGTAGGTGAGCGCGCACAGATACTGGTGGCCGAGCATATTCAACAGCCGCTCGACCGGGCCGGTGGCGGAGCGCACCACGAGGCCGATCACGGCGATGAACATGATGTCGTAGCCGGCGACGAACTGTGGCCCGAACAGCCACAACAAGGGCTTGCCGAATGCGAGCAGCGTCAGCGTCGCCGCCACCGTCGGCCAGAACGTCCAGCGGCTGGCATGGGCGACATAGGCCGCAAGCCCGTCGCGATCGCCGTTGGCATGATAGGTGGTGAAGCGGTGGGCGGTGGTTGAAGCCATTGCGAAATGCACGAAGGACACCAGCGCCACTGTCTTGATCACGGCGAAGTAAAGACCGACCTCGGCGGCCGGACGGAACTGCTGCAACAGCAGCACGTCGCAGTAGGACAACAGCAGGTAGAAGCCTTCGACCATCATGATCGGCAGCGACACGGCGATCCAGCCGCGCAGGTCGTGCGTCTTGCCGCCGTGCGGCACGATGCCGGCGAGGCGGCGGTTCAGCACCAGGAGTTGCCCGGTCATCGCCAGCCAGACGGCGGCGCTGCTCGCCACCATCGCGGCGGTTGCGTCGATGCCGACGCCGAGCGCAAAGGTGCCGGCGACGAAGCCGATGATCAGCGTCTGGCGCACGATGAATTGTGGCAGTTGCGCGAGCGGAATCCAGTCGTAGGAGCGGGCGATGCCGTCCTGGGTGTTGGCGACGACGAACGGCGGCAGGATGGTGCAGCCGATGTAGAGCGGCGTGACGGTCGCGGGATCGAGCCATGGCGTGATCAGCCAGATGACGGCGGCCAGCAACAGCGCCACCGTCGAGGACGCCGCGAGCGTCAGCCAGCGGCTGCCCGACAGGAAGCCGCGCAGGGCGTCGAGATCGCCGTGGGCGCGATATTCGGGGATGAGTTTCTGCGCACCGATGGCGATGCCGAAATCCAGTATGCTGCCGAACAGCAGCACCCAGGTCCAGACATAGACATAGACGCCGTAATCGGAGCCTCCCATCCAGCGCGCCAGCAGGATCTGCACGACATAGGCAAGGCCCGCGCTGATGACGCGGATAGCGAATACGGCGCCGGCCAGGCGGTTGGTGATCGAGGCGTCGCTGTCGCCGCCGAGCACGGCGCGCAGTCCCGTGATCAGACGGGTGATCGGGCTGCCTGCGCGGTCTGTTCCGGGGCGGGGGGTCATAGCGCCGCGTTGCGATGTCCGGGTGAGGGACGCCGGCGCGGTGGCGCGGGGCGGTCCGGGAAGGCCGCACTATCGCAACTATTCGTTAACATTGCGTTCGGCGGCGGGCGTAGCGGCGCCGGTGGCCGCCGCCGGCGGGAGGTCGACCGGGAGGGTAGCCCGTTACGAAAAGAAGGCGATCCGGTCAGCCTGCGTCATGCGGCGCAAGGCGGCGAGCGCGTCGGCAGCCGGCGGAGCGGGCAGCGTCACCACCCCCTCGGCCAGCAGCGTTTGGCCGAGCGAGACGGCCGGGGCCGGTTGCGCCGCGTCGGTGGAAAGGCTGCTGGCAAGGGTGGCGGCCGGCGCGGTGGCCGGCGTTGGCAAGGGCACTGGCATGGGCGTTGGCATAGGCGCCGGTATGGGCGCTGTGG
>JBARWE010000092.1:0-2325 GCA_049646625.1 Xanthobacteraceae bacterium
TCAAATTCCATCGCCATTCTACGCGAATCGCGTAGTCCGTCAAGTTGTCGTCTGCGCGATCCGCGCACTCATTCCGAATCGCCAGTTCCCCGGAGAACGCTACCATGCTCAAGCTATCCATCGACCGCGAGCCGTTCTGGCTCGACCTTGTTCCAGGCGTGCGGGTGCGGTTCCGCCCCATTACCGTCGCCGCCATTCTTGTCGCGCGCGCCGCTGCGGCTGAGGTGCTGCGCGCGGGTGGTGAAGATGCCGAGATCCAGGCCGGGCTAGCGTTTACCTCCGCGCTTGCGCGCTCTGGCATCGCGGCATGGGAAGGCATTGGCGATGCCGATGGCAATCCGGTCGGCCCAAACCCGGACCACGTCGATGCCGCGCTCGATCTCTGGCCGCTATTCGACGCGATCGACCGCCTCTATGTCGCGCCGGCAATCCTGCAGGTTGCGGAAAAAAACGCCTGATCGCTCTCGCCGAATGGCACTTCGGTGGGGGCGATGGCTATTGCGCGACGTGCACGACGACGTGTGCTGAGTGTCCGTATCAAGAGCATGCGGTTCATACGCCCGACGGCATCGCGGCCTGGGAGGTGCTGCGCCGCGCCGCAGGTCAGGTGCGCGTAGCACCTGGCGGCATCTACGCCGTGGATTTTGGCGCCGTGCTGCTCTTGGCCGACGCCATGGGCGCGCTCACTCCGCTGCTCGTGGAAGTGCTGCCCGAGATCGAGCCGATCATCGTGCGCAGCTATGCCCACGACCGGGATTGATTGAGCCCGTCACGAATTTGAGCGAACGATGGCAGCAACAAATGTCTCAATCCGCCTCGGTGTCGAGGGCAAGGCGGAGGTCAAACGCGCCTTCGACGAGGTCGGGCAGGCCGGCACGAGCGCGTTTCGCGGCGTCGCGTCCACGATGGATGCCGCCGGAAGTGCCACCGATCGACAGACACAGCGTTTGCTGCGCCTGGCGCAAGCCGCGCGACAAGCGGCAAGCGCCGACCAGTCGCAGCGTAATTTCAACGCGGTGCTCGGTGTTGACACCACGCCAAAGTCTGCGCGCTACTCGGCCGAGGTGTTTGAAAGCGCAGCCAGGGCATCGGAAGACCTCGAGCGGCGCACTGCGGCGCTGCGCGCCCAGGTCGACCCGCTCGGTGCGGCACAAAAGCGGCTCAACGCCGAAATCGCGGAAGCGGCTGCGCTGCTCAAAGCCGGCACCATTACCACGAAGGAGCATAATGAGGCGGTCGCGCTCGCCAGGGAACGCTTCGATCTGGCGTCCGGTGCGCTCAATGAGCTTGGCCATGCGTCGAATCTGACCGGCGGCCAAATTCGGGCGCTGATCACGACGTTCCGGCTGGCGTCCGACGCGGCGGTAACCGGCGAGGTGCCGCTCGGACGGCTCACCATCCAGACGCTCAAGCTCGGTAAGGCGTTCGGTGCGGAGTCCGGCGGTCTCTCCGGCATCGCCGGCAGCCTCGGGCGCGCGCTTGCCGCCGTCATCACTCCGGTGCGGCTTCTCACCGGCGCGACGGTCGGAATGGCGATCGCAGGTGCGACCGCTTATGACGCATGGCTCAAGGGCCAGAAACAGCTGGAAGTCGGGCTTGCCGGCGCCGGTCGCGCGGCTGGCGCCACGGTCGCCGACCTCAATCGTATCGCGCAGGTCGGTGCTGCCGCCGGCAAGGTGTCGGTTGCCGCTGCACGCGAGATGGAGACAGCGTTCCTGCGCACCGGGCGGATCGGCCAGGACCATTTCACCGGCCTGATCGCGGTCGCCAAAAACTATGCCGTCACCGTCGGCAGCGATGTCGACGCGGCGGTCAAGTCCCTCGCCGAGGTCTTTGCCGACCCGGTGCGCGGGGCAGATCAGCTCAACGCGCAGCTCGGCTTCCTCGATGATCGAACGCGCGCCTATATCCGACGTCTTGCCGAACAGAACGACCGCACCAGCGCACAGCGCGTGCTGCTGGAGGCGATGCGCAGTATCCGTTCTTCCCAACACTCACCAAGGTGTGGTCGGACGGCGAGAACTTCCGGCTCGGCCACTGGATTGAAGGGAAGATAGGCAACATGCAGCTTGCCGGGATCGTCCGGGACCTCTGCCTGCGGGCCGGTCTCGCCGCGAGCGAGTTCGATGTCACCGCGCTTGACGACGAGGTCGTCGGCTATGTCGTGACCGAGCGCAAGCCAGTGCGCGACATGATTGCAGTGCTGCAGACAGCGTATTTCTTCGACGCGGTCGAGCGCGATGGCGTGCTGGTGTTCGTCAAGCGTGGAGCAGGTTCTCCGATTACTATCGACCCGAACGATCTCGGTGCCAGCGAGAACGACAG
>JBARWE010000093.1:0-2310 GCA_049646625.1 Xanthobacteraceae bacterium
ATCCCGCGTGAGCCGGTCAGCCCGCGCCCGCCGCTGCGCTCCACTGAGCCGCCACACGCGCCGCCCCCCGAGCCGGAGGCACGGCCGGGCACACCAACCCCGACCGCCGAGGAGAACCTCGCCGAGATGGCGCAGCGGCTGGAAGCCGCGCTGCGCCGTCCCGGCGGCGCGCCGCCCGCGGGCGAGACCCCAACACCGGCTGCACCGGCGGCAGAGCCGGCCAAGCCGGCGGCCCCGCCGGCACCGTCGAAGGGCGCGTTCGAGAACCTCGAAGACGAAATGGCGAGCCTGCTCGGGCGCCCCAAATCGCCGTCGTGAAGCCGCTTTCGTGAGGCCGGCCGGTTCCCCGCGTAGAGTTGTCCTTCCTGTCCTGATCGCAATCGCCGCCAGCCTGTCGGCCGGCACGGCGCTGGCGCAGGACATCAGCATCAATTTCGGTCAGGGTGGCGGCGTCACCGAACGCGCGATCCAGCTCATCGCGCTGTTGACGGTGCTGTCGATCGCGCCGTCGATCCTGATCATGATGACGTCGTTCACGCGCATCGTGGTGGTGTTGTCGCTGTTGCGCACCGCGCTCGGCACCGCCACCGCGCCGCCCAACTCCGTCATCATCGCGCTGGCCCTGTTCCTCACCGCCTTCGTGATGGGGCCGGTGCTGCAAAAATCCTACGACGACGGCATCCGGCCGCTGGTCGCCAACGAAATCAGCGTCGAGGACGCCTTCACCCGCGCCTCCGGCCCGTTACGCGAGTTCATGCAGAAGAACGTGCGCGAGAAGGACGTCAAGCTGTTCATGGACCTGTCCGGCGAGCCGGCGCCGGCAACGCCGGCCGCGATGTCGCTGCGCATCCTGGTGCCGGCCTTCATGATTTCCGAGTTGAAGCGCGCCTTCGAGATCGGCTTCCTGCTGTTCCTGCCGTTTCTCATCATCGACCTCGTGGTCGCCTCGGTCCTGATGTCGATGGGCATGATGATGCTGCCGCCGGTGGTGGTGTCGCTGCCGTTCAAGCTGATTTTCTTCGTGCTGGTGGACGGCTGGTCGCTGGTCGCCGGCAGCCTGGTGCAGAGCTACGGCGGCGGATGACGAGACGTCACAACCCGTCATGGCCGGGCTTTATCCCGGCCACGGGCGATCCAAATCAGCGAGCATCGACCGCATGCTTCACGCCGACGATGCGCGGCAGCGCACCGGTCGGCGCCGGATCGGCAGCGGGATTCTCGCGCGGCGGCCGCGCCTGCGCCAGCGTGTCGGCAAAGCGCGCCTTCATGTCGCGCAGGAAACCGTTGATGGTGTCGACCGAGGCCGCCATCTTGGCCAGTTGCGCGAACGAGGCGACGTTGCCGGGCGCCGGCGCCAACGCCATCTCGAAGGCGGCGCGATCCTGCGGACCGCTCATCTTCGCGGCGTATTTCTCCCTGAAGCGACCGGCCCCCAGCGCGTCCTGCGCCAGCGCGTAGCCGACCGCCGCACGCAGGATGTCGGCTTTCTCATCAGAGGAGAGCGGCGCGGAATCGCGCCAGCGCTCGCCATGAAACAATTCGATCTGCTCGGCCGCCTCGCGCCAGCGCCGCGCCGCCCAATAGATATCCGAGCGCAGGCGCACCGCCTCGCGCCCTTCGACATTGGAGATCATGTCGAGCGCGAAATCGTGGCGGCCGATATCGCTCTGTGCCCGTGCCTCAAGCAGCAAGCGCTGCTCGCGCAGTTCTCCGGCAAGGTCGCCGATCCGGGTCGCATGCAGTACCGCGATGGCACGATCGGGCTTGCGATTCATCAGGTGGATCATGGCAAGGCGCGAGGCCACCTGCACCCGCGCGGCGCCCTCAAGGCGATGATCGATCTGGTATTGCAGCAGTTCGCCCGCCTGATCGAGCAGATCGACCGCAACCAGCCGGTCGGCGAGCCGGCGGATGATCTCGTCGCCGCGCCGGCCGATCGGCGTTAGATCCTGAAACTCGTAGAACAGCGCCAGCGCCGTGACCGGCGGCAGGGCGTCGCCCTTGCCACCGCGGAACAGATCGGCGAACAGCGCCGCGGCGTCATCCTGCATAGCGCGCGCCAACGGCGAATCCGGCGCCAGCCTGGTCGCGGTGCGCGCCGCCGCCAGCACGTCGCGATAGCGGCCGGCGTCGGCATAATACTTCGCCAGCATCGACAGCGTGCGCACCTCGATGGCGTCGCCGCGCCACAGCACCAACAGCGTCTCCAGTTCGGCCAGCGCCTCCGCCGGCGCGACCTCACCGCGGCGCTCGCGCAGCGCCAGCGCAAACAGTCGCGCCTCGGTGGCGGCGGGCCGGTCACTGGTCGCC
>JBARWE010000094.1:0-4999 GCA_049646625.1 Xanthobacteraceae bacterium
GCCCGCACCGTCGGCTGGATCAGCCAGTGGAGCGAGATGATCGAGGACCCGCAGCAGAAGATCGGCCGGCCGCGCCAGCTCTACACCGGAGCGGCGCAGCGCGACTATGTGCCGCTCGGCAGCCGGACGTAATTTTCACGGATCGATCAAATGCAATAAAAAAAGCCGGCGTCCGCGCCGGTTTTTTTGCCTCAGCGCATATGCGCAACGACGATATCGGCCGCCGCCTCGCTCGGCAGGCGGTCGCCGATCGCCATCACGGTATCGATCCCGGCAAACGCTTCGACCTGGCGCCGGCGCGACGGCGTATCCGCCATCACCTCGGCCAGCGCCGCCACCAGATTGTCGGCCGTGCAATCGTCCTGGATGAACTCCGGCACCACGTTGTCGCCGAGCACGAGGTTGGCGAGGATCACGGTGTCGGAGCGGATTACCTTGCGGATCAGCCACGCCTCGACCGCCCCCGCCTTGTAGGCCGCGACCATCGGCACGCCGGCGAGCGCCAGCTCCAGCGTCACCGTGCCGGACTTGGCGAGCGCCGCATGCGCGATGCGGAACGCAGCCCTCTTCTCGTTCTCGCCGACGACGATGCGCGGCGCGACCGGCCACGCCGCCGCCGCTTCGGTCACAGCGTCCACCAGATGCGGCATGGTCGGCACGATCAGGTCGAACGCCGTGCCCTGCGCCGCAAGCCGCCCGAGCGCTTCGCCGAACACGCTCATGTGGTGGCGGATTTCGCTGCGGCGGCTGCCCGGCAGCGCCAGCAGCACCGGAGGGGCCGCATCACGTCGCGCCGCCTCGGTCGCATCGGGCCGCAGCCGACCGACCTGCTCCAAGAGCGGGTGGCCGACATAGGTGCAGGGCGGGCCGCCGAGCCGATCATGCACCGCCGGCTCGAACGGCAACAGCGCCAGCACATGATCGACAAAACCGCGCATCGCTTTGGCGCGCCCCGGCCGCCACGCCCAAACCGTTGGTGAGACATAGTCGATGATCGGAATGGCCGGCGCTTGCGCGCGGATGCGGCGGCCGACACGCAGGTTGAAGTCCGGGCTGTCGATCAGCACCACCACCGCCGGTTCTGCCGCCACCGCCGCGTCGGCGGTCTCGCGGATACGGCGCAGGATCGGCGAGAGCCGCCGCGCCACCGCGGCAAGGCCGACGATCGACAGTTCCTCGATGGCAAAGCGCGAGGCCAGCCCCTCCGCCGCCATGGCACGGCCGCCGACGCCGGTGAACTGCAACGCGCCGCCAAAGCGCTGCTGCAACGCGCGCATCAAGGCGGCGCCGAGCCGGTCGCCGGACTCTTCCGTGGCGACGAGGAATACGGTCTTGCCCGGCGGCGGCGCCGTCATGCCGGCAACCCGACGACGAACAGGCCGGCTTTGTCGGCCGCCTCGACCATGTCCTGCGCTTCGGCCACCAGCGCGTTGCCGGCGACGATGGCCAGCCCGGCAAGGCCCGCCGCTTGCACCTCGTGCACCGTGCGCGGCCCGACCGTCGGCAGGTCAAAGCGCAAATCCTGACCGCGCTTGGCGGCCTTGACGAGCACGCCGCGGCCCTCGCCCGCGCGCACCACACGGTCGCGGCGCAACTGCGCCACCCGCGCCAGCATCGCGTCGGTGCCCTCGATGCCTTCGACCGCGACGACATGGCCGTCAATCACGGCCGCCGCCTGCCCGACATCGAACGGCGACAGTGCCGCCAGCACCGCCCGTCCGCGCGCGATGTCGGCCTCGGCCGCGGCATCGGGGCGGCGGCGGGTCATCGCGCCTTCCGGCATCAGCAGATCGGGGGCGACGTCACGGACACCGAGCAGGCGAAAGCCATGCGCCTCGAAGATGCGGCCGACCCGGCTCAGGAGATGATCGTCGCCACCCCGATAGGCGCGGATCACGCTCGGGAGGACGCGCAGCATGCCGAGGTCGAGCCGCAGTTCGGAGAGCGCCGGCCGCACCAGACTGCCGATGAACACCAGGTCGCGGCAGCCCTCGGCGCGCAGCAGCCGCTTGGCCGCGCCGAACTGACCGATCGACACCCAGTGGTGGGTGAAGCGCGACACCTGCTGCGGATCGCAAAAGCCGCGCAGCGCGAACACCACCGGCTTGCGGCCGCGCGCGGCCAGCCGCTCGGCGACGGTGAACGGCAGAGTGCCGCCGCCAGCGATCAGGCCGACCGGCGTGCCGTCCGTCGCAGGCCCCGTCATGACGGCGCCGCCTTGTCCCACGGCAGGCACAGCGAGCGATGGCCGCCGCCATCGATGAAGGCCACGATCTCGGCGATCGCCGGATCTTCGCTCATGCGGGCGCGCACCGTGGCGAGGCGATCGGCAAACAGGCCGGGGCCGTGAAACAGCGCCTTGTAGACGCCGTGCAGCAGCCTGATCCGCGCCCGGCTGAAATTGCGCCGCTTCATGCCGACGACATTCAGCCCTTCCAGCGTCGAATAAGGCGTGGTGACGAAGCCGTAGGGGATCACGTCGCCGCGCACGCCGCAGGTGCCGCCGATCATCGCCTGGGCGCCGACGCGGGCGAACTGGTGCAGCGCCGACAGGCCGCCGATGAACACATGATCGCCGATCTCGCAATGGCCGCCGAGCGTCGCGGAGGTGGCGAAGATGACATCGCTGCCGACCTGGCAATCGTGGCCGACATGGGAGTTGTTCATCATGTAGACGCGATCGCCGATGCGCGTCACGCCGCCGCCGCCCGTGGTGCCGATGTTGACGGTGACGCCCTCGCGCAGCGTGCAGTCGTCGCCGATCTCAAGCCGCGTCGGCTCGCCACGCCAGGCCAGCGACTGCGGCGGCGTGCCGAGCGAGACGAACGGCGAAATCGTGCAGCGCGCGCCAATCGTGGTGTGGCCGGCGATATGCACATGCGCCGTCAGCGTCGCGCCCTCGCCGATCACCACGTCGCGCCCGACGATGCAGTAAGGCCCGATGGTCGAGCCGGCGCCGATCACCGCACCGTCCTCGATGCGCGCGGTAGGATCGATGGTGGTCATGGACTGTTCCAACCTGCCTTCACCGTCATGCCCGCGCTTGGTGCGGCATCCAAGTTCTAGCGACTGTTGCCAAAGAAAGACGTGGATGACCGGGGAGGCTAAGCAAAACGACGCCGTCCTTCGGACGGCTATGCCCGGCACGACGGATCGTCAATAGACTCTCGCAGCCATCAACCATCGCATCAGTCTGTCAGCATGGCCCCGACGTCGGCCTCGGCGACCACCGCGCCGCGCACCCGCGCCTCGCCGTGAAACCACCACATGGTCTTTTTCCGGCCGATGCTGCGCATGTGGTACTCGACCGTATCGCCGGGCAGCACGGGCTTGCGGAACTTGCATTTGTCGATGGTGAGAAAATACACCGCGCGCGGCTTCTCGGTGCCTTCGACCGACTTGATGCCGATGACGCCGGCGGTCTGCGCCATGCCCTCGATCATTAGCACACCCGGATAAACCGGCCGCTCGGGAAAGTGGCCGAGGAACGCCGGCTCGCTGACGGTGACGTTCTTGATGCCGATGCCGCTGTAATCCTGGCGGATATCGATCACCCGATCGATCAACAGGAACGGATAGCGGTGCGGCAGCGTCTTGAGAATCTCGGCCGTATCGACGACCGCGACGGTGATCGGCGACTCCATCACTCGCGCCCCTCTTTGTCTCCACGTCGCGCCGCGGCAGCCCCGCCATGCGCCAGGTTTTCAAGCACCTTGATCTCGCGCAGCCACTGCTTGGCGGGGCGGGCGAAGATGCCGCCCCAGCGTTCGCCGGGAGGAATGTCATCCTTGACGCCGCTCATCGCCGCGACCTGCGCGCCCTCGCCGATGGTCAGGTGGTTGTTGAGGCCGGCCTTGGCGCCGAGCGCCACATAATCCTCCAGCGTCAGGCTGCCGGCGAGGCCGCACTGCGCCAGCACCAGGCAATGGCGGCCGATATAGACGTTGTGGCCGATCTGCACGAGGTTGTCGATCTTGGTGCCCTCGCCGATCACGGTGTCGCGCAGGCTGCCGCGATCGATCGTCGTGCCGGCGCCGATCTCGACATCGTGCTGGATCAGCACCCGGCCCGTCTGCGGGATCTTGGTGTGGCCATCGGCGCCGGCGCTATAGCCAAAGCCGTCCTGCCCGATATGGCAGCCGGGGTGGACCACGACGTTATCGCCGATGTAGCAGTAGATCAGCGACGTGCCGGCGCCGATCGATGAGTTGCGACCGATCTTGACGCCGGCGCCGATCATGGCGTGGGCGCCGATCATGGTGCCGGTGCCGATCTCGACATCCGGCCCGATCGTGGCATAGGCCTCGACCACCACGCCATCCTCAAGCCGGGCGCTGTCGTGGATCACCGCCGTCGGGGCGATGCCGTCGTTGCCGAGAAACGACGGCGGGCGCAGCGCATCCTGATGCAGGTGGCGGCCGATCGCGACAAAGGCGCGGAACGGGTCGGCGGCGCGCAGCACCGCGACATGGTCCGGCACGGCGCTGGCGTAACGCGCGCCGACCAGGCAGGCGCCCG
This sequence comes from Xanthobacteraceae bacterium, assembly GCA_049646625.1. Lineage (GTDB taxonomy): Bacteria > Pseudomonadota > Alphaproteobacteria > Rhizobiales > Xanthobacteraceae > PRO6. The sequence goes on from JBARWE010000094.1 coordinate 4,519, forward strand.
CGCGGGTATGCTTGAGCTGGTCGGCATATTTGAGGTTGTCGAAGAAGGCGAGATGGTGCGGGCCGGCATGGTCGAGCGAGGCCAGCCCGCGGATCGGCAGGTCGGCGCGGCCGGCGTCGACAAGTTCCGCCCCGGCCAGTCGCGCAACCTCCGCCAGCGCCATCGTGGCGGGGGTCTTGAAAAACACCGGCGGAATTGCCCCGGCGATGGCTTTGGCGGACGTCGTCACATGAGGGCCTTTGGCTCAATCGCACACGAGCGGATGACGTTCGGGGCAACCGCTCGGTGCCCGATCATCACAGGTCGCACCACGAAACCGCAAAAAAATCAAGCAGGCCGGCCATGGCTGGCCGGACAGGAATATGCCCGGAGCAAGGCTCCGGGCATGGATGTCAGGCGGGACGGAGGCGGGCTGCCCTGCGGTCAGAAGGTCGTGCCGCCGCCGAACCGGAACTCCTGCACGCGATCATACGGACCCTTG
>JBARWE010000095.1:0-1799 GCA_049646625.1 Xanthobacteraceae bacterium
GCGGTCGCCGACATCGCCGCCACCCGCAGGCTCATCCATGCCGCTTCCAGCATCGCCTCGTCGTGCAGGAGTTCGCGATACCAGCGCAGCGACCAGCCACCCCACACCGTGACGAGTTGAGAAGCGTTGAACGAATAGATCACCAGGATCACGATCGGCAGGTAGAGAAAGGCCAGGCCGAAGGCAAGCGCCGCCATGTTGATGCGCGACAGGCCGCGCGCCGCACTCGCCGCCATCACCGCCGCCCTTCGATCTGGCGCATCTGCGCGCGCTCGTAGAACAACAACGGCACGACGAGGATGGCGAGCAGCACCACGGCCGTGGCCGACGCCACCGGCCAGTCGCGGTTGGTGAAGAATTCGAGCCAGATGGTCTGGCCGATCATCAATGCATCGGAGCCGGCGAGCAGATCGGGAATGACGAACTCGCCGACGATCGGGATGAAGCACAATAGCACGCCGGCACCGACACCGGGCAGCGAGAGCGGCACCGTCACCAGCCAGAACGCCTTGACCGGCGAGCAGCCGAGATCGGCGGCGGCTTCCAGCAGCGTACCGTCCATCTTCGACAGCGTGGCATAGAGCGGCAGAATCATGAACGGCAGGTAGGAGTAGACCAGGCCGATATACATCGCGGTGTCGGTAGCGAGCCACTGCCGCGGTGCGTCGATGACGCCGAGACCGACCAGCACCGTGTTGAGCAGGCCGTCGTGTTGCAGGATGTTGATCCAGGCGTAGACGCGGATCAGGAACGAGGTCCAGAAGGGGATGATGACCAGCATCATTGCCACCGCCTGCCAGCGCCTCGGCAGTCTCGCCATGGCGTAGGCGACGGGATAGCCGATCAGGAGCAGGATCAGGGTTGCGGTAAACGCCACCATGACGCTGCGCAGGTAAGCGAGCAGATAGAGGTTATCGGAAATCAGCAGGCGATAATTGTCGAGCGTGAGTTCGCTGAACGCCGCGGCAAAACTCTCCCAACCCGCGGCGAGATCGAACACCGGCAGATACGGCGGTTGCGCCACCGCGGTCTGCGACAGGCTGATCTTGATGACGAAGCCGAACGGCACCAGGAAAAACAGCGCCAGCCACAGATACGGCGCGATCGCCGCCAGCCGGGCCGGACCGGTGAACAGCCGCCGCGCGCTCATGCCGGCAACACCATGCAATCCTCGGGGGCGAACGAGGCCACCACCCGCGCCCCGATGGCAAAACCGCCACCGCCGCGCGCGGTGTTGGTGACGGCGGCACGCAGCCACGTCCCCGTCACGAGCTTCACCTGATAGAGCGAGACATCGCCGAGATAGCTGTGGCCGACCACTTCGCCGGGCAGCGCGTTGATCGCGGGCGCTGCTTCTCCGGCCCGGTGCGGCGCCAGCCTGATCTTTTCCGGGCGCACCGCGACGCACACCCGGCCCTCCGCTATCGCCTGCGGCGCGATCGCCGAAATGGCGCAGGCCGCATCGCTCCACAGCGTCAGCCGCGCGCCGCTGCGCGCCGTCACCTCGGCCTGAAAAATATTGACGTCGCCGACGAACTCCGCGACCCAGCGCGAGGCCGGTGCCTCATACAGCTCGCGCGGCGGCGCCACCTGGGCGAGCCGCCCGGCGTTCATGACGCCGATGCGGTCGGCCAGCGTCATCGCTTCTTCCTGGTCGTGGGTGACGACGATGAAGGTCATGCCGAGCCGGCGCTGCAGGGCGACCAGTTCGCGCTGGGTGCCTTCGCGCAGCTTCTTGTCGAGCACGGCTAGCGGCTCGTCGAGCAGAAGAACGCGCGGCCGCCGCGCCAGCGCGCGAG
>JBARWE010000096.1:0-7852 GCA_049646625.1 Xanthobacteraceae bacterium
GCGCCAGCGCCTGCGGCTCGGCGTGCGGCCGGCCGCCGGGCTGCGTCCAGCCGCGCCCGACGATGATGCCGTCCTTGACCACCACCGCGCCGACCGCCGGGTTCGGCCAGGTACGGCCAAGCCCGCGCGCGCCAAGCGTCAACGCAAGCTGCATGAAGCGGCGATCTCGGGCCTTCCGCTCGGAATAGTCCTGCGCAACCTGATCTTCGAGCAGGCGGAAGATCATTTCGGCACGACGACCGGCGGCTCGTCCTCGCCGGACAGTTCGCCGAGCAGCGCCTTGAAATCCTTGGCCTCGCGGAAATCACGATAAACCGAGGCGAAGCGGACATAGGCGACGTCGTCGAGTTGACGCAGCCGCTCCATCACGATCTCGCCGATCGCCTCCGAAGACACTTCCGCCTCGCCCGCGCTTTCCAGTTCGCGCACGATGGATGAAACGGTCTTTTCCAGCCGCTCGGGATCGACCGGGCGCTTGCGCAGGCTGATCTGCAACGAGCGCACCAGCTTGTCGCGGTCGAACGGCACGCGGCGGCCGTTGCGCTTGATCACGGTCAGTTCGCGCAACTGCACGCGCTCGAAGGTGGTGAAACGGAAATTGCACGCCAGGCACACGCGCCGGCGACGGATCACCGACGACTCCTCGGTCGGCCGCGAGTCCTTCACCTGCGTATCGAGACTGTTGCAGTTCGGACAACGCATGGCCCGCGACCCTATTGATAGATCGGGAAGCGATCGGTCAGTTCCCGCACGCGCTCCTTGACCGAAGCCTCGACCAGCGGCGCCTTGCCGTCGCCCGACTGCGCCACCGCGTTAAGCACCTCGGCGATCATCGCGCCGACCTGCTTGAACTCGGCGATGCCGAAGCCGCGCGTCGTCGTCGCCGGCGTGCCGAGCCGCAGGCCGGAGGTGACGAACGGCTTTTCGGGATCGAACGGAATGCCGTTCTTGTTGCAGGTCAGCCCGGCGCGCACCAGCGCCTTTTCCGAAATGTTGCCCTTGAGGCCCTTGGGCCGCAGATCGACCAGCATCAGGTGATTGTCGGTGCCGCCGGAGACGATATCGAAGCCGTGGCCGCGCAGCGCCTCCGCCAGCGCCTTGGCATTCGCCACGACGTTTCTGGCGTAAACCTTGAAGTCCGGCTGCAATGCTTCCTTGAGGGCGACGGCCTTGGCGGCGATGACATGCATCAGGGGGCCGCCCTGCAGGCCGGGGAAGATCGCCGAATTGAGCTTCTTGGCCAGCGCCTCGTCGTTGGTGAGGATCAGGCCGCCACGCGGGCCGCGCAGCGATTTGTGCGTGGTGGTGGTGGTGACGTGGGCGTAAGGCACCGGCGAGGCATGCACGCCGCCGGCGACGAGGCCGGCGAAATGCGCCATGTCCACCAGCAGGTAGGCGCCGACGCTGTCGGCGATCTCGCGGAAGCGCGCAAAATCCCATGGCCGCGAATAGGCCGAGCCGCCGGCGATGATCAGCTTCGGCTTCACCTCCTCCGCGCGCTTGGCCACCTCGTCCATGTCGATCAGGTGATCATCGCGCCGCACCGTGTAATGCGCGGCCTTGAACCACTTGCCGGACATATTGACCGGCGCGCCGTGGGTCAGATGGCCGCCGGCGGCGAGGTCCAGCCCCATGAACGTATCGCCGGGCTGCAACAGCGCCAGAAACACCGCCTGGTTCATCTGGCTGCCGGAGTTCGGCTGCACATTGGCAAAGCCGGCACCGAACAGTTTCTTGGCACGCTCGATCGCCAGCGTCTCCGCCACGTCGACAAACTCGCAGCCGCCGTAGTAGCGCGCGCCGGGATAGCCTTCGGCGTATTTGTTGGTCATCACCGAGCCTTGCGCCTCCAGCACGGCGCGGCTGACGATGTTTTCCGAGGCGATCAGCTCGATCTCGTGCCGCTGCCGCCCCAGTTCGCCGCGGATCGCGGCCGCGATCTCGGGATCGGCCTCTTCCAGCGAAGCTGAAAAGAACGAGTCGGGGGCGGATGTGGGGGTCGCGGAAGCGGTCATTGGCAAATGTCTCCGCCGCCGCCACCCGATAGCGGATGGGGCGGAAAACCAGCAGAGGTGACGAGAAAACCTGTGCCGCAGATACCACATCGGGGCGACCCGGCCAAGCGGATGCTCAAGCGATAGGGTATGGGAACCCGCCCACCGCGCCCGGCGGGGCGGTGGCGGCGCGGCGGCCCATTTTAGAGGCAACAAAGGCGCGCCGCACCCGAACAGCCGGGCCGGCGCGCCAGTTAGGGGAGCTTCAATTGTTATTGACTGGTGGGCCGCCGGTCTTGCGCCGGCTGGCCGGGTCTCGTGGCCTAAGCCTAAGCCGGCTTACAGCCGATACAGGATCTGGTCGGTCCAGAACCGCTCAAGCCGATGCAGCGATTTGTTGAGGCTGGCGAACTCGTCGTTCGAGATGCCGCCGACTTGCTCCACCGTCTTGACGTGTTTCTGATACAGCGCATCGACGATGTGGCGGATCTCCTGCCCCTTGGGAGTGAGCCGGATGCGGACCGAGCGACGATCGATGCGCGAGCGCTGATGATCGAGGAAGCCAAGCTCGACCAGCTTCTTGAGATTGTAGGAGACGTTCGAGCCGAGATAGTAACCGCGCGTGCGCAGTTCGCCCGCCGTCAATTCCTTGTCGCCGATATTGTACAGCAACAGCGCCTGCACCGAATTGATGTCGGAGCGGCCGCGGCGATCGAACTCGTCCTTGATGACATCGAGCAGCCGGCGATGCAGCCGCTCCACCAGCGTCAATGCTTCGAGGTAGAGCGGCTGGACCGCGGGAGCATCGGCATCCCGTTTCGCAGGCTCGATGGCCGTTGCAGCGGCTTTGATCATGACACTTCCCCTGTCGTCGTTTTTCGACTTATGCGGCGGAAACTTTTTCGTTCCGCCTGTAAGCCGCAACCTAAGGGGCGCGTTTGAAGATCAGCTTAAATAACACCATAAAGAGAAGGTTTATTTGAAACGGTAAATCATTGATTGTCTGTACAAAATCGGGCCATTTCGTAACGTCGCGTTGACCCTTGGGAGGCCCCGTTCACGCTTCGTCTAATGTGCTGTCGCATTTGCGGACAGGATGCACGCAATTTGAAGGGAGCTTTTAAGATTCCTCGCCAAAGCGTAACCGGCCGCCGCCCGCAAGGCGGCGACAAATCGTAAAGCAAAAGCCTCAAATCACGGCGGACGCTCGCGCGCCGCCATCCACGCCAGCACCAGATAGAGAGCAAGCAGCACCAGTTCGAAGCCGACGACGATCAAGCCGCCGCCATAGATCGCCGGAAACATCAGTTCGATCACCGCCGTCGAAACCACGGTGGTCAACCAGATCACCGCGCCCCATGGCGTGGCGAGCCACAACCCGACCGCCGCCACCAGTTCAATGACGGCGAAATAGATCGTCGCCGTTTGCCAGGCCAGCGTCTGCACCTCGAACGCTTCGTCGGCGCCGCCGATAAAGCCCGTCACCAGTCCCCAGTGATAGAGACCCTTGACCATCGACAGGACCGCCATGGCGCGCAGGAACAAGACGAGGCGCCGGGTCCAGACGTCATGCGCGTTTTCCGAAAGCCCCGAGGCGACGGCATCCGGGCCGAGGTCTTGCCGTTCGAACGGCCGCGGGGATCGCGGTAAAAGCTCAGGCATGCCGAATCCGTCTCGCTTTGACTGCCGACCAATACGCCGCAATGGCGGCACGACGCCTCGCCTAATTGGACGCCCCGCGCGGCAAAATCAATCTGTTCCCCGCCTGCGCCCAAGGTGATAAACCCGATGCCGATACCGCACCGCAATTGTGGAGATGAGGGACATGGCGATCAAGTTCGGCCGGCCGATCGAGATGCGCGACACCCCGTTGCAACGGGAAGGTGCACGCCCGGCGACGAAAGCATCCCCCTCGCTCGATCTCACCGTGCGCCCGCGCCGCAACCGCAAGACGGAGTGGGCGCGCCGTCTCGTGCGCGAGCATGTGTTGACCACCGACGACCTGATCTGGCCGATTTTCGTGGTGAGCGGCAGCAATGCGCGGGTCGCCGTACCGTCGATGCCGGGCGTCGAACGGCTCAGCGTCGATCAGGCGGTGCGCGCGGCGGAACAGGCGATGCGCCTCACCATCCCGTGCATCGCGCTGTTTCCCTATACCGACCCTGCGTTGCGCGACGAAACCGGCAGCGAGGCACTCAACGCCGACAACCTGGTGTGCCAGTCGGTGCGCGCGATCAAGAAGGAATTCCCCGATCTCGGCGTGTTGTGCGACGTGGCGCTCGACCCGTTCACCAGCCACGGCCATGACGGCCTGATCGCCGACGGCAAGATCCTCAACGACGAGACCGTCGCGGTGCTGGTCCGGCAGGCCCTGGTGCAGGCGGAAGCCGGCTGCGACATCATCGCGCCCTCCGACATGATGGACGGCCGCGTCGGCGCGATCCGCGAAGCACTCGACGATGCCGGCTTCACCGACGTGCAGATCATGGCTTACGCGGCAAAGTATGCCTCGGCGTTCTACGGCCCGTTCCGCGATGCCGTCGGCTCGGCCAAGGCGCTGACCGGCGACAAGCGCACCTACCAGATGGACTATGCCAACTCCGACGAGGCGTTGCGCGAGGTCGAACTCGACATTGCCGAGGGCGCCGACATGGTGATGGTCAAGCCCGGCCTGCCCTATCTCGACATCGTCCGCCGTGTGAAGGATGCCTTCGGCATGCCAACCTTCGCCTATCAGGTGTCCGGTGAATACGCGATGATCGCCGGCGCCGCCGCCAATGGCTGGATCGACGGCGAACGCGCCATGATGGAAAGCCTGACGGCGTTCAAGCGCGCCGGCGCCGATGGCGTCTTGACCTATTTCGCGCCAAAAGCGGCGGCGCTGATCCGCGGCCACGACTGAGACCCGGCCGCGCCCTCTTGTGCGAAGCGGCAGGGATCGCCATGTGCGGGCAATATCCTGGAGCGTCCGGCCATGTCCGATTCGTCGCAAAGTCCCTCTCCCGCCGACGCCGGCTGGCGCGGCGGCTATGAATCCGCCTTTGACCCACAGGTCCGGCCGGATCTGTTTGATGGCGTGCTGGTGCGGCGCGTCGTCGCCTTCCTGATCGATCTCGTGGTCCTGGCGCTGCCGCTGATTCTGGCGGTGATCTTCATCGCCGTGTTCGGGCTGGTGACGCTCGGCCTCGGCTGGGCGCTGTTCTGGCTATTGTCGCCGGCCTCGGTGATCTGGGCGCTTGTCTATTACGGCTTCACCCTCGGCGGCCCGCATTCGGCCACCATCGGCATGCGCACCGTCGGCTTGCAGATGCGCACCTGGTTCGGCGAGCCGGCCTACTTCCTGCTCGGCGCCACCCACGCCGTGGTGTTCTGGGTCTCGATCTCGGTGCTGACCCCGCTGATCCTGCTGGTTGGCCTGTTCAACGCCCGCCGCCGGCTGCTGCACGATTTCGTGCTGGGAACCGTAGTCATCAACAATCCCGACCGGCCGTAACCTGTCGGCGGCCGGGATCAGCGCAAATCGATTGACCGGACGCGGCGGCGCGGCGATGATTCACACGCGGCAGGATCAGCCGCGCGCCGCAGGCGGAGGTTGACGGCAGCCGTGACCCAGCATTCGCGCGATACCCCGCAATTCTATCTGACCGCCCCCTCGCCCTGCCCCTATCTGCCGGGGCGCTTCGAGCGCAAGGTGTTCACCCACCTGGTCGGCGACAAGGCCGGTGAACTGAACGATCTTCTGACCCATGGCGGTTTCCGCCGCAGCCAGTCGATCGCCTATCGGCCGGCCTGCGATCAATGCCACGCCTGCATCTCGGTGCGGGTGATGGCGGGCGAGTTTCGCCCCTCGCGCAACTTCCGCCGGGTGCTCGCGGCCAATCGCGACCTCGTCGGCGAACAGCGCGGCGCGGTGGCGACCTCGGAGCAATATTCGATATTCCGTGCCTATCTCGACGCACGCCACCACGACGGCGGGATGGCCGACATGACCGTGCTCGACTATTCGATGATGGTCGAGGACAGCCACGTCGAAACGCGCGTCATCGAGTATCGCCGCAGCACAGCAGGCGGCCGGCTGTCGCGGCAACGCGGCGACCTGATCGCGGTGGCGCTCACCGATATCCTCAACGACGGCCTGTCGATGGTCTATTCGTTCTTCGAGCCGGAGCAAGACCATCGCTCGCTCGGAACGTTCATGATCCTCGATCACATCGCCCGCGCGCGCCGCCTCGGCCTGCCTTACGTCTATCTCGGCTATTGGATCGAGGGATCCAGCAAGATGCATTACAAGAGCCGGTTCCTGCCGCAGCAGCGGCTGGCCGCGAGCGGTTGGGTGCGCTTCGACGGCGACGGCAAATCCGCCGGATAGGAAGTGGCTCACGGGGCCGGGTCAGCCAACCGGCAGCCCGACCCCCCGATCGATCGAAACCACATCGGCACCCTGGAACGCAACGCGGGGCAGCGTGGCCTGCCATATCGCGCCACTTCCGCTCCCGGCGCGCACTGCCTTGGATGGGGTGGCTGCGCCGCTTGCCGTCGGCGCGGCCTCGCGCGGCACCAGCCGATGCCATACCGCCACCGCGCGCTCCGCATCGCGCAGATCGGCGGCGAAGGAAGCCTCGGAATAGTAGCGGCGCCAGCGGCCGGACTCGCGCAGGTCGGTCAGGTGTTCGAGGCGCCGTTCGGCAAGCTCGCACCAGCGAATGACGATGCGGCAGTCAAGGGCCGCCTCCGGTCGGTGTGTCATGGAGAAGTCCGTTGGTGGACCACGACGGACGCAAGACGCAACGACAACGAATCAATCAGACTGTTGCCACAGTTTGGACGAATGGCGGCCCAAGTTCCAGCCGGCATCGTCCACCAACGGTATTTTTAGACCGGCAATAATCAGGGGAAGTCCCGCGCCTGAAAACGAAGAGACCCGCCCGGGGGGACAACCGGGCGGGTCAAGCCATACGGCGCCGGGGTGGATGGGCGCTCGCGCCGGTACGGCCTTGGGGAGGGGTCGGCTCCCTTTGCTTCGGTCGCCGGAGAATGTCCGAACGTTCAAGCACGGGAGAGATTTTTGCCGAGGCGCGCCGACGTCACAGGATGCGCGCGCCAAACACCGCGGCCTGCGCCACGAGCGTGATCAGCGCGGCCGCGGCGGCAAACGCAATCAGCCGTGGCGACAATGCCGCAAAGTCAAGCGCCGCTCCCTCTCGTCGCGCATGCTCACGCGGCGGCTCCGACTCGATGGCGGCAAACAGGTTACGCATCGCTCGCGGCGACGGCCCGCCAAGGGCGTCGTGAAGTAAAATGGCTTCGTTATATTCCTCCTGAACCGCCGCATAGTCGCGCGCAAGATCGGGGTCGCGCGCAAGGGCGGCACGCAGCCGGCGAGTATCCGCCGCACCGAGGCGGCCCGTCACCAGCCACGGCAACAACAGTTCCGCTTCGCGCGGCACGTCCACAGGCTTGCGTTTCGTCGTCACGATCATGATGGCTTTGCTCCGCACGGCCGTTCCGCCGGCATGCTGATGAAATCGGCCCAGGAGGACCGCCCCACCCACGTCCTGAACTCGCTGAGAAGGCACGGGCATCCGCGGAAAAGTCACTGATTTCATCGCGATATGCCATCATGCGCGTTGCTCTCGCCGCTGTCTGTCGGTGCCACTCGAAGGAAGGTTCGAAGCTTTCGGTCTAAAACTTACGTCGGGACCCGCCGGATATTCCCGATCGCGGCCCCTTTCCAGTACGCCGCGTTTTTGCCACGGCGATCCCAACATTCCCCATGTTTCGCCGCCGTACCGACAAGCGGCTGCGGTTTGTAAGCGCCGGGCTGGCGGCATGGGGAGACTGTCATGCATAGCAAGCAA
>JBARWE010000097.1:0-3671 GCA_049646625.1 Xanthobacteraceae bacterium
GCCGCGACGCGGGCGGCAACCTCGCGCGAGCCTTCCGCCGGCGGCGGCAGGGCGAGGTCGGCGGCGCTGACCGGGGGCACCTCGATGCGCAGATCGATGCGATCCATCAGGGGGCCGGAAATGCGCGCCTGATAATCGGCGGCACAGCGCTCGACATGGTTGCGATGGCAGGCAAAGCCCGGCTCGTGGGCATTGCCGCAGCGGCATGGGTTCATCGCCGCCACCAGCATGAAGCGCGCCGGGTAGCTGACGCGGCGGTTGGCGCGGGCGATCGCGACCTCGCCGTTCTCCAGCGGCTGGCGCAGCGAATCCAGCACGCGCGGCTCGAACTCCGGCAGTTCGTCGAGAAACAAGACGCCGTTATGCGCCAAGGAAATCTCGCCGGGCCGTGCGCGCAAGCCTCCGCCGGTCAACGCCGCCATGCTGGCGGAATGGTGCGGCGCGCGAAACGGCCGCTGTCGGGTCAGGGCGCCGCCCTCGATCTCGCCGGCAACCGAGGCGATCATCGACACTTCGAGCAGTTCCTGTGGTGCCAGCGGCGGCAGGATCGACGGCAGCCGCGCCGCCAGCATCGACTTGCCGCCGCCCGGCGGACCGACCATCAGCAGGTGATGGCGGCCGCTGGCGGCGATTTCAAGCGCCCGCTTGGCGCTCTCCTGCCCCTTGATGTCGCGCAGGTCGAGCGTCGTGCCGGCGTCGTCGTGTATCGCCGGCTGCGGCCGGACGAGCACCTGCGTGCCCTTGAAATGATTAGCGATCTGGATCAGCGAGGCGGCGGCGACGATGGCGATCTCGGCGCCGGCCCAGGCCGCTTCCGGGCCACAGGCGGCGGGGCAGATCAGCCCGTCGTCGCGGGCGTTGGCGGCGATCGCTGCCGGCAGCACGCCGGCGACGGCCGCAATCGAGCCGTCGAGGCCGAGTTCGCCGAGCACCGTGAAGCCGCTCAGGGCGTCGGCGGGAATCGCGCCGATAGCGGCCATCAGCCCGAGCGCGATCGGCAGGTCGTAGTGGCTGCCTTCCTTCGGCAGATCGGCCGGTGCCAGATTGACGGTGATGCGCCGCGCCGGCAGCGCCAGTCCCGAGGCGATCAGTGCCGCGCGCACCCGCTCGCGCGCTTCCGACACCGCCTTGTCGGGCAGACCGACGATGGTGAAGGCGGGCAGGCCCGGCGCGACCTGCACCTGGACGTCGACGCTGCGCGCCTCGACACCCTCGAACGCCACGGTCGACACATGCTGAACCATAAAACCCCCGCCCGTCGCGCGAAGGTTAGCGACATTTCAACCTGACATCAAGAACGTTTGGCGAACGAAAGCAGGCCGGGAGCTTCAGGAGGGCGCCGACTCGGCCGTGGCGGCGGTCTCGGTCTCGGTCAGCGTCGGCGCCAGCGGGGCGGCATCGGTGGCCGGCATCGGCTTGGGGCGCAGCCGCACGCCGAAGACGCGCGGAAACCGCATCAGCTCCAGGTCGAACTGCGGCGTCGACAGCGGCGCGGCGGCGGCGTTTTTGGGCGCGTAGAGCCGGCCCCAGATCGCGATGTCGCGGAATTGCGGCAGGTCGCTCAGCCGCAGATTGCCGAGGTTGCCGGTAAAGCGCAGGGCTTCGCGGGCGCGATCGTTCATCATCAGCACCCAGCCGTCGATGGTATGGCCGACGTCATTGGCGATCGGGGAGGCGACGATCATCGCATCGAGCGCGGTGCGAAACAGGTGCTCGAACACTTCCAGGCTGTAATTGACCGGCTCCGAATAGACCGCCAGCAGCACCGGGCCGCCGGGCACCGCGACCGGCAGGATCAGCCGCTGCCAGATGGTGCCGGGCTGGGCATGGGTGGCGGTGAAGCGCACGAAGATCGGCTTGAGGCTCTGCGCGGCGCGGCGGTAGAGGTTGGCGAACTCGCGGGCCAGCGGATCGCGGCACTGCGACAGGCATTTGCCGGACGAACTCTCGTCGCCGTCGCTTTGCGCCGCCGCGCCGACGTCGAGGTGGATGAAGTCGTCGCCGAAACTTGCGAGCACCACCAGATGGGCGCGCAGGGGATAGCCGGAGTCCTCCGTGAGACGCTGCAGCGTGAGGTCGCCGGTCGCCGCCAGCACCTTCCACTTGGCCCAGAGATACTCCATGGGCGCGGTGGCGAACTCGCGCGGAATCGACGTGCTGTTGAAGACTTCGAGGGCCATTGCTGTTCTGCCGTCACGTTCTGTGCCGCCGACGCCGAGCCGCGCCGGCCGGAGCCTGCGCGTCGACCGCCGCACGGTGACAGAAGACCGTCAGCAATTGATTAAGCGATCTCGGAAATTCGCTCGGATCGGAGTTTCACGACCGCATCGCTTCGATCCGGTCCCAGATCAGCGCGGCGATGTCGGGGCCGCCGAATTTGGCGATGGCGCGGATGCCGGTCGGCGAGGTGACGTTGATTTCGGTGAGGTAGCCGTCGATCACGTCGATCCCGACGAACAGCAGCCGCCGCTCGCGTAACGTCGAGCCGAGCCGCTTGCAGATCTCGGCCTCGCGCGGGGTCAGTTCGGTATCGCGCGCCGCCCCGCCGCGCACCATGTTGGCGCGCAGATCGTCGGCGGCCGGCACGCGGTTGACGGCGCCGGCGAACTCGCCATCGACCAGGATGATGCGCTTGTCGCCATGCTTCACCTCCGGCAGGAAGCGCTGGATCACCCACGGTTCGCGGAAGGTGTTGGCGAACAGGTCGTAGAGCGAGCCGAAATTCATGTCCTTCGGCGCGATGCGGAAGACCGAGGCACCGCCGTGGCCGTACAGCGGCTTCATCACCACGTCGCCGTGCGCCTGGCGGAACGCCTCGATCGCGTCGCGGTCGCGCGAGATCAGCGTCGGCGGCATCAGGTCGGAAAACTCCATGACCATGATCTTCTCCGGCGCGTTGCGCACGCTGGCCGGATCGTTGACCACCGTCACCTCCGGCGCGAGGCGTTCCAGGTGATGCGTCGAGGTGATGTAGGCGAGGTCGAACGGCGGATCCTGGCGCAGCAGGATCACGTCGAAGGTTTTCAGATCGACGCGCTCGGCCGCGCCCAGCGAGAAATGATCGCCGACCTTGTCGCGCACGTCGAGCGATTGGACCGGCGCGAACAAATCGCGCCCGTTGAGCGAGAGCCGGTCCGGCGTGTAGTAGGACAGCCGGTGCCCCCGCTTCCTGGCTTCCAGCAGCAGTGCGAAGGTGGAATCGCCGCCGACATTGATGGTGGCGATCGGGTCCATCTGGACGGCGACGTTGAGCGGCATGGCAAAGGTCCGTGAAGGGTCCGTGCAGGGGCGGTGGCGTGATGTCGGGACGCGGTATGCGCGTTTTCAGGGGCTTGCGTCAAACGCCGCCTCAAGATGCAGCGGCGGGCGGCCGGGCGCGATCAGCATGGCATCGAAGCGCAGGTCGCAAGCGGCGCATTCGGGATGGACGGCCAGCCACGCCTGCGCCGCCGCCACGATGCGCCGTTGCTGGCGCGCGGTGACGGCATAGGCGGCATCGTCGAGCGTAGCCCGCGCCTTGACCTCGACGAACACCACGAGGTCGCCGGCCCGCGCAATCAGGTCGATCTCACCGCAGCGGGTGCGGTGACGCTCGGCGAGGATGGTGAAGCCGGCGGCGGCGAGATGCGTTGCCGCCTGCGCCTCGGCGGCGCGCCCGGTGCGGTAGGCGG
>JBARWE010000098.1:0-5840 GCA_049646625.1 Xanthobacteraceae bacterium
GCCATGGATGGCCCCGTCGGCCGCGCCGGACCCGTGCTTTCCATCGGCGGCCGGGTCGGATAAAACCCGCCGCAATCCGCCGGCCCTCGCCTTTTCCCGCCACGCAACGGCGCGCATGCGCCCCGGACCGTCATGAACCGTACGGGACTGATCATCGCTGTGAGCCTGACGGTTGCCTGCGCGGCACTGTTTGCGCTCTATCCCGAGCTGGACCTGCGGCTTGCCGCGCTGTTCTACGACGCCGTGCACCGGACCTTTCCGCTGAAGGACAACGGGCTTGCCAGCTTTGCGCGCGATGCCGCGATGTGGCTCGCCTGGGCCTTCACCGCGCCCGCCTTCGTGGCGCTGATCGTCAAGATGATCCGGCCGACGCGGCCGCTTCTGATGTCCGGCCGGGCGGTGGCGTTCCTGCTGATCACCATGCTGTTTGCCGCCGGCATCCTGACCAACCTGACCTTCAAGAGCCACTGGGGCCGGCCGCGGCCGGTGGCGACGGCCGAGTTCAACGGGCCGTGGCAGTTCAAGCCGTGGTGGAATCCGACCGGCGAATGCCCGAAAAACTGCTCGTTCTTCTCCGGCGAGGCGGCGACCGCGTTCTGGACCTATGCGCCGGCGGCGCTGGCGCCGCCGGCCTGGCGGCCGCTCGCCTATGCCGGGGCGACCGCGTTCGGGCTGGCGACCGGCGTGTTGCGGATGGCGTTCGGCGGCCATTTCTTCACCGACGTGATCATTGCCGGCGGCGTCACCTTCATCGTCATCTGGCTGCTGCACGGCCTGATCTACCGTTGGCCGACAACGCGCTGGAGCGACGCCGGCGTTGATGCCGCGCTGACCCGCCTGGCCTGGCCGGGCTATCGGCTGATGCAGCGGCTTGCCGGCCGCGATGTCGGCCCCGATCCGCACGTCGCGCCGCCCGGTCGCGGCCCGGTCGGCTAGGCTCTTTCGCGCCGGACGGGTTGTGATATGACGCAGGGGAAAAGCCCCGCGCCGCCCGGCCTTCATCCCACAGGAATTCCATGAGCAAGCAAGTCAAGAAGGTGGTTCTCGCCTATTCCGGCGGACTGGATACGTCGATCATCCTGAAGTGGCTGAAGACCACCTACGACTGCGAGGTGGTGACGTTCACCGCCGACCTCGGCCAGGGCGGCGAGCTGGAGCCGGCGCGCGAGAAGGCGCTGTTGCTCGGCATCAAGCCGGAAAACATCTTCATGGAGGATCTGCGCGAGGAATTCGTCCGCGACTACGTCTTCCCGATGTTCCGCGCCAACGCCGTCTATGAGGGGCAGTATCTACTCGGCACCTCGATCGCGCGGCCCCTGATCGCCAAGCGCCAGATCGAGATCGCCAGGCAGGTCGGCGCCGACGCGGTGTCGCACGGCGCCACCGGCAAGGGCAACGACCAGGTGCGCTTCGAACTCGGCTACTATGCACTCAACCCCGACATCACCATCATCGCGCCGTGGCGCGAATGGGACCTGCGCTCGCGCGAGCAGCTGATCGCCTTTGCCGAGCAGCACCAGATTCCGATCCCGAAGGACAAGCGCGGCGAAGCGCCGTTCTCGACCGACGCCAACCTGCTGCACACCTCCTCCGAGGGCAAGGTGCTGGAAGACCCGGCGCACGAGGTGCCCGACTACGTCTATTCGCGCACCGACGGCCCGGAAGCGGCGCCCGACAAGCCGACCGTCATCACGGTCGATTTCGAGGCCGGCGACGCGGTCGCCATCGATGGCGAAAAACTGTCACCGGCTGCGCTGCTGACGAAGCTCAACGAGTTGGGCCGCATCAATGGCATCGGCCGGCTCGACCTCGTGGAGAACCGTTTCGTCGGCATGAAGTCGCGCGGCATGTACGAGACGCCGGGTGGCACCATTCTGCTCGCCGCGCATCGCGGCATCGAGCAGATCACGCTGGACCGGGGGGCCGCGCACCTCAAGGACGAGTTGATGCCGAAATATGCCGAACTGGTCTACAACGGCTTCTGGTTCGCCCCCGAGCGCGAGATGCTGCAGGCGGCAATCGACCTCAGCCAGAAATACGTCACCGGCCGGGTGCGGCTCAAGCTCTACAAGGGCAATGCCATCGTGATCGGCCGCGAGAGCAAGTATTCACTGTACGACCAGGACCTCGTCACCTTCGAGGAAGGCGCGGTCGCCTACGACCACCGCGACGCCGCCGGCTTCATCCGACTCAACGCGCTGCGGCTGCGCACGCTCGGCCAGCGCAGCCGCAAGCTCGGGCTGTAAGCGCCATCGCCTGACGGAAGGCGACCTGGCCGCACCGGTGCGCCGGATGCGGCACTGTCGCAGGCAGAGTCTCGCCGGGAGCGAGGCGCGCAGGAAAGGGTCCCGGATGACGGGTGGAGGCGTGTGACGACATGGTGGGTTTTCTTGTCCTGCTCGCACAGGCGGCCATCTATTTCGCCGCGATGGTGGCCATTTTCCACTACAGATCGGTGATCGGGATCGGTGTTTTCTACTCCGTCCTGGGTGCGATGCATTTCCTTGAGACCTATCTTGCGGCCGTTTTCTTCATCGAGTTGCCGTTCGGGTTGATCTCGCCGGGTTCGACCGTGATGTTCGCGGGCAAGCTCGCGTTCTTCCTGCTGCTCTACATCAAGGAAGACGCCGAGAGCATGCGCCAGCCGATCTACGGCCTCTTGATCGGCAACCTGCTCATGGTGGTGCTGGCCGCGATCCTGCGGGCCTACAGCGATCCCGCGAGCCTGCCGGGCTATAACCCGGACCTGCAATTCCTGGACCAGATCGGTTTTCTCATGGTCTGGGGCACCGTTCTGCTGTTCGTCGATCTGATCGCCATGGTGATCATCTATGAGCGCCTTGGCGCAATGGTCATCAGCACGATTTCCGGCCGGATTTTCGTCAGTCTGGCGATCGTGCTGAGTTTCGACCAGGCTTTCTTCTATGCCGGGTTGCGCCTGTTGTCCGGCGTGCCGATCTCGGCCTTCTATGGCGGATGGATCGCCAAGATCGGCGCCGCAGCTTTCTTTGGCCTGATGCTGACGTTCTATCTGCGCTTCATCGAGGAAACCGCGCCGCGCGCGCGGCCGCAGAAAGCGGCCGACGTATTCGATCGCCTGACCTATCGCCATCGTTACGAGAAGCTTGTCGAGCGGATCGGCCGCGATGCGCTGACCGGATTGCAGGACCGGGGACAGTTCGATGCGAAAGGCCCGGCCATGTTGCGGGCTGCCGCCCGGTCGAAACTGCCGGTGAGCCTGATGATGATCGACATCGACCATTTCAAATCGATCAACGATCGGCACGGTCATCTCCAGGGCGACCAGGTCATCCGCACGGTGGTCGATACGATCACGCGCACCAAGCGAGAGGCCGACGAGCTGTTTCGCTATGGCGGCGAGGAGTTTGCGCTGCTGTGCCCGGAAACGCCGCCCGGCGCCGTGGTGCTGGCCGAGCGCATCCGCGCCGCCGTGGCGGCGGCGCCGCATTCCGGTCTCGACCGGCCCGTCACCATCAGCATCGGGGTGGCGACCTTTCCCACCGATGCGCAGAACCTTCGGGATCTGCTGATGCGCGCCGATACCGCGCTCTATGAAGCCAAAACGCTCGGACGCAACAGAGTGTTCAACGCAGCGGCGGCGGGATAGCCCTCCGCCCGGTGAGCGGGGCGTCAGTCGCCCGCCCCGGAGACCGCTCCGCCGTGGCCGCTTCTGCGCGCGATCAATTCCGCGCGCGGCCCTGATAACCGCTTGTGCATGTGGACCATCAGCGCCATGCCGAACAGCGGCGTCGCGAGGTTGACGACCGGGATCGAGACGAAGGCGGCGATCGCAAGGCCGGCGAGGAAGACGATGCCGGCGTTGCGGCGCCGCATCTCCCTTGCGTCCTCGATGGAGCGGAAGCGCATCGCGGCAAGCTGAAAATATTCGCGGCCGAGCAGCCAGGCATTGGCGAAGAAGAACACCAGCACGCCGAGGCCGCCGAACAGAAGGAGCGGCAGCGCGATCAGATAGACCAGGAGCGACAGCGCCGCCGTTTTGCCACCCTGCACCACGCCGGTCCAGAACGGCAGCGCGACGCCGGGCGGCTCGGCTGGATAGTGCTCGCGCTCGACCACGGCGGCGACATCGTCGACGAACACACCGGCGACCAGCGCGGTGATCGCCGGCATCAGGAACACTGCGCCGACCACGATGCCGAGGCCGGCGGCGATCGACACGATCCAGCTCGCGATTTCAATCGGCAGGTGGAAGCCGGTGCCGAGCGTGCCCTCGGCCCACGCGCCGCCCGAGCCGGCGAGCCAGCTCAACAGCCGCTGCAGGGCGGTGGCAACCGCGACGATCAGCACCAGCGCCAGTGCGATCGAGCGCCACAGGATGGCGCGCATCGGCGGCGACAGGATTTGGGCGAGCGCCTTGACGACGGCGTCGATCATGGAAAACCTCATGCAAATGCGAGGCTTGAGGTAGCGATGCGGCGGCGGCCCCGCAAGGGCAGTGGAAGCTCGACGCGCGTCAGCGCGGCGGATCGGCGTCGGGGTCAGAGTGCGAGCGGCTCGGGCTGTTCGGCCTCTCCACTGTGAAGCGGGCGGCGATGTCGCGCAGCCGCCTGCGCAGCCGCATCCTGAGCCGCGCTGTCGGACTGAGGATCGAGCGGTTGGAGCGCCGGCGTGCCTGGAAAGGGGGCGGCGCCCGCCACCTCCTCCGGTGGCCGGGCAATGTCGGCCCAGTGCAGCGTCGTGTAGTCGAAGCCGAGGGCGACACTCGGCTTGACGATGTCGAAATAGGGCGAGATGTCGAAGTCGCGCGGCATGAACAGCGACGAATCGCGGATGTGCAGGATCTCGAGCCGGGCCTGCCGGCTGCCGCCGCGGGTGATTTTGGGCAGGACCGGATAGCGCACCGCGCCGAATGCCTGCGCGATCAGCCCCGAGCAGATCATCTTGGTCGGATCGCCGGAGCCGAGCGCGATCATGCGGCGGCGAAAGCGGCGCGGCACCGGCAGCGGCACCAGGTAGCGCGCCAGATCGACGATGTTCTTGGTGTCGTAGCCGAAGCCGACGCGGTTGATGGCGTAGCGGCACACCGTGATGCGGTCTTCGTAGGACAGCCCGACCGGGCGGCAGATGCGGGTGTGCGAGGCGAAATATTTCGACAGCGGTGCGGTCGCGACGCCGTCGCCGATCTCCGCCTCGATCAGCACATGCGGCTCGCCGTCGGCTTCGGCGGCGCCCTCGATTGGCCCGACATAGAGGGCGGCGTGCGACCAGGTCGATTGCGTCAGGTATTTGATGATGCCGGCGATGCGGCTGGTGCCTTCGATCAGCAGAACGTCGCCGGGCGCAAGGGCGTCGCGCAGCCGCTCGGGATCGGTCGGAGGAAACGGCTCCTCGTAGCCGGGCGCATCCTTCTGCAGGTAGCGCGTGATCAGTCTGCCGATGGTATCGAACACCACGCCCACGATAGCCTCCCGACGCTTCGGCTTGGGCCGCCGCCGTCTTGCTGCTTAACTAGAGGTTGATTCGAACAGGTTGAATCAGACTCGGTCGTCCTTTCATTTGAGCATGATCTTGTCCGAAAACCGGTTCCCACCCTCGGGTCAAGCCCGAGGGCAGGCTTTTCGGGATCATGCTCCAGCATGGCAAAAAGCGATTGCAATTTGGTTCACGGCGGCGGCCCGGCTGTTCACCGATGATTGACCATGTCGGTTGCCGCAACCTGTTCGATGCGGCAAGTTCGGCGGCGTTGCAGGATGATCGAGACGATACGGAAACCATGAGATGACATTGTCGCGCCGCCGCCTGATGCAGGGATCGGCCGCACTGGCGCTGGCGTGGCCGCTTCCCGCGCCGGCGTGGGC
>JBARWE010000099.1:0-16461 GCA_049646625.1 Xanthobacteraceae bacterium
GGTGGCTGGTGCGCGGCGGCGGGGCGTGCGGGGGCGGCGTGGTCGCGCTCCTGCCGCAGCGGGCGCGGCGGCGAGAACAGGTTGCCTTGGCCGAAGCGTACTTCGTAATCGAGGAGATCGACCGCAATGCGCTCGTCCTCGATATGCTCGGCGACGAGTTCGATGCCGAAGCGGCCGAGCAGGTCGGCAAGGTCGGCCGGATGGATGTCGGCGCCTGCGCCTTTCGTCTCGTCGAGCAGCAGCGCCGCCGGCACCTTGAGGAAGCGCACGCCACGCTCCGCCAGATCGCGCGGCTTGATGCGCAGATCGCTGACATGATCGATCGAGAAGCGGTAGCCGTAGCCGGCGAGCGTGCCGAGGTGCCTGTGCTCGACCTCGCCGAGGGCAGTGAGCGCGTCGTGGCGGAATTCGAGCACTAGCGCCGAGGCGAGCGCGCGATGGGTTTCGAGCATTTCGCGATAGGCTGCGAACGACGCCGGATCGGTCAGCGTCGCGGCGGCGACGTTGCAGATGATCCCGATGTCCTGGTTGCCGGCGATCAGCCGGCGCAGCACCTGCATGGCGCGCTGCGCCATCAGCGTGTCGATCCGCCCGGCAAGGCCCATCGCTTCGGCGACGGGCATGAAGCGATCGGCGGCAAACACCGTGCCGTCGAGGCCGCGCAGCCGGGCCAGGGCCTCGTAGAACCGCACCTTGCGTTGCGGCAGCGCGACCAGCGGCTGTAGATAAATGTCGATGCGCCCGTCCTCGATCGCGTGCGCCAGCGCGGCACTGACGGCGCTGTCGAGCGGTGGTGGCGTCGGCGTGAAGAAGCCGAAATCGAAGCCGTCGCCAGCGGTGTCGTGCGGCGGCGGGCCGGCCTCGTTGCTCGCGGCGTCGTCATTGACGGCGGCGGGCGTGGCGCCGAAGCCGCTCAGCACGTCCTCGTGCTCGGCCACCGAGACGGCCAACTGGCGCACCAGCGCGCCCAGTTCGCCGATTTCGCCGAGCATGGTATCGACGCGCTGCTGGCCCTTGATGTCGGCGGCGACGACGCGATGCTCGATGGCCGACAGCCGGCGGCCGAACTCGGCCACCTGGCGGGCGAGATCGCCGACCCCGTTCGACAGTTCGGCGAGGTGGGCGCTGTCGTCGCCATCGCCGGGCGCGCGCATGGTGATGACGTGATGCAGGATCATCGCCGCGAACACGGTCAGGCCGGCGAGGCCGGCGTGGAGCGCGTCAAGCCCGGCCGCGACGTGGAGCACGACGCCGAGCGCGGCAGCGATCAGCACCATGCAGACGATAATGAAGGCGGTCGCGACACGGATCATGGAAACGTCCTGCGCTGCCGCGGACCGCGGCAGCCATCGACCATCATGGCTGATTCGCGAGGCGGCGCGGAGCCTGCCCGTCAAGGTTGTCCCCGCCCCTGGTCGGTGGTCGCGGCCGCCGCGCCCTGATGGGGGCTTCACGCGGTGGCGCGGATGACCCGGGCCACCTTGTCGATGATCTCGCCGATCTGCTCCTCGCTGACGATCAAGGGCGGGGTCAGCGCCAGCGTGTCGCCGGCCACCCGCAGCATCAGGTCGTGGTCGTGGAAGGCGGAGGCCAGGCTGTCATAGCCGCGCTTGCCCGGTCCGGCCTTGGCGGGGGCGAGGTCGATGCCGGCGGTCAATCCGACGGTGCGGATGTCGAGCACGCCGGGGATGTCGCGCAGGCTCATCACCGCGTCGGCGAATTTTGGCTCCAGCGCGCGGGCGCGCTCGAACAGCTTTTCGTCGCGGTAGATGTCGAGGGTGGCAAGCCCGGCGGCGGTCGCTAAGGGATGCGCCGAATAGGTGTAGCCGTGGCACAGTTCGACGACATGCTCGGGGCCGTTCATGAAGGCGTCGTAGAGGTCAGCGCGCAGCACCACGCCGCCCATCGGCGCCGCGCCGTTGGTGACGCCCTTGGCGAAGGTGATCATGTCCGGGGTGACGCCGTAGCGCTCAGCGGCGAAGGCATAGCCGAGCCGGCCGAAGCCGGTGATCACCTCGTCGAAAATCAGCAAGATGCCGTGGGCTTGCGTGATTTCGCGCAGCCGCTTGAGATAGCCCCTGGGCGAGGGCAGCACGCCGGTCGAGCCGGCCATCGGCTCGACGATCACCGCGGCAATGGTGCCCGCGCCATGCAGGCCGACCAGCCGCTCCAACTCGTCGGCAAGGTGCGCGCCCCATTCCGGCTCGCCCTTGGTGAACGCCTGCGTCTCGCGGTTATAGGTGGCGGAGAGATGATCGACACCCGCCAGGAGCGTGCCGAACAGTTTTCGGTTGGGCACGATGCCGCCGACCGAGGTGCCGCCGAAGCCGACGCCGTGATAGCCGCGCTCGCGCCCGATCAGCCGGGTACGGCCGCCTTCGCCACGGACGTTATGATAGGCCAGCGCCAGCTTCAGCGCGGTATCGGCGGCTTCCGAGCCGGAGTTGCAGAAGAACACATGATCGAGGCCGTCCGGCGCCAGCGCGGCGATGCGGCTGGCCAGTTCGAACGACTGCGGGTGGCCGAACTGGAACGGCGGCGCGTAGTCGAGTGCGGCGGCCTGCTTGGCGATCGCCTCGGCTATGCTGCGGCGGCCGTGGCCGGCATTGGTGCACCACATGCCGGCGGCGGCGTCGATCAGCCGGCGGCCGTCGACGGTGATGTAGTGCATGCCCTCGGCGCCGGCGAGCAGGCGCGGCGCCTTCTTGAAGGCGCGGTTGGCGGTAAACGGCATCCAGAACGCATCGAGGTCGTTGGGGACGGCGGCGGACTTGATCGGGCTGGAAACGTTCATGACGACCTCGCTTAAGGACGCGCGTGTTGCGCCTTGCATCGGATGTGGGGCGGCTCCGTCCGGGCCTGGCCCGGCGGTCGCGCCTGAGCCGGCCTTTTGAGGCGTTGCCTTGGGACGCAGTGTAGGCCGCCCGCCGCAAAAAGGGGAGGCGGCGCACCGGTCAATTCGCGAGGTGCGCGCCCGCGGTGCGCCGGCGGCCCGATCCGTTCCCGCACCGGAGCGTACGGTAACAGATTATGCAATCAATGAGAGCGTTGAAATTAAACAACACGCAATAATTGTATGATGCAATCCGGCCATGACACCGGTTGTGCCCTGTTCCGTTCTGTCTGCCCGGTTCGCCCGCTGCCGCCGCGCGGCTTCGGCGGTCGAATTCGCGCTGGTGGTGCCACTGTTCCTGATGCTGGTGTTCGGCATCGTGGTATTCGGCTCGTATCTGGCCGCGGTGCACGGCGTGCAGCAGTTGGCGGCCGAGGCGGCGCGCTCGTCGGTGGCGGGCCTGAGCGACGGCGAGCGGCAGATGCTGGCAACGCAATATGTCGCCGCCAATGCCGCCAGCTATCCGCTGATCGCGCCGGAGCATCTTGCCGTCAGCGCCGCGACGTCGGAGAGCGCCGAGCGGGTGTTCGTCGTCACCGTCGATTACGACGCCTCCGGCATGTTCATCTTCGCGCTGCCGCGTGTCGTGCCGGCGCCGCCCCAGCGGATCGTACGCCAGGCGGCGATCCCGTTCGGCGGCTATTGAGGCGGCGATGGCTGGCCCGATCCATCGCTTCATCGGCGACCGGCGCGGCAACATCGCCATCATGTCGGCGGTCGGCATGCTGGTGATGGTCGGCTGCGCCGCCTTCGGGGTCGATCTCGGTGCGATCTATGTCGACCGGCGCCATGCGCAAAGCGCGGCCGACCTGGCGGCGCTGGTCGCCGCCGGTGATATCGGCCACGCCGAGGCTGCGGCGGCGGCGACGCTGCGCAACAACCGTTTGCCGGCGGCTCTGGCCGGCCTTGAACGGGGCAGCTACCGGGCCGATCCGGCGTTGCCGCCGGAGCGGCGCTTTACCGCCGGCGGCGGGCCAGCCAATGCCGTGCGGGTGATGGTCGAAACGCGGACGCCGCTCTATTTCGGCCGGGTGCTGGCCGGCACCGATCATTTCACCATCCGCACCCGCGCCACCGCGAGCACCACCGCGCTTGCCTCGTTCGCCATCGGCTCGCGGCTCATCAGGCTCAATGGCGGACTTCTCAACCAGTTGCTCGGCGGGCTGCTCGGCACCACGCTCTCGCTGTCGGCGATGGACTATCAGACGCTGCTCGATGCGAAGATCGACCTGTTCGATTTCCTCTCGGCGCTGGCGACCAAGATCGACCTGACCGGGGTCAGCTACGACCGGCTGCTGGCAAGCAACGTCAAGGTGGTCGATGCGCTCGACGCGATGCTGACGGTTGAGCGCGAGGCGACGGGACTATCCACCGCCACAAGCGCGCTGGCGGCGATCGCGCAGGCCGCGAGCGGCCTGTCGACCCGGGTATCGCTCGGCTCGCTGATCGACGCCGGGCCTTACGGCGACCTGACGGCGGGCACGCAGCCGAAGGTCGGCGTCGGGGTCGGACTGTACGATCTCATCGCGGCCACTGCCTCCGTTGCCAACGGAACGCACCAGATCGAGGCCGGCCTCGATCTCGCCCTGCCGGGGATCGCCAGCGCGAGGCTGGTCGCCGCCATCGGCGAGCGGCCGCAAGGCACGAGCTGGCTCACCATTGGCGCGGTGGGAGCTTCGGTCCACACCGCGCAGACGCGGGTGTTCCTCGATGTGCGACTGGTCGGGACGGGGCAGGCTTCGGTCATCCGGTTGCCGCTCTATGTCGAGGTTGCCGCCGGCACCGCCACCCTCGATGCCATCGCCTGCGGCCGCCCGGACGTCGCCACCTCGACGGTGACGCTCGGGGTGACGCCGGGTGTGGCCGACGCCTGGATCGCCGCCGTCGACGAAGCTCTGATGACGAACTTTGCGCGCAAGCCCGCAGGCGGCGATGCGACGCTGGTCGATCTCGGGCTGGTCAAGCTCAATGGCAAGGCGCATGCCGAAGTCGGCAACCTCGCGCCGCAGGCGATCGGGTTCAGCTATGCGGAGATTTTGGCGCACGCTGGCAAGACAGTGACGACGACCGACTTCACGTCCTCGCTGGTGGCGAGCCTGCTCGGTGAGTTGACGCTGACCCCGGTGGTGGTCGGGCTTGGGCTGCCGGTGCCGGGCCTGGCCGGGACGGTGCGCGGCATCCTCGCCACCGCGACGCCGGCGCTCGACGACCTGCTCGGTGGCGTGCTGGCGAGCCTCGGGGTCGGGCTGGGGCAGGCCGACGTCTGGGTCACGGGCTTGCGCTGCGACGGTGCCGTACTGGTCGATTGAGCCTGCTTGCCGCCCGCGCTGCCGGCTGGTACCACGCCCGCCATGTCCGACAAATCCCAGAAAAAACCTCACAAGCTGAAGGCGCGGCGGCCGCGCGGGCTGGAGGATCGCGGCCCCGCCGAGATCGCGGCGACGCAGGCCATGCTCGACGTTATCCGGCGCGTGTACGACCTCTACGGCTTCGAGCCGGTGGAGACGCCGGCGATCGAATACACCGATGCGCTCGGCAAGTTCCTGCCCGATCAGGACCGGCCGAACGAGGGCGTGTTCTCGTTTCAGGACGACGACGCGCAGTGGCTGAGCCTGCGCTACGACCTGACCGCGCCGCTGGCGCGCTACGTCGCCGAGAATTTTGATGCGTTGCCGAAACCCTATCGCAGCTATCGCGCGGGCTACGTCTGGCGCAACGAGAAGCCGGGGCCGGGGCGCTTCCGCCAGTTCATGCAGTTCGACGCCGATACGGTCGGCTCGGCGTCGCCGGCGGCGGATGCGGAAATCTGCATGATGGCGGCGGACGCGATGGAGGCGCTCGGCATTCCGCGCGGCCAGTATGTGGTGAAGGTCAACAACCGCAAAGTGCTCGACGGCGTGCTGGAAGCCATCGGCCTCGGCGGCGAGGATAATGCCGGGCGCAGGCTGACGGTGCTGCGCGCGATCGACAAGCTCGACAAGTTCGGCCCCGACGGCGTGCGGCTCCTTCTCGGCGAGGGTCGCAAGGACGAAAGCGGCGACTTTACCAAGGGCGCTGGCTTGTCGGCCGATGCGATCGAGCAGGTCATTGCCTTCACTGAAGGCAAGCCGTCCGGCCAGTCGAAGTTGCTTGAGGAGGGACGTCACGAACTCGCGCAGATCGCGGTGCTGGTGGTCGCGGGCGGCTACGGCCCCGACCGCATCCGCATCGACCCGTCCGTCGTGCGCGGGCTGGAATATTACACCGGCCCCGTCTTTGAAGTTGAGTTGCTGCTGGAGACGACAGACGAGAAGGGTCGTCCGGTGCGGTTCGGCTCGGTCGGCGGCGGTGGGCGCTACGACGGTCTCGTCTCGCGCTTCCGCGGCGAGGCGGTGCCGGCCACCGGCTTCTCCATCGGCGTATCGCGCTTGCAGGCGGCGCTCGATGTCATCAATCGCGATAAACCGCGCGCGCCGGTTTACGGTCCGGTGGTCGTCACCGTGTTCGATCGCGATCGGCTCGGCGATTACCAGAAGATGGTCGCGACCTTGCGCAACGCCGGCATTCGCACTGAACTCTACCTCGGCAACCCGAAGAACATGGGCAACCAGCTCAAATACGCCGACCGCCGCAACGCACCTTGCGTCGTCATTCAGGGCAGCGACGAAAAGGCGCGCGGCGAGGTGCAGATCAAGGATCTGATCGAGGGCGCCAAGGCCGCCGCCGCGATTGCCTCGAACGCCGAGTGGCGCGAGAGCCGCCCGGCGCAATTTTCTTGCAAGGAAAGCGAACTGGTCGAAAAGGTGCGCGACCTGCTCGACCAGCACGCTATTCGATCGACCTGACAACAAAGGAGATCACTATGCCCGAGATCATCGTTCACATGGCCGCCGGCCGCACGCCCGAGCAGAAGAAGAAATTAATGACCAGCATCAGCGAAGCCGTGGTGAGTTCGATCGGCGCGCCGCTCGACGCTGTCACCGTGCAGATCGTCGAGGCGCCGCTTGATGACAAGATGAAGGGCGGCCAGACGTTTGCCGAGCGCGCCGCCGCCAAGGCGAAGGAAAGGGCGTAAGGCGCGCGGCATAACTTCCGAGAAAATTTCTTACTTCGGAAGCACCGATCGTGTGCGCCCGCGGCATGCCATGCATGGTTGAGGTAATCGCATACGCTGCGGCACTAGACTTTCGACTGAGAGTCCGCTTGACAATTTTCAAGAATGGCCGCAATATTTGAACTAATACGGATTGCTTGAGAGCAGTCGCACACTCCAACGCGCGCCGACCGCCAGCGATTGCCGGTCAGGTGCAGGGCAACAAAGCCCCACTCGGACATGACTTGTCCGGTGGGGCTTTTTGTTTTTGTCCTGTTGAGTTTGCCGTCTGCCGACGACATCGAGACCGAATGCGCCGCCGAATGCGGGGGCAGCAAATGATAACGTATGGGAAAACGCAGGAGGAAACGCCATGCTCTCTGCCGTAGACACCTGAGGCTGCGCCGCGCACGCGGCATCGCTGCATTCAATCATCCTTTTTTCAGTCCGTAACGATCCGGCGCGCTTGGGATGCTCAAGTCCGCGCACGGGATCGCTTTGTCAAAAAAACGGCTTTGGCCGCTCTGTCTCGTTTGTTGTCTCGTTAGTTGTCTTGGGAGGACATCGGAATGATCAAGATTACGCGACGCCATTTGATGCAATCGACCGCGGCCGGCGCTGCTGCCGTCATGATGCCGTCGGTGCTGCGCGCGCAGCCGAAGGGCGTCGATGGCAATTCCGTTCGGCTGGGGATCCTGCACTCGCTGACCGGCACCTTCGCGATCGCGGAAGCCTCGATGGTCGATGCCGAGAAGCTGGCGATCGACGAGATCAACGCGGCGGGCGGCGTGATGGGCCACAAGATCGTCCCCTACATCGAGGATGGCGCGAGCGAGGCGCCGGTGTTCGCCGAGAAGGCCAAGGTGCTGCTGCGCCGCGACAACGTGGCGGCGATCATCGGCTGTTATTCGTCGGCGCTGCGCAAGGCCGTGCTGCCCGCCGTCAACCAGGCCAAGGGCCTCCTGTATTATCCGACCTATTACGAAGGCCAGGAGATCGACAAGCGCTGCCTCTATACCTCGCAGGAGGTGACGCAGTCGGTGATCGCGGCCGTCACCTGGATGGCCAAGGAGAAGGGCAAGAAGTTCTTCCTGATCGGCTCGAACTACATCTATCCCGTGACCTGCAACAAGATCGCCAAGCCGACCATTACCAAGCTTGGCGGCACCGTTGTCGGCGAGGAGTATGTGCCGCTCGGCCACACCGAGTTTTCCTCGATCATCAACAAGATCAAGGCAGCCAACCCGGATTGCATCTATTCCACCGTGGTCGGCGGCTCCAACGTCGCGTTCTTCAAGCAGCTCCGCGCCGCCGGTCTCGACGGCTCCAAGATCACGCTGTTGTCGACGGTGGTGTCCGAGAACGAGATCGAAGGCATCGGCCGCGACAACGCCGTCGGCTACTACGCCTGCATGGGCTACTTCCAGTCGATCGATTCCCCGATCAACCAGAAGTTCGTCAAGGCGATCAAGGACAAGTACGGCGCGAATCGCGTCGTCGGCGATCCGATGCAGTGCGGCTACAACTCGGTCTACTTGTGGAAGAACGCCGTCGAGAAAGCCAAGTCGTTCGCGCCGGACGATGTGCTCAAGGCGAGCGCCGGCCTCGAGATCCAGGCGCCGGAGGGCACGGTGCGCTTCGACAAGGAGAACCATCACGTCTGGAAGAAGGTGCGCGTCGGCCGCGCGCTTGAGGACGGTCAGTTCGAGATCGTCCACGAGACCGCCGACCTGGTGCAGCCGGACCCGTTCCCGAAGCTGTAGCGCGTTCGACAGATCATCGCCGGGGCAGGCGTCTGTCCTGCCCCGGTGGCAGTCCCGGTCCGGGCCGGATGCCCGGCATGAGGCTTGTGCGCGCGGGGAACGAGCGTGGGTATCGATATCATCATTATGCAGGCCTTCAGCGGCCTCAGCCTGTTCACCATCCTGTTGCTGATGGCTCTGGGGCTGGCCATCGTGTTCGGCCTGATGGGCGTCATCAACATGGCGCACGGCGAGTTGATGGCGCTCGGCGCCTACGTCACCTATCTCGTTGC
Source organism: Xanthobacteraceae bacterium (assembly GCA_049646625.1). Taxonomy (GTDB): domain Bacteria; phylum Pseudomonadota; class Alphaproteobacteria; order Rhizobiales; family Xanthobacteraceae; genus PRO6. Next base: position 9,001 of record JBARWE010000099.1, read on the forward strand.
GCTGTTCTTTGAACGCAACCTGCCCTCGCTGATGGGCATCTACATTTTCTTCGCGATCTTCTGCGCATTCGCCGCCACTTTCGTGTTCGGCTATGTGCTTGAACGCAGCTTCATCCGTTTCTTCTATAACCGCCCGCTCGATACGCTGCTGGCGACCTGGGGCCTGAGCCTCGTCCTGCAGCAGTTCTATCGCTCCACCTTCGGCGCCCAGGAGGTCAGCGTGCCGCTGGCCAGTTGGCTGTCGGGCGCGTGGGAGCCGGTCGCCGGCATCCAGCTTCCGCTCAACCGCATGTTCATCATCGGCCTGACGATGGTGGTCGGGCTGTGCGTCTATTTGATGCTGTTCAAGAGCCGCTGGGGCCTGCGCGTGCGCGCGGTGACGCAGAACCGGCCGATGAGCGCGGCGGTCGGCATCAACACCGACCGGGTCGATGCGCTGACTTTCGCGGTCGGCTCTGGCCTCGCCGGCATCGCCGGCAGCGTGTTCACCATGCTCGGCTCGACCAACCCGGGCACCGGTCAGCTCTACATCGTCGATTCGTTCATCGTCGTGGTGTTCGGCGGCGTCTCGAGCCTGCTCGGCACCGCGCTGTCTGCCTTCGCCATCGCCGAGTCGCAGACCGCAATCGAATACTTCGCCACCGGCACGGTCGCCAAGGTGACGATCCTGCTGTTCGTCATCGTCATGCTGTACTTCCGGCCACAGGGCCTGTTCGCACCGAAAGTCAGGGGCGCGTGATGAAAGACCTCAAGACCGCCTCGGAAATTTCCACCTACGTTCTGCTTGCCATCCTGCTGCTGGTGATCCTGCCGCTCGGGCTTGATGCCTATCGGCTCAACATCGTCAGCAAGTACCTGGCGCTGGCCTTCGTCGCCATCGGCATCGTGTTGACCTGGGGCTATGGCGGCATCCTCAGCCTGGGGCAGGGCGTTTTCTTCGGCATCGGCGGCTACCTGATGGCGATGTTCCTCAAGCTGGAGGCATCGGCGCCGGAACTGCCCGACTTCATGGTGTGGAGCAGCGTCGAGGCGCTGCCGGTGTGGTGGGTGCCCTACCACTCGTTCGCCTTCACGGTCGTCTCGATCCTTGTGCTGCCGGCGGTGCTGTCGTTCGTGTTCTCCTATGCGATCTTCCGCAAGCGGGTGTCGGGCGTTTATTTCGCCATCGTCACCCTGTCGCTGGCGCTGACGCTGGCGACGATCCTGACCGGCGCGCAAGGGCAGACCGGCGGCTTCAACGGCATCACCGACTTCAACACGCTGATGGGCATCGACATCATCAGCGACGAGTCGAAGTTCGTGATCTACGTCATCCAGGTGTTGATGCTGTTCGCCGTCGGCGCGCTGGTCAGCCTGATGATCCGCTCGCGCTTCGGCAAGGTGCTGATCGCCATCCGCGACCGCGAGGATCGCGTGCGCTTCTCCGGCTACGACACCGCGATGTTCAAGGCGTTCGCCTTCATGGTCGCGGCCGTGCTGTCCTCGATCGGCGGCGCGCTCTACACGCTGCAGGTCGGCCTGATCGCCCCCTCCGTCGTCGGCGTGATGTCGTCGGTCGAGATGGTGATCTACGCCGCCGTCGGCGGCCGGCTGTCGGTGCCGGGCGCCATCGTCGGCAGTCTGCTGGTCGGCTTCGCGCGCTCCTACCTGTCCGAATATTTCCCGGAAAGCTGGCTGTTCTTCCTGGGCGGGCTGTTCATCGTCGTCGTCATGGTGATCCCGAACGGGTTGTCCGACCTCGTTGACCGGCTGCTGGCGCGGATTGCGGCGCTGTGGCCGGTGGCACGCAAGGCCGAGCGGAGCATGGCGCAATGAGCACGATGACCTACGACGATCACGGATATTTCGAAGCGGCGCTGGGGCATTGCGACACCATGGACGGCAAATTATTGGAAGTTGATGGCCTGACCGTCTCGTTCGACGGCTTCAAGGCGCTCGATAATCTCAGCGTCAGTATCGCGCCGGAGGAATTGCGCGTCATCATTGGCCCGAACGGGGCCGGCAAGACGACCTTCCTCGACATCCTGTGCGGCAAGACGGCGGCGGACGTCGGCAGCGTCAAGTTCAAGGGCATCGACCTGTCGAAGCTGACGCAATACCAGATCGTCCGCTCCGGCGTTGCCCGCAAATTCCAGACGCCATCGACCTACGAAGACCTCTCGGTGCTGGAGAATTTCGAGATCTCCATCCCGACCGGGCGCGACGTGTTCGGCTCGCTGTTCTTCAAGCGCAACAGCGCCGTGAAAGCGCGCATCGGCGACATCGCCGAGCAGGTGTTCTTGCAGGATAACCTGCGCACCAAGGCGGGCCAGCTCAGCCACGGCCAGAAGCAGTGGCTGGAGATCGGCATGCTGCTGATCCAGGAGCCGACGCTGTTGCTGCTCGACGAACCGGTCGCCGGCATGAGTCCGCGCGAGCGTGAGCGCACCGCCGAACTGTTGCAGCGGATCGCGCCCGGCAAGTCGATCGTGGTGATCGAGCACGACATGGAATTCGTCAAGAACATCGCCAGCACCGTGACGGTGATGCACCACGGCACGGTGCTGTGCACCGGCAGCCTCAGCGACGTGCAGTGCGACCCGCGCGTCATCGAAGTCTATCTCGGAGCCTGACCGGCGATGCTCAACGTCAACGCCCTCAATGTGTTCTACGGCGAAAGCCACACCATCCGCGACGTCTCGCTGACGGTCGGCGCGCACGAGGCGGTGGCGGTGATGGGCCGCAACGGCATGGGCAAGACCACGCTGTTCAAGGCCATCATCGGCATGCTGCCGGTGCGCAGCGGCGAGATCGTGCTCGACGGCGTGGCGCTACAGAACCAGCCGAGCTATCGGCGCGTCGCCGCCGGCCTCGCCTTCGTGCCGCAGGGCCGCATGATCTTTCCGCTACTGACGGTAAAGGAAAACATCCTGACCGGCACCGAGAACAATCCGCAGCGCGACGTGCCGGCCTATATCTACGACTACTTCCCGGTGCTCGGCGAGATGGAGAGCCGCAAGGGCGGCAACCTCTCCGGCGGCCAGCAGCAGATGCTGGCGATCGCGCGCGCGCTGGTCGCCGAGCCGAAGGTGCTGGTGCTCGACGAGCCGACCGAGGGCATCCAGCCGTCGATCATCAAGGAACTGGCGCGCACGCTGGTGGCGCTGCGCCGCGATCGCGGCATCTCGATCCTCGTGTCCGAGCAGGTGTTGAGTTTCGCGCTTGAGGTCGCCGACCGGTTCCTGGTGATCGATCGCGGCCGCATCGTCGAGGAGAAACGCCGCGACGACGCCGGCATCGAGGATATCCGCGAATTTCTGAAGGTGTGACCGGGCGGCCTGCGCCGGCCGTTTCCGGCGCTGGCCTGCAAACATAACGAGCTTCTGTGCAGCCAAGGGGCCGCCAATTGAAGGAGAGAGAGCACGATGAGAAAGGTGATTAGCGTCGATCGCAAGCGATTGCCGACCGAGCAGGACGAGGCGGTGATCGTCAACCGTTGGCACCCCGACATTCCGATGGTCGCGGAAGTGAAGCCCGGCGAGTCGTTCCGGGTGGAGTGCTTCGACTGGACCGGCGGCCAGATCAACAATGACGACAGCGCCAACGACATCCGCGACGTCAACCTCGCGCCGTGCCACCACCTGTCAGGGCCGGTCGGGGTCACGGGCGCCGAGCCTGGCGACATCATCGTCGTCGATATCCTCGACATCGGCGTGTTCGACGACGAGCGCTGGGGCTACACGGGCATCTTCAGCAAGCAGAAGTTCGGCGGCTTCCTGACCGACTACTTCCCCAAGACCGCCAAGGCGGTGTGGGACTTCAACGGCATCTTCGCCACCTCGCGCCACATTCCGAACCTGCGCTTTGCCGGCTTGACCCACCCTGGCATCGTCGGCTGTCTGCCCTCGCATGAGTTGCTCAAGCGCTGGAACGACCGCGAGGCGGCGCTGATCGCCACCGACCCGAAGCGCGTGCCGCCGCTGGCGCTGCCGCCGAATCCGCAGGACGTCATTCTTGGCAAGCTGAAGGGTGCGGCCCTTGAGCAGGCAGCGCGCGAGGGCGCCCGCACCGTGCCGCCGCGCGAGCACGGCGGCAACTGCGACATCAAGAACCTGTGCCGCGGCAGTCGCATCTACCTGCCGGTCTACGTCAAGGGCGGCGGCATCGTCGTCGGCGACCTGCACTTCTCGCAGGGCGACGGCGAGATCACCTTCTGCGGCGCGATCGAGATGTCCGGCTGGGTCGACATGCATGTCGATCTGATCAAGGGTGGCTGCAACAAGTACGGCATCACCCAGGCGATGTTCCAGCCGGGGCCGGTCGATCCGAACTACTCCGACTACCTGGTGTTCGAGGGCATCTCGGTGGAGGACGACGGCACGCAGCGCTACCTCGACGTCACGCTGGCCTACAAGCAGGCCTGCCTGAACGCCGTCAACTACCTCAAGAAGTTCGGCTACTCGGGCGAGCAGGCTTACACGATCTTAAGCTGTGCGCCGGTCGAGGGTCATGTCAGCAGCGTGGTGGACATCCCCAACGCTTGCGTCGCGGTGCAGGTGCCGACCGCGATTTTCGACTTCGACATCCGCCCCAACGCCAAGGGTCCGAGCCGGCAGGTCAAGGAAAGCGATCTTGCCTTCGAAACCTGAGCCGCCAGGAGAGATCGACGACAACGGGAGGCGCCGCGCGGCGCCTCCCATCCGCGCCAGATTGTTGTTTTGACACGTTTTCTTTATGCGAACCGGTACCCCGCTCGAAAACGCTGTAGCGCTCCATGCCGGGTCGCCGGCGCCGAAACCGCCCGATGATCCTGATCATCGGCAGACGAACGAACATGAGGATCTGCGATGCCGATCTACGGATATTCGTGCAAGAGCTGCGGCCCGTTCGAGGACTTCCGCCCGATGGCCGACTACGACAAGCCGGCCGCCTGTCCTTCGTGCGGCAAACAGTCGCCGCGCCTGGCTGCCGCGGCGCAGCTCAACCTGATGGCGGGTAGCAATCGCAAGGCCCACAGCCTGAACGAGAAAAATTCCAGCGAGCCTCGCGTGAAGCGCGCAAAGACCCAAGGCCACCACCAAGGCCACCACCACGGCCACGATCATCATCATGGACATCACCACCACGGCCATGGTCATCATGGCCATCAGCATGCCGGGGCGGATCGGCCCTGGATGGTCGGGCATTGAGAGCCGGGATTTCTGTATGGCGTCGCGTGACGAGTGTTGAGACCGGAGCGTTGACCGTTGGTTGACCACAGCCCGATTTATGTTGGCCTTTTGTTTTCCAAGACCGGCGACATCTCGACCATCGAGACGTCACAGTTGATGGGGACGTTATTGGCGATCGACGAGGTCAACGAGGCCGGCGGCATCGATGGCCGGGAGATCATTCCGGTTCACTACGACCCGCAGTCCTCGCCTGGCCTGTACCGCGTGCTGGCCGAGCGGCTGGTGCTTGAAGACAAGATCAACGTGATCTTCGGCTGCTATATGTCGAGCACGCGCAAGGCCGTCATTCCGATCATCGAAAAGTGGAACAGGCTGCTGTTCTACCCGACGCTGTATGAGGGCTTCGAGTGCTCCAGCAATATCGTCTACACTGGCGCCGCGCCGAACCAGAACAGCGTCCAGCTCGCCGAGTTCATGACCACGAACTACGGCGTGCGCACCTATCTGGTCGGCTCGGACTATATCTACCCTTATGAATCCAACCGGATCATGACCGATCTGGTGCTGCAGCGGCGCGGCGGCGAGAAGGTCGGCGAGCGCTATGTGCCGCTCAACGCCACCGAAGAGGACTTCAGGAGCATTATCGCCGACATCAAGAACAAGCAGCCGGACTTCATCTTCTCCACCGTTGTCGGCAATGCCACCGCGTGTTTGTACCGGGCTTATGCCGACGCCGGATTGAATCCGCGCACCATGCCGATCGCGAGCCTGACCACGCTCGAAGCCGAGATCGCGCAGATGGGCGCCGACGTCGGTGCCGGCCATGTCTCGGCCGCGCCGTACTTCCAGTCGATTGCAACCCCGCGCAATCTGGAGAGCCTGGAGAAGTTCAAGCGCCGGTTCGGCTCCGACGTCGTCCCGAATGCCGGCTGGGAGGCCGCCTATTTCCAGGTGCACCTGTTCGCCAACGCGATGCGGCTGTCGGGCAGCGACGCTATCGACGCCCTGATGCCGAACCTGCTCGGATCGGAGTTCGACGCGCCGCAGGGGCGGGTGCGGATCGACCCGTCCAACCATCACACCTGCCTGTATCCGCGGATTGGCATCGTCAACGGCAGCGGCCAGTTCACCGTGGTCCGGCAGGCGATCCGGGCCGTTCACCCCGACCCCTATCTGATCACGCATTCGCTCGGCGACTGGACGATTTCCCTCGATACGCCGAAATAGCAACTACGGGCCGCGATGGTAGTTCAGAGGAACACGACATCGGAGCTGTTGCGCAGTTTGCGGACCTTGTCGGTCGCGGTGTTTCACCCGGCGGACGAGGACGGCGAGGAATTGCTGCTGCAATTGCGCCGTATCGGCTGTCACGCGCAGGCGTTCTGGCCGCCGGCGCCGCGCCTGCCGGAAGGCGCGGACGTGGTGTTCATCGCGGTGCGGCCCGACACCGCGGTGCCGAACTGGTCTGAGGATCGCCACACCGCGGCGCCGACCGTCATCGCCATCGTCAATTACGAGAACCCCACCATCGTCGAGATGGTGGTGAAGCTGGAGGTGCACGGCATCGTGCCGTCGCCGATCCGGGCGTTCGGCCTGATGTCGGCGCTGGTGGTGGCGCGCCAGATCAGGAATTCGCGCACCGCGCTGACCAAGCAGGTGCAGCGGCTGGAGAGCAAGCTTGCCGGGGTGCGGCACGTCGCCGAGGCCAAGGCGATTTTGATGCGGGCGCGCAACGTGTCCGAGCCGGATGCCTACCAGATCATCCGCGACCAGGCGATGGCCAAGCGCACAACTGTTGAACACATGGCCTACGCCATCGTCAGCGCCAACGACATCCTGTTTCGCTAGTGCTGGCGCCGAGAGCGGGCCGCAAACGCCTTAAATGAACACCGCGACGTTCTGCCGTGCCACGGCCACCGGGGCGCCGTGCGCATTCCAGATTCCCGTGGTCTGCCCGGAGTAGCCGCTGGCGACGTGGTCGGCAGCGGTGCGCACCAGCCACCAGCCGTCATCGGTCGCCAACTGGTCGGTCAGCATGTCGAGCGACCAGGTCATGGTGCTGATCGGCGCCGGCTTCTCGAACAGCACGAAGGATGCCGGCGGCGGCGCGTCGGCGAGCGCGAGCAGCGCCACGATCGACGGCGCCAGGCTGGCGTCGCGGTGGCGTAGCCACAGCGTCACATCGGGCGCGCCGGCGCGGCTGAACGGCATCGCCCCGGCGGCGAGCCGCCCCTCGAAATGCCGGGCGAAGCCGAGGCCCGGCGGGGCGTGGCGGAAGAAATCCTCGCAGGCGTCCGGCGGCGGCACTTGC
>JBARWE010000100.1:0-6990 GCA_049646625.1 Xanthobacteraceae bacterium
GGTCGGGACGCGCTTCAGCGTGCAGGCGACTGCCTGCGCGAGCCAGGTCGGCTCCGGCGCGCTGCCGCAGCAGACGATCCCGAGCGCCGGGCTGGCGCTGCGCCTCCAGGCGAAGCGCGCCAGCGGCCGCGCGCTCGATGCGCTTGCCGGTGCTTTCCGCGCCTTGCCGGTGCCGGTGATCGGCCGCATCGAGGATCAGGCGTTCGTGCTCGACCTGCGCTGCCTGCGGGACGAGGCGGCGTTCGTGGCCAATCTTGCGGCCTTCACATGGGAGGATGGGCGATGATCGGCGGCTGGCTCGGCAGCATCGCGGCGCGCCGGCGCAAGGCGGACGAGGAGCGCTCGGCCGCTGATCTGATGGCTGCGGCGCTCGATGCCGCGGGCAGCGGCGATTACGAAACCGCGCTGGCGATCTGGGGGCCGCTCGCCCATCAGGGCGTGGCGCGGGCGCAGAACAATGTCGGCGTCTGTTTTGCCGAAGGCATGGGCGTCGTCCGCGACCCTGCGCTCGCGGTGAAGTGGCTGACGCTTGCCGCCGACGCCGGCGATGCCTTTGGCCAGCGCAACCTCGCCGACCTTTATTTCAAGGGCGAGGGCGTGGCGTCCGATGCGGTGCGCGCCGCCGAGCTTTACCGCGCCGCCGCCGAGGCCGGTGACGGCCCGGCGCAGGACATGCTGTCCTGGATGTTGCTCGAAGGCGAGATGATCCCGTTCGATCCGGTCGAGGCCAAGCGCTGGGCGGAGGCCGCCGCGGCGCAGGGTGTGGCTGCGGCGATGACCCGTATCGGCATGATCTATCATAACGCGCTCGGCCTTGAGCGCGATGCGGCCGAGGCGGCGCGCTGGTGGGACAAGGCGGCGGCGCGTGGCGACGCCGATGCGCAGGCGATGCTCGGGGCGGCTTATCACCTCGGCTCCGGCGTGCCGCGCGACGGCATCGCGGCGCTGGCCTGGCTGTTGCGGGCGCATGTCGGCGGCAGCGCGCTGGCGGAGGCGTTCATCGCGCCGGCACGCGCGGCAATGTCGGCCGACGAGATCACCCGCGCCGAGCGGCTGGCCGATGCGCCGCTGCCGGAGGCGGCCTTATGATCGTCGGCACCGCGGGGCACATCGATCACGGCAAGACCTCGCTGGTGCGGGCGCTGACCGGCGCCGATACCGACCGCCTCAAGGATGAGAAGGCGCGCGGCATTTCGATCGACCTCGGCTTTGCCTATCTGCCGGCGCCGGATGGCGGCGGCGTGCTCGGCTTCATCGACGTGCCGGGCCACGAACGCTTCGTCCACAACATGCTGGCAGGCGCAACCGGCATCGACTTCGTGCTGCTGGTGGTGGCCGCCGACGACGGCGTGATGCCGCAGACCATCGAGCATCTTGCCATCGTCAACCTGCTCGGCATTCCGCGCGGCCTCGTCGCCATCACCAAGGCCGACCTCGTTGACGAGGCGCGGCTCGATGAGGTGCGCACCGAGATTGCCAATACACTGAGCGCGACCGCGCTGGCCGGTTCCGGGATGGTTGCGGTGTCGAGCGCGACCGGCGCCGGAATCGACGATCTGCGCCGGCAACTGTTCGCGGCCGCCAGCGCCCATGGGCGCCGTGCCGCCACCGGGCGTTTCCGTCTCGCGGTGGACCGCTCCTTCACGCTGCAAGGCACCGGCACGGTGGTGACTGGCACGGTGCTGTCGGGCCGGGTTGCCGTCGGCGACCAGGTGACGGTCAGCCCGTCCGGGCTGTCGGCGCGGGTGCGTGCCATCCATGCCCAGAACCGCCCGGCCGAGCAGGGGGAGGCGGGCGACCGCTGCGCGCTCAACCTTGCCGGCGACGGCGTGACCAAGGACGCGATCGCGCGCGGCGACATCGTGCTGGCGCCCGACCTGCATGCGCCGGCCGATCGCATCGACGCCACCGTCCAGGTGCTGGCCTCGGAAGCAAAGCCGCTGACGCAGTGGATGCCGGTGCGGCTGCATCATGCCGCCTCCGAGGTCGGCGCCCGCGTGGTGCTGCTCGGCGATGCGCCGATTGCGCCGGGCGGCCACGCGGTGGTTCAACTGGTGCTGGAGCAGCCGATCGCCGCCGCCGCCGGCGACCGCTTCGTGCTGCGCGACACCACCGCGCAACGCACCATCGGCGGCGGCCGTTTCCTCGATCTGCGGGCGCCGGCACGCAAGCGGCGCACGCCCGAGCGCATCGCGCAGCTCGATGCGCTGGCGCTGCCCGACCCGGAGGCGGCGCTTGCCGCGTTGCTCAGCCGTGCCCCCGGCTACATCGATTTTGCCGCCTTCGTCCGCGACCATGCTCTGTCGGAGAGCGAGCGGGCAGGTCTTGTCGAGCGTCTGAGTCTCATCCGTCTGCCGACCGCCAGGGCCGAGTTCGCCTTGTTGCCCGCCGCCTGGCTGCGGCTGAAGAACGGCATGACGGCGGTGCTCACGGCCTTTCACGCCGATTACCCCAATCTTGCCGGGATGGGTTTCGAGCGGCTGCGGCTGCAACTCGAACCGCGGCTGCCGGCGCCGGCGTTTGCCGCGATGCTGCAGGGCCTCGCCCGTAGCCGCGACGTCGCCCTCGATGGCGCCTGGGTCAGGCTGCCGGGGCATGAAGTGCACCTGACGCCGCGTGACGAGACATTGTGGCGCCGTATCGCGCCGCTGATCGGCGGGGGCGAGCGGTTTCGGCCGCCGCGGGTACGCGACATCGCCGGCATCACCGGTATCTCCGAGGCCGATGTGCGGCGCCTGTGCAAGTTGCTTGGCCGCATGGGGCGCGCCGATGAGGTGGCGCACGATCATTTCTTTCTGCGCGACACCGTGGCCGAGATGGTCGAGATCGCGACCCGCATCGCGGGCCTCGCTCCGAATGGCGAATTCACGGCGGCGCAGTTTCGTGATCAACTTAACAACGGCCGCAAGGTCGCGATTCAGATTCTCGAATTTTTCGATCGCCACGGCATCACCATCCGCCGCGGCGACCTGCGCCGCATCAACAAGCACCGGCTTGATTTATTCCGTAGGCCGGCCAATGTCATGGCAGGGCCAGCCGGCGACGCCGGCGACAGCGTTTCAGGAAGAGCATCGTCCCCGGTGGGGCGTCCAGACTTCAAATCTGGGAAGGGCCGCGAGCCGGTTCTTGGTGGGTTCGACTCCCATTCTCTTCCGCCACATTGAGGGGCGCGTGCCCGGCGAAGCGGACGCTTCGCGACAGGATCACGCGACCCGTTTCAGGGCGAGGGCGAGTATCCGTGTTCCTGTCGGGGCCGGAGCCGACCTTGCCGTCCAGGAGGGCGCCATGACCGAGCAGACATTGACCGCGTTTCTCGACCGGCTGGAGCAGGACGCCCATGCCGCCAGCAGAGCCGAGGAAAGCTTTCGCCGCGAGGTGGCCGAGCGGATGCGGGCGCTCGAACAGGAGCGCGCCTTCGGCTTTCGCCGCTACAACCTGATGCGCAGCGTCGGCGTCGCGGTGGCTGCCGGCGAGAACGAGGACGACGCGCTGGCGAAGGGCCGCGCGGCGTTTCTGGACGAGTTGCAGATGAGCGCCGATAGCGAGGCGAACGAGGAGACGCTGCGCCGGTTCGAGCCGGTGCTGCGCGCCTGCTGGAGCGCCTGCCAGGCGGAGGGTGAGGCGGCCGACACCACCGCCATCGCCAGCGCGCTGGCGGCCTTCGAGACATGGTTCGGCTCCGCCCGCAGCGGTCCGTTCCTGGCCCTCATGGAGCGTGAAGTCGTGGAGTTGCCGCTTGTCGAAGTCTGCTAAGGCCGATCTCCGTCCGGCGTTGTTCGACGACTGGATCGTCGCCGAATACGACCGCACCGAGGGCTTCACCGCGCTGGTGGTGCTGGTTGCCATCTCGGAGCTTGAGGTGGTGCCGCTGCGCTCGACCTTCGTGCATGTGGTCGGCGACGACCTGAGCTGGCACGATTTCTACGAGTTGATGAGCGGTGCGGGCGTGGCCTGGCAGGGCGTCGTCGTCATGTCGGTGCCCGATGTCGATGGCGGCCCGATCGACGATACGCAGGCACGGGCCGAACTTGCCGATCTCGAAAAGCGCATTATCGAAAATCGCCTCGTCATCAACGAGGGCCATTTCTTCGACCAGTGGGGCCGGCGCATGAAGGTCGAGGAGGCGATGCCGAACTAGGGTCTTTCGCCGCTTCATGGAAACGGTGAAAGATTTCAGGGCTTTGTTTTGGCTTCGCTCGAAAACGCGCTAGCTGCCGCGGTTCATGGTGATCGATACCCCGCGCAGATCGCCCTTGGAATCGATCGTGACCGACTGGCGGTTGCCGCGCGTCGTCACCGAGAGGTTGCCGGCGAAGCCCGCCGCGGTCACGAACACATTGATGTCGTTGCCGGTGATTTGGCCCTGAAGGTCGCCGTAGAGATTGCGGCTGGCTTCGCCCCAGGTCCCGGTCAATTTGCTGCCCTGAGCGGTGACGTTGCTCGACAGGTCGAACCGGTAGCTGTCACTGGCACAGCGCAGCGACTGCTTCAGCGCGTGGCCGTTGCTGCCGACGTTATACTGCGCGCGGCAGCGAATCCGCTCCTTCGAGCCGTCGGAGAGCGAAACGGTGCCGGTCCCCGACCAGGCGCCGTTGAGATTGTTGAACGGTCCCGATTGGGCCTGGCCGGCCGATGCCGCCAGCGCCAGCATGACGACTGCGCCACCGAGGCGCGTCGCGAAAGATGAAAAGGAACAGGTCGAGCCGAAAATCGTCATCATAAGTTTCCCGCCGCAATCGAGCCGAACCGCATCCGGCCGGATTATCATGTGGATAGCAATGATCGTTCGGCAAGGCCGGCGCCGGTACGGGCCGGTTTCGTCTGTCGGTCGTTTTGGAAAGCCCGCCCGCGAACGATCTGCATCGCCAACGTTTAGTGAAGGAGGATGGTTTCAGGTTCAAGACCCTGTCCGGCATTGTGGCGATGTTGGCCGCGACATCAAGGCGGATCGCCGGGGTGCGGGCGGGTTGCCAATTCCGGCTCCGTGACGATGGCCTCTCCGGCGGCCGCCCGGCTTGCGGCGAGGTGGCCGGTATGGTTCTCACTTCAGCCGCATTTTTCGTGCGTTTTTGTTGGCAGCATCCGCCTGCGGCCGCGCACCGGCCGGCCACTTGATGAAGGAATGAAACGTTGAAGTTTTTGGCTCTTTGCGCGGCTTTGTCGCTTGCATTCGTCGTGACCGCCGCCGATGCGCAGCATCAGGGGCGCAGCGGAACCAAGCAGGAGCAGGATGCCTGCACCCGTGATGTCACGCGCTTTTGCCGCAAGCTGATGGATCAGGGCGATTTCGTGATTCTGTCCTGCCTGCAGCAGAATCGCCAAAAGCTCACCAAGGCATGCCAGAAGGTGCTGGCGAGCCACGGCCAATAGGCCGGCAGCCGCTGCCACGGGCGGCGCCGGCCCGCCGGCCATTGAGGATCACCGCTCCGATCGCCTATATGGACCGGGCAGACCGTCAGGGAACCATGCCTTGGCGGCCCGCGCGCCTGGAGCGACGCGGATCACACTTGTGCGGGCAGTAATTTGGCAGCCATGAGCATCGCGGCCGAGATTAGAAGCGGGAAGGGGGAGGGGGACGAGAATTTCCCCGTGGCGTCGCGCCTGATCCATCCGCGTCACCGCGCGGTGATTCTCGCCTTCTATAACTATGTCCGCACCGCCGACGATATTGCCGACCATCCGACCTTGAGCGAGCGCGACAAACTTGGCTTTCTTGATATTCTCGATGCCGAACTGCGCGGCCATGGCGACAGCCAGCCGGAGGCGGTGGCGTTGCGGCGGGCGTTGGCGGAGCGCGGCATGCCGCCGCACCATGCGCTCGATATGCTGACCGCGTTTCGTATGGATGTGACCAAGCGCCGTTATGCCGACTGGGACGAGCTGATCGGCTATTGCCGGCACTCGGCCATGCCGGTCGGCCGCTTCGTGCTCGACGTCCATGGCGAGGACCGCGCCACCTGGGCGGCGTCCGACCTGCTGTGCGCCGGCTTGCAGATCAACAACCACCTGCAGGATTGCGGCAAGGACTTTCGTGCGCTCGACCGCGTCTATCTGCCGCTGGACGCACTCACCGCCGCCGGCGCCGGTGTCGAGACGCTGGGCGAAGCGAAAGCGTCGGAGCCGCTGCGGCGCTGTCTGCGGGGCCTTGCGGAACGCACCGAAGCGCTGCTCGACGAGGCGCGGCCATTGTCCGCCGCCGTGCGCGATCTCCGGCTCGGGCTGGAGATTTCCGTGATCCAGACTTATGCTGAAGGGATCGTCCGCCTCTTGAAAGCCCGCGACCCCTTGAGCCAGCGTGTTCACCTCGATTCCCCGCGTCTTTTTGCTTACGGCATCGCTGCGATCGTCGGCGAGGGCTTGCGACGCCTGACGCGGTGGCGGCCGGCGCGGCGGGCGGCCGGCGCGTGACCATGCAGACGGCAATGGCGGACGCCAGCTCGGGTGCGGCGGCCTCGGGTAGCTCGTTCTACGCGGCGATGCGCATTTTGCCGCGCGCGCAGCGCGAGGCGATGTTTCAGATCTACAGTTTCTGCCGCGCCGTCGACGATATCGCCGATTCCGATCTGCCGCGTGATCAGCGCCGCGTCGCGCTTGCGCAGTGGCGCGCCGACATCGATGCGCTCTATCGCGGCGAGCCGCCGGCCCATCTTGCAGCCTACGCCGCCTCGCTCGAAACGTTCGGGCTGAAGCGCGAGGATTTTCTCGCCATCATCGACGGCATGGAGATGGATGCGGCGGCCGATATCCGCGCGCCCGACGAGGCGACCCTCGACCTCTATTGTGACCGCGTCGCCAGCGCCGTCGGGCGGCTGTCGGTGCGGGTATTCGGCCTGCCGGAGGAAGATGGTCGCGCGCTCGCGCACCAGCTAGGCCGTGCCCTGCAACTCACCAACATCCTGCGCGACATCGACGAGGACGCCGCGATCGGCCGGCTCTATCTGCCGCGCGAGCGGCTCGCGGCGGCGGGGATTGCCGGCGACGATCCGGCGG
>JBARWE010000101.1:0-4119 GCA_049646625.1 Xanthobacteraceae bacterium
GCGCCAGCCAGCGGACGGCGAGGAGACCGGCGGTGGCGGCAACGGCCAGCGCCACGGTGGCGATCGCAAAGGTTTTCAGGCGCATGGCGGCTCCGGCTGATTCAGCGCGAACAGTAACGCGCGATCATGCCCGGAACGCGGCATGGCGGCAAAACGAGCAGCGCCGTTCGGTCGGATCGGTTCAGAACCCGGTGCCGTTGAACGCGCCGCAGACGATGGCGGCAACAAAGGCGAGCGCAAGATACGCCGTGACGACGCTCAGTCTGGCGGCGCTGGTCATGGCGCGAGTCATGGACTGGCTCCCCCGTCGATATCGATCGGGAGGCAACGCCGGACCTGGCTGATCGTTCCGGCCGCGCCGGAGCCGGCGGGCGTCATACTGCAGCGCGGCAATTTCTCCCAATCGTGGTTAAAAATACGTCAAATCAATATGTTGAAGAGTCTTTAAATGATTTCGACGACTCTGCCGGCCATGACGCGCAGAGTATGTTGGTATCTCGTCGGCTCGCTCGTCCTTTTGTCGCTGGCCGGATGCGGGCGCGGTTTTTTCCAGACCGCGCAACGCGAGGCGTGGCGGCATGAGGCGGAAGTCGCCTGCCTCAAATCCGGCGCGCTTGGCGCCGGCAGCGAACTGGTGCGGATCAAGCCGATCTCCGGCCCCGGCGCCTGCGGCGCCGATTTTCCGCTCAAGGTGGCGGCGCTCGGCGGCAGTTCCGCGTTCGGCTTTGCCAGCGACCTGCGCCCGCCCGGCACCATTCCGCAAGCGGCGGCGCCACATTGGCCGCTGCGGCCCTCGCCCGCGGCCTATCCGGCCAATCCCGCGCCGCGGCCGGTGCCGCAGCCGGCGGCGGTGTCGTCCTATCCCATCGATCCGGTCGGGATGCGCGCTCCGGTCGCGCCCGCAGGCGGTCCGGTGTCGCTGAACGCGCCGGGGATCGAGCAGGACATCGATGCGGTCGAGCTGCCGGCCGAGGGTGCTCCGTCGCCCTATCTGCGGGCCGCGCCCGATGGGGCAATGCGGCAGCCCGAGCCGCCGCGGCTCGGACCGTCACGGGGCAGCCCTGTCGCCGCGATCGGGCCGGTCGCCGTCAAGCCGAACCCGACGCTGGCCTGTCCGATCGTGTCCGTCCTCGACCGCTGGATCACCGATGCCGTGCAGCCGGCGGCGCTGCGCTGGTTCGGCGCGCCGGTCGCCGAGATCCGGCAGATTTCCGCCTATTCGTGCCGCGGCATGAACGGCAACCCGAATGCGCGCATCTCCGAGCATGCGTTCGGTAACGCGCTCGACATCTCGGCGTTCGTGCTGGCCGATGGCCGGCGCATCTCGGTGCAGAATGGCTGGAAGGGCGTGCCGGAGGAGCAGGGCTTTTTGCGCGACGTGCAGGCCGCCGCCTGCCAGTATTTCACCACGGTGCTGGCGCCGGGGTCCAATGTCTACCACTACAATCACATCCATGTGGACCTGATGCGGCGCTCCTCCGGCCGCGCGATCTGCCGGCCCGGTGCGGTGTCCGGCGAGGAAATTGCGGCGCGCGCTGGCGCGCGCAACCTGTTCGCCGGGCGCGGCGGCATCACCGGCTCGGTGAAATCGCGGGCGCGCTCGTCTTATGCGGCGGACGACGAAAGCGAGATCGATACGCAATAGAGCGTTTTCGAGCAAAGTGGGAATCGGGTTCCACTTCGCTCGAAAAAGCTCCAGGCGGATCACAACGGGCGAGGGGACCGGTGCAGGTGCGCCGGTCCCCTCATCGTTCGCGCGAAGCGCGAAAGCATCAGCCAGCCTGTAAGCCGGGTTCTGTAGGGCACCGCGCTTGCGCGCGATGCGTGACGGCCATTCCTCTGGGACGGCGCTTGCGCGCCGCCTCAAGCAACCTACCCGAACGGCCGGGGCCGACCGCCCCTCGCGGGGTTATCGCTCAAGGCTCGCGCCCGAAGCGAACCGTCGCGGTCGCCGTTCCTATTCGGTTTTGCTCCCGGTGGGGTTTGCCATGCCGCCGCCGTTGCCGGCGGCGCGGTGCGCTCTTACCGCACCTTTTCACCCTTACCCGCCTGCGCAGCTTGCGCTGCTACGGCGCGGCGAGCCGGAGCTTGTCGCGCCGAAGCCCGAAGGGCAAAGGCGGGCGGTTCGTTCTCTGTGGCACTGTCCCTGGGGTCGCCCCCGCCGGACGTTATCCGGCACCGTCGGT
Organism: Xanthobacteraceae bacterium; assembly: GCA_049646625.1. GTDB lineage: Bacteria > Pseudomonadota > Alphaproteobacteria > Rhizobiales > Xanthobacteraceae > PRO6. The sequence continues at coordinate 2,187 of JBARWE010000101.1, forward strand.
CGATGGAGCCCGGACTTTCCTCCCCCGCCGCCTTTCGGCGCTTGCGGGAGCGGCCGTCCGGCCGACTGATGCGGCAGTGATGGGGATTCGTGTGCGCCGGGTCAAGCCGGGCATGCGGATTATATTATGTGACGCCGCGGCGGGCCGCCGCCCGGCTTGCCAGCAGGCCATCGAGGGTCGCCCGTGTCGAGGGATCGGCGATGCCGTCGACCCGTTCGGGGCGGAAGTGGCGCTGGAACGCGGTGACGACCTTGACGGTGTCGGCGTCGTAGCAGCCGCTGACCGGCACGCCGTAGCCGTAGGCCGCCAGCTTTTCCTGCAGCGCCCGCACCGCGTCGCCTTCGGCGTTTGGCGCAAGGCTGTCGCCGGGCGTGATCGGCGCCGGCCAGTCCCAATGCCCGACGCCGGAATTGGCCAGCGCCTGCCACGGGAATTTCTCGCCGGGGTCCATCTTGCGCAAGGGTGCGACGTCGGAATGGGCCAGCACCCGCTCGGGCGGAATGTCGCGGCGGATGATGATGCCGCGGCACAGCGCGATCACCGCCGCGATCTGGCGCAGCGGAAAGTCGGGATAACCCCAGTCATGGCCGCGGTTGATGATTTCGACGCCGATCGAGCAGGAGTTGATGTCGCGCTCGCCGGCCCAGAACGCTTCGCCGGCGTGCCAGGCGCGAAAGGCTTCCGGCACGCATTGCAGCACGCCGCCGTCCTCCATCACGATGTAGTGGGCGGAGACCTCGCTGCCTTCCTTGCACAGCCGCATCACCGCGCCTTCGGCGTCGGGCATGCCGGTATAGTGCAGCACGATCATGTCGGGCGCGCGGGCCTCGCGGCGCTCGCCGAAATTGGCCGAGGGCGTGACCTCCGACACCACCGACGAATCGGGGGTGAATTTCGGCAGGTCGGAATACCACGAGGCCGGGATGACGCGGCGTGGCGCTCTTGCAGGCGGTGGCGCTGACGGCCCTCTCGACATCGACAACTCAAAGCCCCGGCAGGACCATCAGGCGCAATTCGGTTACGGCGGTTAACCATGCTGCCCGAATTTTGTTCGCGGTATCGCCCGCTCCTTGGCCGGATTCCGGGTTGGCGAACGCCGTTCCCTTATCCCGGCAACCGGCGTCCCGCGCAACGGGACCCTGTGGGCAACGCCGCCCGCATCCCAGCGCCGCCGATTCCGGCGATCCTGCCGGCCGTCCTCAATGTCGCCGCTGGGCGTGAACGGTTTGTTAACGCTAACCACCCTTAATCAAAGGTGAAAAGCCGGCTTTTCGTGGAGCGGCTGCGGTTCCTATGGCCCCTGACATTCCCCATGGCAGCGCCTCTCCATCGATGCGGATTTTTACGGCGCTCGGCCGCCACAGCGGCCCTGCGTCGTATCGTTCGATGGCCGCGCTGCCGCCGCTGCGGCGTCATGGCGCAAAACGGCGTGCGCCGATGACGGGGCAGACGATTCGCCATATTCCCGTTCTTGGTGCAGAGGCCGTTGCCGCGCTCGCGCCGCGTGCCGGCGGTGTCTATATCGACGCGACCTTCGGCGCCGGCGGCTACAGCCGGCTCATTCTGGCGCAGGCCGGCACCCGCGTGATCGGCATCGACCGCGACCGCAGTGCCGTTGCCGGCGGCTTTGCGCTGGTTGATGCGTCCGGCGGCCGGCTGACGCTGGTCGAGGACCGCTTTTCCAATCTCGCCGCTGTGGCCCGTACCGAAGGCGCGGGTCACGTCGATGGCGTGGTGATGGATATCGGTGTGTCGTCGATGCAGTTGGATGAGGCGGCGCGTGGCTTCTCGTTCCGTCTCGACGGCCCGCTCGACATGCGCATGGGGCGTGAGGGGCCGAGCGCGGCCGATGTCGTCGCTAGAGCGTCGGAGCAGGATCTCGCCCGCGTCATTTATCTCTACGGCGAGGAGCGGCGCTCGCGCGCCGTTGCTC
>JBARWE010000102.1:0-1849 GCA_049646625.1 Xanthobacteraceae bacterium
GTCAGCGCCAGCGCCGCGAGCCAGGCCGCGGCCCACAGGCGCGCGGCGGGGCGCTCACTCCACGCTTTCCGTCCGCACCAGCTTCCAGTTCGGATCGCGCGAGGAGGTATCCCGGGCGAATGTCCAGATATCGGTGACATCAGTGACCTTGTCGGGGCTGCCCTCGACCACGGCGCCGGTCCTGTCGCGGGTCGCCGTGATCATCTGCGAGACGAAGCGGACGGTGAGGTTGGCGATCCGGTCGCGCTGCTCGGCGCCGGCGAACTCCGCCTTGTCGATGGAGACGAAGCGGGTCTCGGTCGTATGGCCGGCCTGCTCGCGCGCCCGGATCGCGGCGTCGAAACTGTCGTAGACATCCTTCGACAGCAGATCCTTGAGGGCGCGGCGGTCGCCGCTGGCAAACGCCTGCACGATCATCTCGTAGGCGCCGCGCGCGCCGGTGAGAAAATGCTGCGGATCGAACGCGGAGTCCTGCGCCGCCACCGCGTCGAAGCCGGCCGCCAGCGCCGAACCCGGCTCGGCGACGCCCTTCCAGCGATCGGTGACCGGCTTGGAATCGCCGGGGGCCAGCGGCGCCTGATCGATCACGGTGCCCGGCAGCGGCACGACGTTGCCGTTGTCGGCGGCCGGACGCGGTGCATCGCGGTTGATGCGCTCATAGGGCCGCTCGCTGCCGGTGCGCTGCCCCAGCACGCTGCGCAGCCGCAGGAAAATGAAGACCGCGAGCGCCAGGAAGATGATGGTGTAGATGTCCACGTTCATTTGCTTTCCGGTGTGGGCCGAATCCGGCCGGCTCATCCGGCAACCGCCGGTGCCGCGGTAGGTGTCCTATATCATGTAGACACGGAATCGGGCCGCGCCAATGGCGCGTTTTGGCACGTTGCCGACAAGCCCTCCCGATGATGGTCGAAACCGCTTACGTCATTATGCATTTTGCCGGCAAATTCGGCGGATTCTAGAGCGATTTGACATTTCAGGGGCGCAAATTCGCGCCGGCTGCCGGCCGCGCTTCTTGTCGATCAGGCCGCGCCTGTGATAGCCACTCGCCAACCTCGGCCAATGGCGGCCGGGCGATTTCATCGAAACCGTGGCGGACAGCGCCGCCGCGCCGCACCCGCCGGCCGCCGCCGCAAAGGCCGGCGCGGCGCCCAGGAGACACTACATGACCAACGGCAACGGCGCACCCCCGGCTTCGGAACAGCCCGAAGCGGTGCCGCAGCTCAATGTGCTGGCGCAGTACATCAAGGATCTTTCGTTCGAAAATCCCAATGCGCCGGCCTCCCTCGGGCCGCAGCAGCAGCAGCCTTCGATCAACATCCAGATCAACGTCCACGCCGAAAACCTCGCCGAGAACGAGTTCGAGGTGACGCTGACGATCGAGGGCAAGGCGGAGAACGCGGGCAAACTGCTGTTCTCCTTCGAACTGGACTTTGCCGGCGTGTTCCGCATCCAGAACGTGCCGCAGGAGAACCTGCACCCGCTGGTGATGATCGAGTGCCCGCGGCTGCTGTTCCCGTTCGCCCGCCAGATCATTGCCGCCGCGGTGCGCGATGGCGGCTTCCCGCCCCTGATGCTCGACCCGGTCGATTTCGTCGGGCTGTACCGCCAGAACATGGAGCGGCAGGCCGAGCAGCTGCGCGCCGAGGGCAAGCCAAGCTGAGCCTGCGGCCGCCGCCCGAGCGGCGGCAACCGGCGAAATTCAGCGCGATGGCCGGGGCCTGCCCCGGCCGTTTGCCTTATTGGACCTCGGCCTCGGCCGCATCGGCGTAATTTCGCCACAGCGCACTCTCGCCGAGGGTCGCGACGAAGGCGGCATGGGCGGCGCGGTCCTGCGCCGACAGGCGCGGCG
>JBARWE010000103.1:0-2585 GCA_049646625.1 Xanthobacteraceae bacterium
GCGCCAGCATCGAGCCGGCGGCGGCGGTGAGGTCGAGCGGAAACTCGCGGAACACGAAGCGCGCCTTGCCGCTGTCGATATAGGCCGCCTTGAGCTTCGGAAACACGTCCTTGGTGAAGGTGGCGCAATGCGGGCAGGTCATCGAGGCGTATTCGACGATGGTAACGGTCGCCTTGGGGTCGCCCAGCGCCATGTCGCCGAGCGAACTCGGGCGGGCGATTTCGGCCGCGGTCTGCGCCAGCGCCTCACCGATCAGCCGCAGCGGCGCGAGGCCGGCGGCGGTCGCAAGCCCGGCAAAAGCGAGGGTGGCGTTGAAGGTGCGGCGCGTGATCGGCACGGGAGCCTCCGGGAAGCGGCGTCAAGCAATCGGTGGCCGTTTGGCTAGCCGGAAATCGTCCGGCTGGCAATGGTTGGCCGGGATCGGACGTATGGGGTCACGCTCACTTCCGCTTGATGGCCGCGGCGAGCCGCGCCAGCGCCGTGCGCAGGTCGTCGTCCTCGATCGCTGTCAGTTCGGCGCGCTCGCGCGCGATGGCGGTCGGCTCCGGCGCCACGGCCCGGCGGCGCGGGGCGGGGCGGGACAGCGGTGCCTGGCGCAGCGCGATGCGTCCCACCGCCTGCCAGCCGAAGAAGCGGTTGACCCGTTCGAGGATGATGCCGGCCATGTGCTGCACCTCCAGCGCGGTCGGGCCGTCGACGCGCAGCACCAGCGTGGCCGGCTCCGGCGGCATGTCCCCGGTCGGCCGGCGCCATTGCAGCTTGAGCGGCTCGCAATGGCGGGCGATGTCGGGTCCGGCGATCTCGGCCCAGCGCGTCACCAGTTCGCGCGAGGCAAAGCCCTGCCGCGCGAAAGCGCTGCTGAACACATCGCCGAGCAGCACCGACAGCGGCCGGGCCGGGGAGAAGCGGGGTTTTGCCATCGGGTCGCCTTGACCAGGCTTGCGCCTTGCAAGCATGTTGCGGCGATGAATCTAGCAGCCGCCACCCTGCGACGAAAGCGGCCCGAGCCGCCGGCCCGGCCCGACCCGGCCGCGGCGCTGCTTGCCTGGTACGACCGCCACCGCCGCGACCTGCCGTGGCGGGCGAGGCGCCAGGAGATAGCCGAGCCGTATCGGGTCTGGCTGTCCGAGATCATGTTGCAGCAGACCACGGTGAAGGCGGTCGGTCCCTATTTCGCGAAATTCGTGGCACGTTGGCCGAGCGTCGAGGCGCTGGCGGCGGCGACCCTCGACGATGTGCTGCGGGCGTGGGCCGGGCTTGGCTACTATTCGCGGGCGCGCAACCTGCATGCCTGCGCGGTGGCGGTGGCGCGCGACCATGGCGGGGCGTTTCCCGACTCGGAAGACGGTTTGCGGCGGCTGCCCGGCATCGGCCCCTACACCGCGGCGGCGATCGCGGCCATCACGTTCGGGCGCCCGGTGATGCCGGTTGACGGCAATATCGAGCGTGTGACGGCGCGGCTGTTCGCGGTCGAGGAGAGCCTGCCGCAGGGCAAGGCGCGGATCGGCGAACTGGCCCGCGCCCTGCTTGAGCCGGCGCGCCCCGGCGACAGCGCGCAGGCGCTGATGGATCTCGGCGCGACGATCTGCACGCCGAAGAAGCCGGCCTGCGTGCTGTGCCCGCTGGGCGCGGATTGTCTTGCGCGGGCGCGCGGCGATCAGGAGACGTTTCCACGCAAGGCGCCGAAGAAGACCGGCGCGCTGCGGCGCGGCGCGGCCTTCGTGGTGGTGCGCGGCGACGAGGTGCTGCTGCGCACACGGCCCGCGAAAGGACTGCTGGGCGGCATGACCGAGGTACCGACATCGGACTGGGCGCCGCAATTCGACGAGGCGGCCGCGCTGACGCAGGCGCCGCGCTTGCCGAAGGGCGCGCGCTGGCATCGCAAGGCCGGCGTGGTGTCGCACGTCTTTACGCATTTTCCGCTCGAACTCGTCGTGCATGTGGCGCAGGTACCGCCGCGCACCCGCGCCCCGGCCGGCGCGCGTTTCGCGCCGATTGCCGGGCTGAACGGCGAGGCGCTGCCGAACCTGATGCGCAAGGTGCTGGCGCACGGGCTTGGCGAGGCGTTGCCGCGCGCCGGCTGACGGCCGGCCGACAGAACATGCGCGCCGCCGCCGGGTGCGCGCGCCCTGGGCAGTGGGTTTCGTCCGGGGGCTTTTGGCGTTTTACAGAAAACTTGCGGTGCGGTGCCGGGGTTGCTTGCAAATCGCCGCATACCCCGCCATGAGAGGGCGTTCGGAGGGATGGCCGAGTGGCTTAAGGCGCACGCTTGGAAAGCGTGTGTGCGGGAAACCGTACCGTGGGTTCGAATCCCACTCCCTCCGCCATCTGCCCTCGCGAAAGCGTTCTCCCGATCCGGCTGCGGCGGGATTTTTCCGTTGTTTTCGAGGGTTATGCGGGAGGGGCTGAGCACTGGCTTCCGAGCCAGAAGGCCCGGAAGCGGTCTCTCAGGGCCGATATTCTCTGGGCCTCATGACTGCGCGGATTTGGTGAATAGCTTGTAGTAGTCTGAAAGCACGGTATTTTTCTGATCACTCACCTGAGCACTTCGATGCGGGTGGCGTTCGCCAGATGGGCCTGGTAGC
>JBARWE010000104.1:0-5100 GCA_049646625.1 Xanthobacteraceae bacterium
CGTCCGCCCGGTGCTGGCGGCGGCCAAGGCGCACGAGGCCGAGCTGCTCGCCGCCTTCAGCGCGGCGGAGCGCGACATCATCAAGGCGGCGCTCCATCTTCTTATCGAACGTCGCGGCGGTGGCGCCGGATAGTCCGGCGCTCTGTTGACGGGCGCGTTCGACACTGGCAAGGCCGCCCGTGCGCCGCTAGAAGGAAACCGTCTTCGTCTGCCGAAAGCCAGTTCCGTGTCGAAATCAGCCGCCCGCGCCCGCCTCCACGATATCATTCGCGACCGCTCGTTCGGGCGCGGCGAGATCACGCTCGCCTCCGGCCGCAAAAGCGACTTCTACTTCAATCTCAAGCCGACGATGCTGCACCCGGAAGGTGCCGCGCTGCTCGCCGAACTGACGCTGCACGCGCTGGAGGACGAGGTGTTCGACTATATCGGCGGGCTGGAAATGGGCGCGGTGCCGATCGCCGGCGCCATCGCGCAGGCGTCATGGCTCAAGGGGCGGCCCGTGCCCGCGCTGTTCGTGCGCAAGAAACCGAAGGAGCACGGCGCGCGGCTTGCCGTCGAGGGGCTGGCCAAAGACGAAAGCCTGAGCGGCAAGCGTGTCGTCATCGTCGAGGACGTCACCACCACCGGCGGCTCGGCGCTGAAGGCGGTGGAGGCCGTACGGCAGGCGGGCGCCGATGTCGTCATGGTGTTCACCATGGTCGATCGCGAGGAAGGGGCGAGCGAGACTTTCGCCGGGGTCGGCATTCCGTTTCGTTCGCTCTACAAGGCGGGCGAATTCCTGCAGCCGTCGCCCGAGGCGGCTTCCTGACCAACGAAAGTCTGCACGGGGGACCGTCATGCGCCGATGGGTTTGTCTGCTAGCGGCGCCGCTTGCCATGGCGGCCTTTTTGTTTCCCGCGCCGGCGCTCGCCGCCGAGGGGCTTGACGGGGCGGCGCTGTCGCTGTGGTGGGCGCTGCCGTTCCTCGCCATCCTGTTGTGCATTGCCACCGGCCCGCTGTTCTATCCGCACGTCTGGGAGCATCATTTCGGCAAGTTCGCCTTCGTGCTTGGCGCGCTGATCGTGGGTCCGCTCTATCTCACCCATGAGGCGGGCATCGCCACCACGACGCTGGCGCACACGGCGTTCCTCGAATACATCCCGTTCATCCTGCTGCTGCTGGCATTGTTCACCACCGCGGGCGGCATCTATCTCGAAGGCAATCTGCGCGGCGGCCCGCTGGTGAACACGGTGCTGCTCGCCATCGGTACGCTGATGGCAAGCGTGGTCGGCACCACTGGTGCTGCGATGATCATGATCCGGCCCCTGATCCGCGCCAACGATGCCCGCCGCATCAATGCCCATGTGGTGATCTTCTTTATCTTCCTGGTTGCCAATATCGGCGGCTCGCTGTCGCCGCTCGGCGATCCACCACTGTTCCTCGGCTTCCTCAAGGGCGTGGACTTCTTCTGGACCACGCAGCATCTGCTTTTCGAAACCATGACGGTGGCCGGCATCGTGCTTGCGGTGTTCGTGGTGCTGGACGTGGCGCTGTCGCGCTACGAGCGGGCGCAGAAGCTGGTCGCGCGGCGCGATCCGACGCCGGATGCGCCGCTCCGGCTGCATGGCAAGGTCAATTTCCTGCTGATCGGCGTCATCATCGCGGCGATCCTGATGAGCGCGCAGTGGAAGCCCGGCATTGCCTTCGGTGTCGCCGGCGTCGAGCTGGAATTGCAGAACGTCCTGCGCGACCTGATCTTCATCGCCGTCACGGTCGTGTCGATGGCCGTGACCCGCGACAAGGACCGCACCGCCAACGGCTTCACCTGGGGGCCGATCAAGGAGGTGGCGATCCTGTTCGCCGCGATCTTTATCTGCATCGTCCCGGTGATGGCGATGCTGCAGGCCGGCAGCCATGGCCCGTTCGCGGCCCTGCTGGCGCTGGTGACCAACCCTGACGGCAGCGACAATGCCGCCGCCTATTTCTGGCTCACCGGCGGGCTGTCGTCGTTCCTCGACAATGCGCCGACCTATCTGGTGTTCTTCCAGTTGGCAGGCGGCGATCCGCAAGTGCTGATGGGCGCCAAGGCGGCGACGCTGGCGGCGATCTCGTCGGGTGCGGTGTTCATGGGCGCCAACACCTATATCGGTAACGCGCCGAATTTCATGATCTACGCCATCGCCCGTGAGAGCAACGTGAAGATGCCGAGCTTCTTCGGTTACATGCTGTGGTCGGGCGTGGTGCTGATCCCGACCTTCCTGCTTGCGACCTGGCTGTTTTTTTGAGCTTTTCCGCTTCTGATGGAATCAGAAGCGGAAATCCAGGATTTTGTTTTGTCGCGTTGTCTTCACGCGAACCGGTGCCCACTTCGCTCGAAAACGTTCTCGATTTGGGGTTGTTCTGGAATAGTCATTCTGGCGTGCGCTATCCTGCGCGGGTTCAGGACCGGAGAGACGCGATCGCCCAGCCAACCATGACGCCGCCGTTGCCGCGCCAGGCCCTGCCGCCGTTCGCGGCGGGCCAGCGCATCGGGCTGCTCGGCGGCTCGTTCAATCCGCCGCACGAGGCGCATCGCGCCGTCAGCCTGTTCGCCCTAAAGCGGCTCGGGCTGGATGCGGTGTGGTGGCTGGTGTCGCCCGGCAATCCGCTCAAGGATGTCAGCGCGCTGCGCGATCTCGATGCGCGGGCGGCGGCGGCCAGCGCCGTGGCGGGCCACCCGCGCATCAAGGTGAGCTGTCTCGAAGCCGTCATCGATACGCGCTATACCGTGGACACGCTGTGGTATTTGCGGCGGCATTGCGCCGAGGCGCGGTTCGTATGGCTGATGGGCGCCGACAATCTGATTCAGCTGCACCGCTGGGATCGCTGGCGCGAGATTGCGGCGCTGGTGCCGTTCGCGGTTATCGATCGCCCTCCGCTCGGCCTGCGGGCGCTGGTGTCGCCGGCGGCGCGGGCGCTCGCCACGCACCGGTTGCCCGAGCGGGCGGCACGGGCGCTGCCGGATGTCGCGCCGCCCGCCTGGGTGTTCCTGACCGGCCTGAAGTCGTCGCTGTCCTCGACCGCGCTGCGCAACCCCGACGGCAGCTGGAAAGGGTGAGGCGGCGCGCCGTCGCGGCGGCCGTCTGGACGATTGAAAATACCGTCCCCACATGGATAGTATTCCCGCAGGATGCCGGGAGTCGGCATCCGCGATACAGTGAAAGGACTGGTCCCTGACCCCATCTGTATTGTCCCGGGCACGGCAGCCGAAAGCTCTGGCGCCCACTGCGGTCTTCCAGGCGCGCCCTGACGCCTCCGAGACCCTGAGCCTGATCCTCTCCCGTCTCGACGACATGAAGGCGGAAGATACGATCACCATCGACCTCCGCGGCAAATCCCCCCTGTCGGACTACATGGTCGTCACCACCGGCCGGGCCAACCGGCATGTCGGCGCCATTGCCGAAAACGTCGCCAAGGGCCTCAAGGAGAGTGGCCTCGCTGGTGTGCGGATCGAAGGCATGCCGGCCTGCGACTGGGTGTTGATCGATTCCGGCGATGTCGTCGTCCACGTCTTCCGCCCCGAAGTGCGCAGCTTCTATAACCTTGAGCGGATGTGGCTGCCGGAGGCGGCCGAGCCGGCCTGAACCGGGGCAGCTCCGGTTCCGGTCCGGCGGAACCGGAATGCGCCGATGCGCCTGACGATTATTGCCATCGGCCGTCTCAAGGACGGCCCGGAACGCGAGCTTGCGGCGCGCTATCAGGCGCGCTTTACCGAGATCGGTCGCCGGCTCGGGTTCCGTAGCCTCGATATTCACGACATCGCCGAAAGCCGCGCCCGCGATGCTGCCAGCCGGATCGCCGAGGAAGGTGCCGCGATCGCCGCGCGCTGCCCGGATCAGGCGCTCTTGGTGGCGCTCGACGAGCATGGCCGGGCGCTGCCCAGCACCGGGTTCGCCGCCCTGATCGGCGGCTGGCGTGACGCAGGCGTGGCGGAGGCGGTGTTCATCATTGGCGGCGCGGACGGACTTTCGCCCGAATTGCGGCGCAAGGCAAAGCTGACGCTGGCATTCGGCGCCGCGACCTGGCCGCACCAAATGGTTCGTGTCATGTTGCTGGAACAGATTTACCGGGCGGCGACGATTCTGTCCGGCCACCCCTATCACCGTGCTTAGAGCATGATCCCGAAAAGCGGAAACCGGTTTTCGGACAAGATCGTGCTCAAACAAGAGATGATCGGATTGTTATTCTGAGGCGTTTTCTTCGCGCAAACCGGTTTGCGCTTCGCTCGAAAACGCTATGAAGGGTCGGCTCGATTTTGGCGATCGCAACGTGTATCCGGCAGGCTCCTTCCGCCGCCCTCGTGGCGATGTGGCCGGCGCTGTGCCTGTCGGCGATGCTGGTGTCGGCGGCGACCGGCGCGATGGCGCAGGAAACCGTCGAGGCGGCTGCCGCTCCCGCCGCGCCCACGGCATCCGAACAGGCGATCCGCCGGCGCACCGAGGAACTGGAGGCGACGCTTGCCAGGCAGAAAAGCGCGGCTGAGCTGGCCGACAAGCTGAAAGCCGAGATCGCTGCCATCGGCGAGGACCGCGCCAGGCTCAACCAGCAATTGATCGAGATTGCCGCCAAGGTGCGCGAGGTCGAAACCCGGATCGAGGGCACGGTGGCAAGCCTTATCACGCTCGATGAGCGCGAGCGCGGGCTGAAGGCGTCGCTCGATGCGCGCCGTGCCGAGACCACCGAGGTGCTGGCCGCCTTGCAGCGCGCCGGCCGTCATGTGCCGCCGGCGCTGTTCGTGCGGCCGGAGGATTCGCTGAAATCGCTGCGCACCGCGATGCTGCTCGGCGCCGTGATCCCCGAGATGCGCGGCCGGGCGGAGAAGCTGATGGCCGATCTCGGCGAGTTGGCCGCCTTGCGCAAGACCATCGGCTCCGAGCGCGATCGCCTGACCGCCGATCGCGACCGGCTGGCGGATGATCGCGCCCGGCTCGGCGCGCTGGTCACGGAGCGGCAGAAACGGCAGGCCGAGGCCGAAAAGAACATGGCCTCGGAGCGTGAGCGCGCTCTCGCCCTGTCGCGCGAGGCGGACAATCTGCAGGACCTGATCGCCCGGCTTGAGCAGGAACTGGAAAGCGCGGCGCA
>JBARWE010000105.1:0-27261 GCA_049646625.1 Xanthobacteraceae bacterium
GGCGTTCGGCTACATGTTCGATCATCCCGTCACCATGCGTGCAGCGCCGTCGATCGCTACATCCGCGCCGGGCGATTTCCAGCTTTTCACCGCGACCGGCACCGGCATCACGGTGACGGCGATGGGAAGTTGGCGCACCAGCACGATCGGGTTCGGCTCGTTCGGTAGCGGTGAAATCAAGGTGGCGAGCGGCCTCACCCCCGGCCACGCGACGGCGATCGCTTATCTCCAGACTGGTGCCTTCATCAGCGCCGACGCCCGGTTGTAGCGGCGCGGGGAAGAGGCTGGTTTTGAACGGATAAGTCTAGCCGATTATCGGCAAGTCTCTGGCTAAGGCTGCTTCCGTGGTCGGAACGGTGCCTGCGACTGCCGCTACATCCATTCTAACGTATAATTCCGACTTCCATATAATGAAGAGAGGCGATAGATACCCCATTCGTTAAAGTATCGGCAAATGGGGCTAAAATGCATAGACGGGCGATTTTAGCCCTTATCCTCGTTGTGGCGTTCGAAAGCTGCGCTGCCTGGATCATTTGGAAATCCGGGCATCCTGGCCCGCAAGATATTCTGTCGCAGGTCTATGCTCGCTTCGACTCGACATACCCCGGACGTGGGGTTGCCGATTATCCTGGCAATACCATCGTCGATATACCGAAAAGCTATGCTGCTATTCTGATGGCAGAACTGCAGCGCGCACGAAACGGTATCTCGCCTGATTTGCCCGACCTTGCTGGCGTAGCGGGACGTTGGCTTTTGGACAATGCGCGATTGGATTCATCGAAACGCACAGGCTGGGGCGTTCCGGTGGCGTGGGATGCTTACGGGGATGGGTCAATTAATCCAGCAAACACGGTGTATTCGATCTCGACCGGAATTGTCGTTGACGCATTGCTCGACTGGATGGAGACGGACCCATCGGCGCCCGGCGAGGAGATTCTAGTTACGGTCGAGAAATCCCTACTTGAGTTCGCCCGCTGGCGGACGCCATCTGGCTTATTGCCTTACTCGCTTCAGGAGAGCGACCAGAAGTACGACACTTTCAACCCCGCGGCTTATTTGGCGGGGCAGATGCAGCGGTTTTCAAAGTATGCGAATGAAGAAGTCGCGGAGCAGCTTAGGTATGCTGCCGACGCGACCGTAAGGTCGTTGGTTGACAATCACTACGTCAGCCCAAGTGGTGCTTGGTACTGGAAATATTCCATCCAAGAAGATGTAACAAATGACCTTGCTCACGCCTCCTATATCGTTGATGGGTTGGAGACTTACGCAGCGGAAGGCGGCAGGCTGACAGCCGAGATCAAACTTCAGGCCGTCGTTGATCATCTCAAAGAATTTGTGGATGGCGACACATTGCGAGCGTGGCCAATTATCCAAGTGAATATTCCTAGACCGGCTCGGCTCTACGATCTTGGAATGGCTCTGGTCATGGGCTGCCGCCATCCCTCCCTTGAGCACCTTGGCGAGATAGCGCGGCGGAGCATCGATCGCTATCGCCGGAAGGACGAGTTTACTCGCTATCCGGTTGTTAGTGGCAAGAATGAACTGATCATCAACGAATACGAAGCATATCTCTGGCGGGGCCTCATCGCCTGCTCCACGACACAGGCGATGATCGGGCCGGCGAAACTAGCTCCGTTCAGGGATTCGAAATCAGTAAAGTTGTTGGCGCAAAGTCGGCCTTTTGGTCTGTCGATTGTGGAAGGCCGTGAGGAAGTTGAGCAAGTTCTGGCATCGGTCAAAGAGGCTTCTGGCAGCGCGGCTATCGTCCGTAACACGGATACTGCTTCTCTCTTCCTGGTCACGATCGATACCAACGGCGATGAGCGGGCGCGGCTCGAAATCTTGCCAACTCCTGACAGTCGCCCGGATTTTCGAGCAGTCACGATGTTCGGGGGCGACCTATACATTGTCTACTACGATAATCCGACACTTGGGAACTACTTGGCGCGCTATCGCCGGGATGCGCACAGCGGGTATCAGATGGTAGGCGATCCCACACGGCTGCCTAGCCTTGAGGATCCCGCTGGCGGGACTTATGAGATGATCCCGGCGGTTTTCCTGTTGCCAGGACAGGATGAACTCCACATCGTCGGTGGGACATTGTCTGCAACACTTACGTCGGACAACTCCATTACCAAAAAGCGCCTCACCAATTGTAGTCGTGCGGTCGAGGCAATTCTGACGTCGCGCGGTCCCGTCGCATTATGTGCTCAAAAGAGTGAGGCTGGCCGCTCTGCGCCTTTCGAGCTTGTCGGTCCTGAGGGAGTGAAGCTGCCGGCAATCGATAGCGGCGGTATCCCTTTCAACTTGAGGTTACAAGGGGATTCGGTTGAGATATCGTTCGCCCGAACTGCGGCCGATTATTCGAGGATGCTGGAATTCGATCTTCGGAGGCTTAATGGCGGTCTGCTTGAGTATGGCATCGACAATGTCGAAGGCCGCATACCTTGGTCTGAAATATATTATCTGAACGGCTTTTTGGATATTCTGCAGCTTGCCAAGCACGAACCGCGGCGCTGGTCATCATTCGAGGATTTACTTGGCGCTATAAAGGCACGCCTCGACAGAGAGCTGAGTCTCTTGGATAATCGCTGGCGGTCAGGCCGATACGTTACTCGCGCCTTCAGCGTAGATCGAAGTGAACAACTCTTCGCAGTGCAGACATCCCGCCTGTTGCTGCTTTTCGATCGATACCGACAAGAAATAGACGACGCGGTTCCGCTGGCTGGCTACGATAACCTTCGGAGCGCGGTCAGCACCCTCGACAGGCATATCGACGTATTGACCTCAGGGGGACAGCGGCGGTCTTGGATACCGCCGCGTGTTGGCTATCTTTCGTGGCCGAAAGGAAGTGCCTTTTATTTCGACGGTCTCAACGTTCCCTACAATCATCAGAACGAGTGGGCTTATGCGATGCTGAAAACAGCACCTGAAGCTCGTTCGCAAGCTTTGGGCATCATCGAACATTTTCTGAGACGTATCGCTCCAGATGGCGGGTTTCCGCTTTGTGGCCGTTGGGCGTACTGGTGGGGGCAGGCCTACGATGGCTGGGAGGAGGCTTCCGGTGTTTCGATTAACAAGCCGGTTTATATAGGCGATCACATCGCGGCTTGGATTTCATTCAGGTCGATCGACGCTATGGCCGTACTTGCCGCCTCCGAATGGCTGCCCGACGCGACGCGCTTCGCAATTCAGCGAAGCATCAGCACTTTAATAAAGGATGGCTTTCTATATCCATTTGTGCAGCACGAGTTGCGCGCGTATGGTCTCCAGATGGAGTTGCCTGAGAGCATCGCGCGTCGCTACGTTAGGATATCGTCTGCTTGGGAAGTTCAGAACGCTGCTTGGGCATATGATGCGTTGTTGAGTGCGTTACAACCGCAATAGCTACGATAGGTAAGCGCCTTACCCACTTGCACCCGAGAGCTTCTACAATTTTGCTCGCCGCCTTCCAGCCTGCTGCGTCTCTACCTGCTACAAACTAGCGCTCACCGACATCACTGATCCATGCCCCGTGGTAGTAGGTCTGGCCGGGCGCGTGATAGATGCGCTCGCCCATCTCATGGCTGACGTTGCCTTTGATCATGCATGAATTGAGCCATGCGCCGAGCATTAATCGGCCTGTGTGGATTCTTTTTTCACGATGTCATAGGGCGTCAGCCCGATAGTAGCGGCGACCAGCATCGACATTGTCAGACGGTGTCGTGGCATGGCCGCGCGATAGCAGGCGGCCGGTGAGCGTCGAATTTTGCGCAACCCTCAAAAGTCTAGTCGATCCTGAAAAGGATGCTGTGATGACCGAGTTTCGCTAGCTAACGCTGGTGCGATGGAGGAGTCTATGAGCCTCGAAGCTGACAATGCTGCTCGCTGGATGCAGGCGAGGCTGACGAGCGGTCCACAGGCGACTGCCGTTGCCAAGACGCTCATAGGCAACCAAGCGCGCTATCTGACGGTTGCAAGGCAGACCGGTGTGCCGTGGTTCGTCATCGCCGTCATTCACCAGCGCGAGGCGGCGGGCGATTTCCGCGGCGTTCTGCACAACGGCGAAAGGATCATCGGCACGGTGCGCAAGACGACGCTGGTGCCGAAGGGACGGGGGCCGTTCGCCTCGTGGGAGGCGTCCGCGCTGGATGCGCTGGTCAACTGCCATCCTTATGCCGCCCGCAATACCGACTGGAGTATCGGCGCCACGCTGACGCTGTTGGAGCGCTATAACGGCCTCGGTTATTTCAGCCGCGGCCTGGCCTCGCCCTATCTGTGGGCCGGCACCGATCAGTATGTGAAAGGCAAATACGTCCGCGACGGCGTGTTCGACGCCAACGCGGTCGACGGCCAGCTTGGCTGCGCCGGGTTGCTGATGGCGTTGCAGCGCCTCGATCCCACAATCCGTTTTGCCGACCCGCCGGGCGCGCCGCCAACGCCTGTGCTGGCAACGGCCATCGCCGTCGTCGCCGCTGGTGCTGCGGTGCCGGCCGCCGCCTCGGTGATGTCGTGGCCCGCTCTTGCCGTCGCGGCCGGACTTGCCGCCGTGGCGGCGCTGGCCGGCTGGCTGATCTGGCGCGCCTATCGCGCGCATTGAGGAGGACATCATGGATTGGCGCAGTGATTGGAGCAGTCTTGCCAGGCAGGTGATGGCGCTGGGCGCGCCGCTGATCGGCACCGCACTTGGCGGTCCGCTCGGCGGTGCTGCTGGGCAGATCCTCGCCGAGGCGGTCGGGGCCGCGACGCCGACGCCCGAGGCGGTGCAGGCGGTGCTACCCGTGGCCGCGCCGGAACGGCTTGGTGAGGCTGAAGCGCGCTGGGCGGACGCCCTGCGGGCCGAGGCGGAAGCCGCCGGCATGGCCGCGACCGAGATGCAACGCACCATACGGGCCGAACTCGCTGCCGAGGATGTCGTGCAGCGCTGGTGGCGGCCGCTCTATGCCGTCGAACTGACGCTGGAATGCGCCACGCTGTGGGCGGTCGTGCTGTACCGGCTCTATGCCGGCGATGCCGCGCCGCTGGCGATGCTGCTCGACGCCACCGCGCTGCTGATGGCCTATTGGGGTTTCCGGTTTGGCGTGCTCGGCGTCTATATGAGCGGGCGGACCCGCGAAAAGGTTTGCGCCGTCACCGGTCAGGATTCGGCCGGTATTCTCGGCGGGCTGGTCAAGTCGGTGACGGCCGGTCTTGCCGGCCGCAGGGCGGTGCTAAAGTAGCCGCGACTAACGATTCGTCCCGCCGCGGCCGGGTTTTTCGCCACAATCTCCGGTTCCATAGGAAGCCCAGCACGGAGACCGCCTTTGCGTCTGCTCGTTGTCGAGGACGATCCCGATCTGAACCGCCAGCTTGCCACCGCGCTTGGCGGGGCTGGCTATGTGGTGGACCGTGCCTATGACGGCGAGGAGGGGCACTTCCTCGGCGACAGCGAACCCTACGACGCGGTGGTGCTCGACGTCGGCCTGCCGAAGATGGACGGTATCGCGGTGCTGGAGGCGTGGCGCAAGAACGGCCGCACCATGCCGGTCTTGATCCTGACCGCGCGCGACCGCTGGAGCGACAAGGTGCAGGGGTTCGACGCCGGCGCCGACGACTATGTCGCAAAGCCGTTCCACCTGGAGGAAGTGCTGGCGCGCATCCGCGCGCTGTTGCGCCGCGCAACCGGCCATGCTCAGAGCGAACTGACCTGCGGCCCGGTGGTGCTCGATACCCGCACCGGCCGTGTCAGCGTCGACGGCAATCCGATCAAGCTCACCTCGCACGAGTACCGGCTGCTCGCCTACCTGATGCACCATGCCGGGCGCGTGGTGTCGCGCACCGAACTGGTCGAGCATCTTTATGATCAGGACTTCGACCGTGATTCCAACACGATCGAGGTGTTCGTCGGGCGCATCCGCAAGAAGCTGGAAGCCGATATCATCCAGACCGTGCGCGGGCTGGGCTACCTGCTGACGCCGCCGGGCGATGCCGGCTGACCGCCGCTCAAGCTCGCTCGCCACCCGGCTGTTCCTGTCGGCGACGGTCTGGGTGGTGGCGATTCTTGTCGTCACCGGCGTCATTCTGTCCTCGGTTTATCGCGGCGCTACCGAGCGCGCCTTCGACCGCCGGCTCAATCTTTATCTCCGCACCGTCATCACCGAGGTCAATCTGCCCGAGGAGTCCTCCGACCGGCAGTTGCAGGCCCTTGGCGAGCCGCTGTTCGATCTGCCGTTGTCGGGCTGGTACTGGCAGATCGCGCGCACCGATGGTGACAAGGGTGAGGTGCGGGTGTCGCGCTCGCTGTGGGACAAGCGGCTGCCGAGCCTGGAGAACAGCGGAATTGCGCTGTCTGATTCCGGCGTGCGCATGGGCTATGTCGCCGGCCCCGAGAGCCAGGTGCTGCGTATGGTGGAGCGGCCGGTCGATCTGGGCGCCGACGGCAAATTTCTGGTCGCGGTGGCCGGCGACGCCACCGAAATCTTCGACGAGACGCGCGCCTTCGACGTCTATCTCGGCGTGACCTTTCTGGCGCTCGGCGTCGTGCTGGTGCTGACCACGATCTTTCAGGTGCGTTTCGGCCTCGCGCCGCTCAAGCGCATTTCTGACTCGCTTGCCAATATCCGTTCCGGCCGCGCCGAGCGGCTCGAAGGCAACTTCCCGGTGGAAATCGCTCCCCTGGCGCGCGAGACCAACGCGCTGCTCGATGCCAACCGTGGCATTGTCCAGCGTGCCCGCACCCATGTCGGCAACCTCGCGCACGCGATCAAGACGCCGCTGTCGGTGATCGTCAACGAAGCCAGCGGCCGCGCCGGCGATCCGCTCGCCGCCAAGGTGCTGGAGCAGAGCGCCGTGATCCGCGATCAGGTGACGCATTATCTGGAACGTGCCAGCATCGCGGCGCGCGTCACGGTGGTCGGCACGGTCACGGAGGTGGCCCCGGTGCTCGACGCGCTGCGCCGCACCATGGAGAAAATCCACCGCGAGCGCAGCCTGACGCTTACCGTCGAATGCCCGAGCGGGGTGCGCTTTCGCGGCGAGCGGCAGGATCTTGAGGAAATGGCCGGCAATCTCGTCGACAATGCCTGCAAATGGGGGCGCTCGAAGGTGACGGTGATCGTGGTCCTGCACGCCGGACCCGGAGGGGCCGAGCGGCTGCGCATCGTGGTCGACGACGATGGCCCGGGCCTGTCGCCGTCCGAGCGCGAGCAGGCGGCGCGGCGCGGCCAGCGGCTCGACCAGTCGAAGCCCGGTTCCGGCCTCGGCCTGTCGATCGTCACCGAACTCGCAGCCCTTTATGGCGGCAGCCTGTCGCTGGGCAGCGCCCCGATCGGTGGCCTGCGCGCCGAACTGGTGCTGCCTGCGACCTGAGAGGCGTCGTTTCAACCCGATCTTAACGGCAGGTGGCCCAGGATGGCCGGCCCGATGGCTGTTGTCGCCGCGGGACGCGGGACGCCATGGACCAGTCGTCGCTCGATCGCTTGAGGGAATTTCTCGCGCAGCTTGCGCCCGGCACCAAGGCGCTCCTGATGCGCGAGTGCGAGCGTGCGCTGGCGCAGGGCGGCGATGCCGTGGCCGATCTGGTGCTTGGCGAATTGCGCCGCAGCGTGCGGGGAACCGGCAACGAGCGCAGCCGCGGCGTCGATTCACGGCGGCAGGTGTTTCTGCCGCTGGAGCCGTTTCTGGTCGATGCCGGCGCCGCCGTGTCGCCGGGCCGTATCCGCCGCCCGGCGCTGGAAGCAGTGTGGCAGTGGCTGTCGCAGGAGGTGCTGGTGGCGCCGACCCGCGATCTCGAAGCGGCGCTTGGCGAAGCAGATGGCGGCGGCGCGCCCATGGCGGCGGTTGCCGCGGTTCGCGCCTATCGGGTTGCGGCGGGCGAGGCAATTGCCGCGGTCGTTGCATCCACCGCCGGCCGCGATGGCGAGCGGCTGCCGGCGCGGCTGGCCGTGCCCAAGGTAGCCGAGGATCTTGCGCCGATCGGCGCGGTGCTCGCGGCCAACGAGGCGCTGGAGGGTTTTGCCGGGCGGCTGCCGGGCGTGATGACGGCGTTCGGCCCGGCGCAGATCGGGGCCGTGCTGGCTTCGCTCGATGCCCCCTTGCTCAAGACGCCGCTGGTGTTGCCGTTCGCGCTTGCCGCCGTGGCGGGGCGGCTGGCGTCGCCATGGCAGATCGTGCGGCTGGCGATCCACATCGCCGGCTCCGACGACGAGGCCCGTGTGGCGGCAGTGCCCTACGGCGTGGCGGTGACGATCGCGCTCGACGAACTGGCACGGCTGTGCGTCGTGCTTCGCGCCGATATCCGGCGCGGCCGTTTCGATCATGTCGCCGATCACCTCAAGGCGGTGCACGATGGCGTGCGCGGCCTGCGCACCGAGCTTGACCTGCGTGGCGATTCGGCCTGGGGCCGCCAGCTTGCCGCGATCCGCAAGGACGTTTCGGGCGCGTTGCAGGCGGAGATCGCGAATGTGCCGGGCCGGGCGCGGCGGCTGCTGCGGCCGCGCACCGACCGCGACATCGGCCCGACCACCCGCCTCGATCCGACCGAGGTGGACGAGACGGCGGCGATGATCGGCCTGGTCGCGGTGTGCCGCAGCTATGCCGGCGAGCTTGCGCTCAGCGAAGTGACCCAGCGGGCCTTCACCGAGTTGCAGTACGATGTCGAGCGCGCCACCACGGCGCTCGTCGGGCAGCTCAAGGGCGCCGAGGGCCGTGCGCGGGCGTTCCGCCAGCATCAGGTCGAGGTCGCGCTGCGGTTCTGCACCCCGCTGTTCGGAGCGGATTTCACCAGCCTGATGGCGCGCGCCGCTGAAAATGCCGGCCCCGAGCCGCGCCCGGCTGCGCGCGCCGGCTGACCGTTCCCCCTTCATTTCCCAAAGTTATCGGCGGCTCCGTCGCGTAAATGTCAATTGCGCCGGCCTGGCC
The DNA here is from genome assembly GCA_049646625.1 of Xanthobacteraceae bacterium. GTDB lineage: Bacteria > Pseudomonadota > Alphaproteobacteria > Rhizobiales > Xanthobacteraceae > PRO6. The sequence continues at coordinate 8,878 of JBARWE010000105.1, forward strand.
CTCATGGTGTAACCCGGTCGCCGGACCGGAGGCGTTCCGGCTGTCCAGCAGATTTTTGACAGGGTAGCTTAAGCCCCTGTCCTCCCGTTGGAATCTCGATCGATGATGCTGTGGTTCGTGTTGGCTCTGATGACGGCTGCGGCGGCCTTTGCCGTGCTGTGGCCGCTCGGCCGCAGGAGCGCGTTGCGCGCGGTGCGCGGCGAGGCCGCCGTTTATCGCGACCAGCTCGTCGAGGTCGAACGCGACCGCATCAGCGGTCTGATCGGCGAGGCCGAGGCTGACGCCGCCCGCATCGAAATCAGCCGCCGCCTCATCGCGGCTTCCGATGCGGCCGAGACCGGACCGGCGAACGGCAGCCTCAGGCTGCGCCGCACGGTGGCGGTGGCGGCGCTGATCGGTCTGCCGCTGCTTGCCGCCGGCCTTTATCTGCAACTCGGCACGCCGGCCATGCCGGACTTCCCGCTGGCGGCGCGGGCGCGCGCGCCGCTCGCTACCGATTCGCTCGACCGCCTGGTGGCGCAGGTGCAGGCGCATCTCGAAAAGAATCCGTCCGATGGTCGCGGCTGGGAGGTGCTGGCCCCGGTGCTGGCGCGGCTTGGGCGCGATCAGGAGGCGGTCACCGCCTTCCGCAACGCGCTGACCCATAACGGCGAGAGCGCGGCGCGCCGCTCCAATCTCGGCGAAGCGCTGGTCATCGCCGCCGGCGGCGTCGTCACCGCCGATGCCAAGGCGGAATTCCGCCGTGCCGTCGAACTCGATGCTGGCGAGGCCAGGGCACGCTTCTTCCTCGGCCTTGCCGCCGAGCAGGATGGCCGCCCCGGCGAGGCGGCAGCGGCCTGGCGCGCGCTGCTTTCGGATGCGCCGGCGGATGCCGTATGGCGGCCGATGGTGGCGGAGGCGCTGGCGCGTGTCGCCGGAACGCAGGCGCCGGCACGGCCGCCGTCGCAGGCACCGGCACCGACGCAGGAGCAGGTTGCGGCCGCCGCCGGCATGAGCGATGGCGCTCGCACGGCGATGATCGCCGGCATGGTCGAGGGGCTTGCGGCGCGGCTCAAGGATAATGGCGACGACGTGCAGGGCTGGCTGCGGCTGGCCCGCGCCTATATGGTGCTGGGCCAACCCGACAAGGCGCGCGCCGCCCGCGAGGACGCGCGCAAGGCGCTTCATGCCGATGACGCGCGGTTGCGCCAGCTCAACGATGGCCTGAAGGCGCTCGGCCTATGAGGGCCACGGGGAGCGAGATGGCAGGAACGGTATGACCAGGAAGCAACGGCGGTTGACGATGATCGGTGGAGCGCTCGCGGTGCTGGCGCTCGCGGCCGGGCTGGTGCTCAACGCCTTCCGCGACTCCATCGTGTTCTTCTCAACGCCCTCGATGGTGGCGGAGAAGCATATCCAGCCCGGCCAGCGCTTTCGTCTTGGCGGGCTGGTCAGCAACGGCTCGATCAAGCGCGGCGACAATCTTCAGGTGACGTTCGAGGTCAGCGATGGCGCTGCTGCGCTGCCGGTGGTCTATCGCGGCATCCTGCCGGACCTGTTCCGCGAAGGGCAGGGCGTCGTCGCCGAGGGGACGCTCGATACTTCGGGCCGCTTCGTCGCCGACACCGTGCTGGCCAAGCACGACGAAAACTATATGCCGAAGGACGTGGCCGATGCGCTGAAAAGCCAGGGCCACTGGAAGGACGATTACGACAAGGCCGGGGCCAAGGCGGCGGCCGGGTCGAATGCCAGTGCGGCAGGATCTGAGCCGCGGAGCCTGACGCAATGATCGCGGAAGCCGGCCACTACGCGCTCGTTCTTGCGTTGGCGCTGGCGTTGATCCAGTCGGTCGCCCCAATCGTCGGCGTGCGGGTGCGCGATGGCGCGCTGATGAACGTCGGCCGCACCACGGCGCTGGCGCAGTTCGCCTTCGTCGCGGTCGCGTTCGGCGCGCTGACGGCTCTTTACGTCGTGTCCGATTTCTCGGTCGTCAACGTGTTCGAGAATTCGCATTCGGCCAAGCCGCTTGTCTATAAGTTCACCGGCGTCTGGGGCAACCACGAAGGCTCGATGCTGCTGTGGGTGACGATTCTGGCGCTATTTGGCGCCCTGGTCGCGCTGTTCGGCAACAACCTGCCGCAGTCGCTGCGCGCGCTGGTGCTGGCGGTGCAGGGCTGGATCGGCGCCGCGTTCTACCTGTTCATCCTGTTTACTTCGAACCCGTTCCTGCGCATCGCCAACCCGCCGTTCGAGGGCCGCGACCTCAATCCGGTGCTGCAGGATCCTGGCCTCGCGCTGCATCCGCCGCTTCTGTACCTCGGCTATGTCGGGTTCTCGGTGGCGTTCTCGTTCGCGGTGGCGGCGCTGATCGAGGGCCGGCTCGATGCGGCGTGGGCGCGCTGGGTGCGGCCGTGGACGCTTGTTGCGTGGATTTTCCTGACGCTCGGCATCGCCATGGGGTCGTACTGGGCCTATTACGAACTCGGCTGGGGCGGCTGGTGGTTCTGGGACCCGGTCGAGAATGCTTCGCTGATGCCGTGGCTGTCCGGCACCGCGCTCTTGCACTCCGCCGTGGTGATGGAAAAGCGCGACGCGCTGAAGGTATGGACGGTGTTGCTGGCCATCCTGACCTTCTCGCTGTCGCTGCTCGGCACCTTTCTGGTACGCTCCGGCGTGCTCACCTCGGTGCACGCTTTCGCCACCGATCCGACGCGCGGCGTGTTCATCCTGCTGATCCTGTGCGCCTTCATTGGCGGCAGTCTGGCACTCTACGCCTGGCGCGCGCCGACGCTGAAGCAGGGCGGGCTGTTCGCGCCGGTGTCGCGCGAGGGTGCGCTGGTGCTCAACAATCTGCTGCTGACCACCGCTTGCGCCACCGTGTTTGTCGGCACGTTGTATCCACTGGCGCTGGAACTGTTCACCGGCGACAAGATTTCGGTCGGCGCGCCGTTCTTCAACATGACGTTCGGGCCGCTGTTCGTGCTGCTGCTGCTCACGGTTCCGTTCGGCACGCTGCTGGCGTGGAAGCGTGGTGATCTGCTGGGAGCGGCGCAGCGCCTGATGGCGGCCGGGTTGATCGCGCTGGTGACGGTGCTTGCCGTGGTGGCCCTGACGCAGGGCGGCGGGGTGCTGGCGCCGGTGACGATCGGCTTTGCGGTGTTCGTGATTCTCGGCGCGGCAACGGAACTGGCCGAGCGCATCATGCTGTTCAAGCTGCCGCTTAAGGTATCGCTGCGCCGCGCCGTGGGGCTGCCGCGCTCCACCTTCGGCCGCACGCTGGCGCATGCGGGACTCGGCATCGCCATGATCGGCATCGTCTGCGAGACGACGTGGAACTCGGAGCATATCGCGGCGATGAAGCCGGGCGACGTTGCGGCGATCGGCAGCTATGTCGCGCGGCTCGACCGCGTCGGCGAGCGGCAGGGGCCGAATTTCCGCGAGCAACTGGCGCAGTTCACGATTCTTCAGAACGGCAACGAGATCGGCACCATGACGCCCTCGAAGCGCAATTTCGCCGCGCGCGCGTCGTCCACCACGGAGGCCGCGCTGCTCAGCCGCGGCGCCAGCCAGATCTACATTTCGCTCGGCGACGTCAACGCGGACGGCGCCATCACGGTGCGCGCCTATCACAAGCCGCTGGTGCTCTTGATCTGGTTCGGCCCGCTGCTGATGGCGTTCGGCGGCCTGTTGTCCCTGTCCGACCGTCGCCTGCGGGTCGGCGCACCGCAGCCGGCGCGTGCGGCGCGGCGCTTGCAAGCGGCCGAGTGACGATGGCGCGGCGGTTCCTTGCGTTGATCGTGGCCGTGGTGCTGGCGTGGCCGGTGGCGGCGCTGGCAGTGCAGCCCGACGAGATCATGCCGGACCCGGCGCAGGAGGCGCGCGCGCGGGCGCTGTCGCGCGAAATCCGCTGCATGGTATGCCAGAACCAGTCGATCGACGATTCCGATGCGTCGCTGGCGCGCGACTTGAGGCTTCTGGTGCGCGAGCGCATCGCCGAGGGCGACAGCGACCGCGAGGTGCGCGATTTTCTCGTGGCGCGCTACGGTGCGTTCGTGCTGCTCAAGCCGCCGTTCGACCTGCACACGCTGTTGCTCTGGCTTTTGCCGCCGCTGGTGCTGATCGGCGGCGCGCTGGCGCTGTGGCGGCGCGGCCGCGCACGCACGCGCCTGGCGCTTGTCTCGGGCGACCGGCCACCACCGCTGACGCCGCAGGAGGAGGCAACGCTCAAGGCGCTGCTTGCCGATGCGCCGGCGCCCGCGCCGGGTGGCGAGGGCAAGATTACCAAAGATTAATTTCCCGGCCAGCGCGCCGTAAGGCGCGAATCTCCATCTTCGGCGTTGTCACGATGCGCAGGTTCCAGCGCACACAGTTTCAGCCGGAGATTCCGAGATGACCGCCCAGCCCGCCGCTCCCCAGTCGCCCAATCAGTCCCCCAGCGCGCAGCCACCCAAGGCTCCCCGTCGCTCGCTTTTTTCGGCGCGCAAGTTCGCGCTGATGGCGTCGGCCGTGGCGATCATCGGGGCGTCCGCCTATACGCTGGCGCCGTCCGTGAGCCATTACGATCTGCTGACCACGCCGGCGCAGGCGCAGGTCGACAGCGCCGTGAAGAACCTGCAGCGTCCGACCGGTTTCGCCGACATCGTCGCGCAGGTGAAGCCGTCGGTGATCTCCGTCCGCGTCAAGATCGACAGGGACGATGACGGCGCGGAGGCGCTGCCGTTCCCGCCTGGTTCGCCGATGGAACGCTTTTTCCGCCGCTTCGGCGGTCCTGACGGCATGCCGGGCATGCGTGGCGGCCGCCGTGGCCACAGCATCGTCACCGGGCAGGGGTCCGGCTTCTTCATCTCCGCTGACGGCTATGCCGTCACCAACAATCACGTCGTCGATGGCGCCAGCGAGGTCGATGTCCGCACCGACGACGGCAAGACCTATACCGCCAAGGTGATCGGCACCGATCCGCGCACGGATATCGCGCTGATCAAGATCGATGGCGGCTCGACGTCCTTCCCGTTCGCAAAACTGTCCGACAGTAATCCGCGCATCGGCGACTGGGTGCTGGCGGTCGGCAATCCGTTCGGCCTCGGCGGCACGGTGACGGCCGGCATCGTTTCGGCCTCGGGCCGCGATATCGGCAGCGGGCCGTATGACGACTTCATCCAGATCGACGCGCCGATCAACAAGGGCAACTCCGGTGGCCCCTCGTTCAACATCGACGGCGAGGTGATGGGCGTGAACACCGCGATCTACTCGCCCTCCGGCGGCAATGTCGGCATCGCCTTCTCGATCCCCGCGTCCACCGTCAAGCAGGTGGTGGCGCAGTTGAAGGACAAGGGCAGCGTCAGCCGCGGCTGGATCGGCGTGCAGATCCAGCCGGTGACCAAGGACATCGCCGATAGCCTCGGCCTGAGCAAGGCGGAAGGGGCGCTGGTCGCCGAGCCGCAGCGCGGCAGCCCGGCCGACAAGGCGGGCATCGAGTCCGGCGACGTCATCACCGCGGTGAACGGCGAAGCCATCAAGGATGCCCGCGTGCTGGCGCGCAAGATCGGTTCGCTCGCGCCGGGCGAAAAGGTCAAGCTCACCACGCTGCGCAAGGGCCAGGAAAAGACCGTCGAGCTGACGCTCGGCGAGCTGCCCAAGCAGCGCGAGGCGCGTAACGGGCGCGGTGGCGACGATCGTGGCGAGCGCCGTCGCGGCGATCGCGACGCGGTGCCGCGTCTTGGCCTCAGCCTCGCTCCGGCCGCGAGCGTGGCGGGAGCCGGCGACAACGGCGTGGTGGTGATCGACGTCGATCCCGACAGCCCTGCCGCCGAACGCGGCTTCAAGGAGGGCGACGTGATCCTCGACGTCGGCGGCAAGGAAGTGTCCTCGGTCAAGGATGTGCGTGATGCGGTGGCGGATGCGCGCAAGGAGTCCAAGAACACCGTGCTGCTGCGCGTGCGCTCCGGCGATACCTCGCGTTTCGTCGCTCTGCCGCTCGGCCGCGGCTGACGCGCGGCAGATCGACCCGGCCATGGGAAGGCACGTCGGCTTTAGTCGCCCCTGCTGACGGGCCTTTCCGGGGAGCGGACCAGCAATGGTTCGCTCCCGCCCCTTCTTCCGATGGATTACGCCCCCCTCCGTCGGAAGGGGCAGACGGGCGGCGAGCTTGCCCCGGCTTCGCCGCCCGTCACTTCCTTGAGAATCTCGTCGAGTGGGTGCCCTTTTAGGAGGCGTCTTGCATCCCTTTTGCGCCCGCGCCATGGTGAATCCATATGCAGCCGATCCCTGCTTCGCCTGAGAGCCAGATGCGCCTCCTCATTATCGAAGACGACCGTGAATCGGCCGATTATCTCGTCAAGGCGTTCCGCGAGGTCGGCCATGTTGCCGACCGTGCCGGCGATGGCGAGGAGGGGCTGGCGCTGGCCGAGAGCGGCAGCTACGACGTGCTCGTCGTCGATCGCATGTTGCCCAAGCGCGACGGCCTGTCGGTGATCGGCGCGCTGCGTGCCGGCGGCAACCAGACGCCGGCGCTGATCCTGTCCGCGCTCGGCCAGGTCGACGATCGCATCAAGGGCCTGCGCGCCGGCGGCGACGACTATCTGCCAAAACCGTATTCCTTCGCCGAGTTGCTGGCGCGCGTCGAGGTGCTGTCGCGCCGCCGTTCCGGTCCGGCCGAGGAGACCGTGTATCGCGTCGCCGACCTCGAACTCGATCGCTTGACCCATCGGGTTACGCGCGGCAGCGAGGAGATCACCTTGCAGCCGCGCGAGTTTCGCCTGCTCGAATATCTCATGCGGCACGCCGGGCAGGTGGTGACGCGCACCATGCTTCTGGAAAACGTCTGGGATTATCACTTCGATCCGCAGACCAACGTCATCGACGTGCACATCTCGCGGCTGCGCGGCAAGATCGACAAGGGGTTCGACCGCCCTCTGCTGCACACCATTCGCGGCGCCGGATACATGGTTCGTGACGGCGTTCGCTAAACTGATCCGCACCACGGCGTTCCGCCTGACGCTGGTGTATCTTCTGCTGTTCGCGCTGTTTGCCGCCTCACTGCTCGGCTATTTCGCCTGGAACACGCGGCGGATGATCACCGAGCAGATCGCGCAGACGGTGCAGACCGAATTTCAGGAACTGAACGAGCGCTACGAGCGTGGGGGCCTGCGCGGGCTGGTGCTGTCGGTCGAGAACCGCGCCATCCGCCCCGGTGCCAACCTTTACCTTCTGATGTCGCCGACGGGGCAGGCGATCGCCGGCAACATCGATTCGCTGTCTCCCGGCGTGATGGGCAGCGACGGCTGGTCGGAGGTGGCCTATCGCCGCCTCGACGATCAGGACAACATCGATCACCGCGCGCTGGCGCGCGTGGCGGAGATCGGCTCCGGTTTTCGCCTGCTGGTCGGGCGCGACCTTGAGGAGCGGCGCCACATTTTCCGCATCGTCGCTTCCGCCGCGCAGTGGTCGCTGCTGGTCGTCGTCGTGCTCGGCATCGGTGGCGGCGTGTTCGTCGGTCGCCGCGTGCTGCGCCGGATCGATGCCATGACCGGCGCGACCCAGCGCATCATGGCCGGAGACCTGTCCGAGCGGCTGCCGGTCGGGCGCAGCGGCGACGAACTCGACCGTCTCGCGCAAAACCTCAACGGCATGCTGGAGCGCATCGAGATGCTGATGGCCGGCCTCAAGGAGGTGTCCGACAACATCGCCCACGACCTCAAGACGCCGCTGACGCGGCTGCGCAACCGCGCCGAGGAAGCGCTCGCCGGTGCGAAAAACGAGGACGACTATCGCGCGGCGCTGGAGCGCACCATCGAGGAATCCGATGGCCTGATCCGCACCTTCAACGCGCTGTTGATGATCGCGCGCGCCGAAGCCGGGCAGGCGCGTGACGGCTGGAGCGATTTCGACATCGCCGAGGTGGCGCAGGGCATCCACGAACTTTACGAGCCGCTGGCCGAGGACAACGGCCTCAAGCTCGACATCCGCGCCGACAGCGCAACCCTGCACGGCAACCGCGAGCTGGTCAGCCAGGCATTGGCCAATCTCGTGGAGAACGCCATCAAATACGGCAAGCCGGAGCCGGCCGCCGATGCTCCGGCGGATGGTGCGCCCGCCATCCTGATCGAGGCCGGCCGCGATGGCACGACCGTTCGCCTCGGCGTGGCCGACCACGGCCCCGGCATTCCCGAGGTCGACCGCGGCCGCGCGGTGGAGCGCTTCGTGCGACTAGAGGCAAGCCGCACCCGGCCGGGGTCTGGGCTGGGGTTGAGCCTTGCCGCGGCGGTGGCGACCCTGCACGGCGGCGAACTGCGGCTTGACGATAACGCCCCCGGCCTGCGCGCCAGCCTGGTCCTCCCCGCTGCCGGTCCTGCCACGGCGCCCGAGCCACCCCCGTCCGCTTCCGTATAGCTGGAATTGCGATCACCTTTGCGGATCGCCCGGCGATGTGCGAGACAGGCGCCATGACCCTGCCTGCGATCGACACGGCGGATATGGCCAGCGCCGCCGCGCGCATGCGCGATGCGCCCCGGCCCTCTATCGCGGGCGAGGGCGCGCGGCTGGTGGCGGACTGGCTCGGCGAAATCGCGCCGGATGACGCCCGCGCGATCGGCGAACTTTGCGCGCGCTTTCCCGCCGCGAAAGCGGTGCTGGACGGCGTTGCCGAATTCTCCCCTTATCTGTTCGATCTCGTGCGTCATGACCCGGCGCGGCTGTTGCGCGTGCTCGAGCGCGATCCCGATGCACAGCTTGCCGCATTGCTGGCGGCGGCAGCGGAGGAGGTCGCCGCCGCCGAAGGCGAGGCCGAGGCCATGGCGGCGCTGCGGCGGATGAAGGCGGAGGCCGCGCTGCTGATCGCGCTGTGCGATATCGGCGGCGTCTGGCCGGTGATGCGGGTCACCGCCGCCGTCACCGACCTCGCTATCCACGCGGTGCGGCTGGCGCTGCGTTACGCGCTGATGCAGGAGGTCGGCCGCGGCCGCCTTTCGCCGATGGACAAGGACCGGCCCGAGGAAGGCAGCGGCCTTGTCGTGCTCGCCATGGGCAAGATGGGCGCGCATGAACTCAACTACTCCAGCGATATCGATCTCATTGTGTTCTACGATCTCGATGCGCCGACGCTCGCCGCTGACGTCGAGGCGCCGCCGTTCTTCGTGCGGGTGACGCAAGTGATGGCGCGGCTGTTGCAGAGCCGCACCGCCGATGGCTACGTCTTCCGCGTCGATCTGAGGTTGCGGCCCGACCCGGCCTCGACGCCGGTGGCGATTTCCACGGCCGCGGCGCTCGACTATTACGAGCGCGAAGGGCGCACCTGGGAGCGTGCCGCGATGATCAAGGCGCTGCCCTGCGCCGGCGATCTGGACGCCGGTGAGCGGCTCGTTACCGAGATCGCCCCGTTCGTGTGGCGGCGCCATCTCGACTTCGCCGCGCTGACCGACGTGCACGACATGAAGCGCCAGATGCAGGCGTTCAAGGGCCACGGCGAGATCGCGGTCGAGGGCCACAACATCAAGGTCGGCCGCGGCGGCATTCGCGAGATCGAGTTCTTCGCTCAGACCCAGCAACTCATTGCCGGCGGCCGCCATCCCGAACTGCGGGTGCGGCCGACGCTGGAAGCGCTCGCCGTGCTGGCGGCCAGCGGCTGGATCACCGAGGAAGCACGCGACGAACTGACGGCGGCGTATCAGTTCCTCCGCCGCGTCGAGCACCGCCTGCAGATGGTGGCCGACGAGCAGACCCATTCGCTGCCCAACGATCCCGACGACGTCGAGCGTATCGCGCATTTTCTCGGCTACGACAGCCGCAAGGCGTTTGCCGACGATCTGCTGGCCGAACTGAATTGCGTGCAGCGCCATTACAGCCGGCTGTTCGAGGGCGAGCCGACCGGCACCATGACGATGCCGGCGGTGGACTTTTGCGCCGGGGCGGATGATCCGCGCCTGCTGGAGCATCTTCTTGCGCTCGGCTTCAAGACCCCGCGCACGGTTGCGGCCTGCATCGGGCAATGGTGCGGCGGCGACTATCGCGCGCTGAGGAGCGAGGCGACACGGCAGGCATTCGCCGAGTTTCTGCCGGCGCTGGTCGAGGGGCTGGCCCACGCCGAGCAGCCCGACGATGCGGTGCTGGCGTTCGACCGCTTTCTGCAGGCGTTGCAGCGCGGCGGCCGGCTGATTGCACTGCTCAACCAGCACCGCGACCTGGTGGCGCTGGTGGCGCTGATCCTCGGCGCCGCGCCGCGCCTTGCCGACATGCTGGCGCGCCAGCCGCAATTGATCGACGGTCTGATCGATCCGCGCTTCTTTGGCGCGATGCCGGACCGGCGGGAATTGTCGGCGCGGCTTGCCGCGACGCTGAAAGAGGCTGGCTCCTACGAGGAGTTTCTCGATCGGCTGCGGCTGTTCGGCCAGGAGAGCCTGTTTCTCATCGGCACCCGCATCCTGTCCGGCACGGTGGCGGCCGAGCAGGCGAGCGGCGCCTTTGCCGACGTTGCCGAAGGCATCGTCGATACGGTGCACGGTCTGGTGCGCGAGCAATTCGCCGCACAATACGGCCGCATCAAGGATCAGGAAACCGCCATCGTCGCGATGGGCCGGCTCGGCTCGCGCGAGATGACCGCATCCTCCGATCTCGATCTCATCCTGATCTACGACTTCGACCACGATGAGCCGGAGTCCGACGGCGCGCGCTCTCTGCACGGCAGCCAGTATTTCGCCCGCTTCACCCAGCGCCTCATCAGCGCCTTCACCACCCGCACCAATTACGGCGTGCTCTATGATGTGGACATGCGGCTCCGTCCCTCGGGGCGCGCCGGGCCGGTGGCGTCACGGCTCGATGCGTTCGCCGACTATCAGGAGACGGAAGCCTGGACCTGGGAGCACATGGCGCTGACGCGCGCCCGCGTCATCTCGGCTTCGCCCGCCTTCCGCGAGCGCATCGAGGCGATCATCCGCGCGGTGCTGATGCGGCCGCGCGATGCGGCGATCACGGCCAATGACGTCGCCGAGATGCGCCGCGCCATCGCCCAGGAAAAGGGCGAGGACGATGTCTGGGACCTGAAATACGCCGCTGGCGGCCTGGTCGATATCGAGTTCATCACGCAGTATCTGCAACTCGTTCATGCCAGCAAGATGCCCGATATCCTCGGCACCGGCACCGTGCAGGTGATCGACAACGCGGCGCGGCTCGGCGTGCTGGCGGCTTCCGACGCCGCGATCCTGCGGCCGGCGGCGCGGCTTTATCATGACCTGACGCAGGTGCTGCGGCTGTGCGTCTCCACCGCCTTCAAGCCGGAGCAGGCCGGCGACGACCTGTTGCGCGTGCTGGCGCGTGCCGGCGACGCGCCGAACTTCTCGGCGTTGCAGGCGCATGTGCGCGAGACGCAGGCCGAGGTGCGCGAGCTGTTTCGCCGCATCGTCGAATAAAGTCCGTTTCTCTCTCGTCATGGCCGGACTTGTTCCGGCCATCCACGTCTTGCTTTTCTGAATGGCCGTTAAGGCGTGAATGCCCGGGACGTAGGCGTTCGACAGAACGCCGTTCTTTGAACGGCTATGCGCGGGCATGACGCTGGAGAGAGCGGTCGAATCCTACGCCACGGGCCTTCACATCCCCCTCCCTTTATCCCTCCCCCGCGTGCGGGGGAGGGAAGGATGGGGGAGGGAGGAAAGGGTGGGGGAAAGAAAGGGTGGGGGCTACGCCGCGGCGCGGGCAGTGTGCGCGATCTGCCCCGCCGCATGGCCCCGCGGCAGGATCACCCGCACGACCGTGCCGGCGCCGGGCTTGGAGCGGATGTGCATGCGCCCGCCATGCAGTTCGACCAGGGCGCAGGCGATCGACAGCCCAAGCCCCGAGCCGTGATAGGTCTTGGTCAGCCCGCTCTCGACCTGTTCGAACGGCCGGCACAGCCGCGCCAGCGACGCGCGCTCGATGCCGATGCCGGTATCGGCGATGGTGATCGCCACCGCCTTGCCGCAGATGCGGTTGCGCACCACCACGCGGCCGCCGTCCGGCGTGAACTTCACCGCATTCGACAACAGGTTGACGATGATCTGCTTGGTGGCGCGGCGATCGGCCACGACCGACACGCGGTCGCACAGGCAGGCGTCGAGAGTCAGGCCCTTGGCCTCGGCGCGCCCGGACACCACGCGCAGCGATTCCGCCAGCGCATCGGACAGATCGAGCGGCACCGGATCGAGTTGCATGCGGCCGGCCTCGATCTTCGACATATCGAGGATGTCGTTAATGACTTCCAGCAGGTAGTGGCCGCTTGAGAGAATGTCGTTGCAGTATTCCTGATACTTGTCCGAGCCGAGCGCGCCGAACATGCCGCTGCCCATCACTTCCGAAAAGCCGATGATGGCGTTGAGCGGGGTGCGCAATTCGTGGCTCATGTTGGCGAGGAATTTCGATTTTGCCTGGTTGGCCTCCTCGGCGCGGGTTTTCTCCGCGGCGTATTTGCGGGCAAGATCGGCCAGTTCCAGTGCCTGCCGTTCCAGCGTCGTCTGGGTGCGTTGCAGGTCGGCAACGGTGGCGCGCAGCCGCAAATCGTTGTCGATGAGCTGTTGCTCGTGGCGCTTGAGCTGCGAGATATCGGTGCCGACGGAGACGTAGCCGCCATCCTTGGTGCGGCGCTCGCTGACGTTGAGCCAGCTGCCGTCGTCGAGTTGTGCTTCGAAGGTGCGTGCGCCTTCGGGGGCCGCGGCGTCGAGCGGGCGCAGCCGCTTGCGCGGCATCGCGCCGACCTCGGCGATGGTCTCGTAGGCGGTGCCGGCCGCCACCGCCTCATCCGGCAGCCGATGCAGCCGCTGGAAGTGCGAGTTGCAAAGAACCAGGCGGTTGTCGGCGTCCCACAGCACGAAGGCTTCCGGGATCGACTCGATGGCGTCGCGTAACCGCAGGTCGGCCTCGGCGGATTTCTCGGCGAGGGTTTTCTGCTCGGTGATGTCGACGGCGATGCCGATCAGGTGCGCCGCCCCGTCACGGGTGCGGCTGACCTCGCAGCGCACCCTGAGCCAGACCCAGTGGCCGTTGGCATGCCGCATGCGGAAGTCGCGATCGATCGAGGCGATGCGTTCGGCGACCAGATCGTCGGCGATGCCGAACAGGTCGATATCGCCGGAGCGGATCAGCGCGCTGACCTCGCCGAAGGCGAGCAGGTCGGTGCGCGACGACAGCCCCAGGATCTCGAACATCGACTGCGACCAGAAGATGCGGCCGCGCGACAGGTCCCAGTCCCACAGCCCGCAGCGGCCGCGATTGAGCGCGGTATCGATACGGCTGCGCACCACGTCATTGATCAGATCGCCCTCGCGCGCCCGCGTCGATTGCCAGTGAAAGGCGAAGCCGAGGATCAGCACCACGAAGCCGGTGGTTGCCGACAGCGTGGCGGCGAGCATCGCGTCGGGCGACCATAGCGAGGGGAGCCGCGTTTGCGCGACGATGACGTGTCCGCCGATCGCGCGGAGCGGCCGCCGTGCGGCGAGCGCGTCGCCGCCTGCCAGCCGCACGTTGGAGAGGCCATCGGCCGCGAGCGCGAGCGAAGCGGCGCCATTGGCGATATCCGCCGGCGACAGCCCGTCGCCGTCGGCGCCGATGGCGGCATGCGCCAGCACACCGTGCGCGCTCACCACGACGACATGGCGCTGCGCGACAAGGCCCCATGGCGGGAGCAAGGTCGGCAGAACGCCTTGAAGCCGGCTAGCACTGAGGCGCGCGGCGTCGAGGCCGTCGAGGCGCGCAGCGAGGATGTCGGCAAGGGCGATGATGTCACGGTCGGCGGCGTCGCGCTTCTGCCGCATCTGATCGAGCACCTGCACCACCGCGCCGATACCGATCGTGATGAGGAAGGCGACGATGAGGATGGGCACCGCGCGCCGCATCAAAGGTTCGGCGCTGAGCAGGCGGGAGTAGGCGGGTTTGGCAATGGACTGTGCCAGCCCCCTGATGGAATCCGATGGTCCGCACGCGCCTGCCGCGTGTGACTTCATCATGCCGTTGCCCCTTGACGCGCCGATCCTCGCTCGTGATCCGCGACGTCCCTGCCCGCTGCGAATCGATTCGATTTGAATCGACTTTCGCCGCGGTGTCGAGAGTCAACGATTCGTTAAAGCGAAATAAATTCCGTCCCCGATTAAATCCGCCAGCGAAAAACGGGCCGAGGTGAGTCCGAAACGGGAACGTGCCCGTCAGGCGAGGCGTCGAGAACATCCTTTGCCGTCATGGCCGGGTTTATCCCGGCCATCCACGTCTTCCCTAGCTGGACTGCTGTTAAGACGTGGATGCGCGGGACAAGCCCGCGCATGACGGCAGGTGGTCAACCCGCCGGTTCGGCGTGGCTGATGACGCGGCGGATGCCCGGAAAGGTGCGCCGCAGCGCGCGCTCGATTTCGTCAACACTGTCGTGAACCTCGATCACCCGCATCGCGGGCGCCGCGCGGCAATGGAAATTGACGATCTCGCCCGCCTCGGTATCGCGCACGCGCACGTCATGGATGTCGCCGATGCCGGGCTGGATGGCGGCGATGGCCATCAGCGCGCTACGCACTTCCGTAACGCGCTCGGGCGATGCGTCGATGCCGTGCGGCAGTTCCGGCTCCATCGGCTCGATATGGGTGTCGATCTCGATATAGCTGCCGAAGTCGCGACGCAGCGCTTCCTCAAGCTCGATGGTGATGGCGTGGGCGGCGTCGAGCCGCATCGCGCCGTCCACCTCCAGATCGATGCTGATCGTCAGCCGTCCGCCGAGGTCGTGCACCGTGACATGATGGACCGCAAGCCCGCTGTTGCGGGCGATCACCATGATCCGTTCGCGCACGCTTTCGTTGTCGAGCGCCACCGGCACCGCGGTGAATGTCAGGTCGGTGTCGCCGAGCGCGCGCGTCACCGCCTGCTCGGCCTCGTGCTTGATCGCATCGATCCGGTCGATCGGCAGCGTGCGCGGCACCTGCACCACGGCATCGACGAAGGTGGTTGGGCCGACCCGGCGCAGCCGCGTGCGCTCCACCGCGACGATTCCGGCGAGGCTACGGATGGCGCGCTCGGCTTTTTCGGCCGCGCCGTCGGGCGCCCGGTCGAGCAGGGTTTCGACCGTCGAGCGGCCGAGCCGCACGCCAAGGATCGAGATGATGACGGCGACCCCGATGGCCGCCGCGGCGTCGCCCCAGCCGTAGCCGAATGCCACAAGTCCGAGGCCGGCCAGCACCGCGAACGTGCCGAGCAGATCCGAGGTGAAGTGCAGCGCATCGGCGGCGAGCGCCTGGCTCTTGGTCGCGCGCGCCGCCATGTGCAGCGCCCGTGCCCGCCAGAAGTTGACGGCGATATCGGCCAGCAGCACTGCGAACGGCCACACCGACAGCGTCGGCGGCGGCGTGCCGTCGCGCAGTCGGCTGAATGCTTCGACGACGATGCCGCCGGCCAACACATAAAGCAGCGCGATCAGGCCGAGCGCCGACAGGCTTTCGATTTTGCCGTGGCCGTAGTGATGTTCGGCATCGGCAGGGCGGTCGGACAGGCGCACCACGATCCACGTCACCATGGTGGCGACCAGATCGATCGAGGAGTGCAGCCCTTCCGAGATCAATGCCAGGCTGCCGATCGCGATTCCGATGATGAATTTTCCAGCCGCCAGCACTGCGCTGGCCAGCACCGAAATGGTGGTGGCGCGGTTCTTGATCGCGGTGTGGTGATGATCGGCGGCGCTGGTCATGGCGGTGATCTAACAGCCGCTTGCGCGCTGCGAAAGATGAGCCGCGCATCGCGGTCATCTTTTCAGTGTGCGCGGATCTGCTTGCAGGCGCCACTCATTCGCGATTGTGGCTGGTGTTGCGAACGAGAAGCGTTCTGGATCGCCGCGGCGGTCGCCTGTTACATCGTGATGACGATCTTGCCGAGGTGCCGGTTGGCTTCCATGTGCGCGTAGGCGCCCGCGATATCGGCGAAGGCGAACACCTTGTCGATCGGCAGCGCCAGCGCGCCGGAGGCAACCTGCGGCCAGATGTCGGCGTGCACTGCGGCGAAGATGTCGCGGATTTCCTTGATGCTGCGGGTGCGGAAGGTGACGCCGATATAGGAAATGCGCCGTGCGGCGTGCAGGTCGAAGTCGAACTCGCCGCGGCTGCCGCCGAGCCGGCCGACATTGACGATGCGGCCTTGCACTTTGGTCGCGGCCAGCGTCCGGTTGATGGTCGCGGCCGACACCTGGTCGATGACGAGGTCGACACCGTTGCCGCCGGTGGCCGCCAGCACCGCATCGGCCCAGCCGTCATCGCGCGGATCGATGGCGAGGTTGGCGCCGAATTGCGCCAGCCGCGCGCGCCGCTCGAGATTGGTGGAGGAGCCGATCACCGGTTGTGCTCCCTTCAGCCGGGCGATCTGCAACCCCATCAGGCCGACGCCGGAGCTGGCACCCTGGATCAGCACGGATTGCCCCGGCATCAGACCGCCGACGGTAACGAGCGCGTTGTGCATGGTGGTCAGCGCCAGCGGCAGGCTTGCCGCATGCACGAAATCCATGCCGTCGGGGATCGGAAATAGCCGTCCGTGATCGGCGAGCGTGTAGTCGGCGAAGGCCGCCGTGCCCGACCCCATCACCCGGTCGCCGACGGCGACGCCGCGCGCCTCCGGGCCGATCGCCACCACTTCGCCGGCCCATTCCATGCCGAGCACGGTGCCGGCGCCGCCGGTCGCGCCATGGGCATGGCCCTTGGCGATGCCCAGGTCGGCGCGGTTCAGCCCGCCGGCGCGCACGCGCACCTTGACCTGCGGGCCTTTCGGCTCCGGCTCGGGGGCCTCGACGATGGCCGGGCCGTTCGCGGTATAGACATAGGCTTTCATGTGTGGCCCCCAAGGTTCAGGCAGATGCAGCGCTCTTTACACGGCAAAGGGGCGGGCAAGGTCAAATCATTTTGCGGGTGCCTGCGCGGCGCGGGGGAGCAGGGCTGGCCGGCGATTTTCGCGTTTGAACGAGGCCGCTAGCGGCGTAGGATGCGCCAAACGCAGGAGATTGCCATGGACACCACCGTCAAGACGATCGCCGTGGTGCGCGACGCGCCGAGCGACGCTGTGCAGGCCATGTTTCACGACCTGATCGAGGACTGGCAGGGATCGGCGCGGATCGCCGGCGTGGTGGCCGAGGGCCACGGGCTTGAGGGCCGCCGCTGCAATGCCGGCTTCCTGCGCAGCATCCGCGACGGCCGCCGCTATTCGATTTTTCAGGATCTCGGGCCGGGGTCGCAAGCCTGCCAGCTTGACGGGCGCGGCGCGGGCGAGGCCAGCGAAGCGATCCGCCGCGATATCGAGGACGGCTGCGACCTCGTCGTGCTGAGCAAGTTCGGCAAGCTGGAGGCGGCGCGGGAAGGGCTGATGCCGGCGTTCGCCGCCGCGGTCGAAGCCGGGGTGCCGGTGCTGACCTCGGTGTCGCCGGCGTTCCGCGAGGCCTGGGACCGGTTCGCCGAGCCGCTGATCGTGGCGCTGCCGCTTGAGCGCGAGGCGATCGATGCCTGGTGGCGGTCGGTGCGCGACGCCGCGCCCTCGGCCGCGCACGCCTGACCGGCTGACCGCAGGCCAGTGTAACCGACGTCAGGCGGCGCCGGTGCCGGCGAGCGTCTGGCGCACCTCGAAGCCCTCGAATTTCGGATGTTCGAGATAAAGCGATGCGGTGGATGACGCATTGCCGGCGCGGGCATGCGCATCGCGGAATGCCTTCGAGCGTGTCCAGGCTTCGAAATTCTCCCGCGAGCGCCAGATGGTGTGCGAGGCATAGAGCGTGTGGTCGTCGGCGTCCGGCCCCTTCAACAGATGAAACTCGACGAAGCCCGGCACGCTGTCGAGGTAGGATTCGCGGTTCGTCCAGACCTGCTCGAAGGCCGTTTCCGAGCCTTTCCTGATCTTGAAGCGGTTCATTGCGATGAACATGGCGGGTCTCCTCAATCGACGCGGGATCTTGCGTTCATAACACATGAAGGCCCGGCCTTCGCCGCCTGCCGGGCAGGCACGCGCGAGGAAGGGTGCCGGCCGGTTCCGCCAGGCGGTTATCCGCGTCCCTTATTTGCATATGTTTGCATAAGTTCTAATCTTGCCGATGTCGCCGGCGCCGGGCAGCGGCGCGGCCGGACGGCCGCATTTCGGAGGAAATGGCGTGAGGCAGGCGAGCGCCTGGAACAGCGCGGTGGCGCGTGGCGTCATCGACGACAAGAAAGCAATGCCGGGCGCATTGCTGCCGATCCTGCACGCGCTGCAGGAGGCGTTCGGCTATATCGATCGCGAGGCGGAAGCGCTGATCGCCGAGGCGCTCAACATCTCTCGCGCCGAGGTTCACGGCGTCGTCACCTTCTACCATGACTTCCGGCAGTCGCCGCCGCCGGCGCATACCTTGCGGCTGTGTCGCGCCGAGGCGTGCCAGGCGCGGGGCGGCGAGCGGTTGGCCGCGCGAGC
>JBARWE010000106.1:0-9247 GCA_049646625.1 Xanthobacteraceae bacterium
GGCTCGTTGCGCTTGTGCTCGTCGCGATGGGCGCGGCGGGCGGGGCAGGGGCGCTGTGGGTGCGCTCGCTCGGGCCACTGCCGCTCGATGAAACGCGGCAGGTGTCGCGCGTCGTGGTCGATCGTCAGGGGCGGTTGCTGCGTGCCTATGCGATGGGCGACGGCCGTTGGCGGCTGCCGGTCGCGGCGCGGCGCGATGTCGATCCGCGCTATCTCGACCTGCTGTTCGCCTATGAGGACCAGCGCTTTCTCACCCATCACGGCGTCGATCCGCTGGCGGTCGCGCGGGCAGCGTGGCAGTGGGTGACGCATGGTCACATCGTCTCCGGCGGCTCCACCATCACCATGCAGGTGGCGCGCCTGCTGGAGCCGCGTCAGCACCGCTCGCTGGTGGCCAAATTGCGCCAGGCGGTGCGGGCGATCCAGCTCGAACGCCGCTTCAGCAAGGATGAGATCCTCGATCTCTACCTGACGCTGGCGCCCTATGGCGGCAACCTCGAAGGCATCCGCGCCGCCTCGCTCGCCTATTTCGGCAAGGAGCCGAAGCGGCTGATGCTGGCCGAAATCGCGCTTCTGGTGGCGCTGCCGCAGTCGCCGGAGCGCCGCCGGCTCGATCGCCATCCGCAAGCGGCGCGTGCCGCGCGCGACCGGGTGCTTGAGCGCATGGTGGAGCAGGGGGTCGTTTCGGCGGATGACGCTACCCGCGCCATGGCCGAGCCGGTGCCGCGCTGGCGCCGGCCGCTGCCGTTCCTTGCCCCGCATGCCGCCGACGAGGCGCTCTCCACCACGGCCGGGGCGCCGGTCGTCCGTCTCACCCTCGATGGCGCGCTCCAGCATGCCCTCGAACGGCTGGCCTATGACCGCGCCGCGGCGCTCGGGCCGGATTTGTCGATCGGCATTCTCGCCGTCGCCAATGACTCAGGCGAGGTGCTGGCCCATGTCGGTTCCGCCGATTACTTCGACGAGCGCCGCGCCGGGCAGGTGGACATGGTGCGTGCGGTGCGCTCGCCCGGCTCGACGCTGAAGCCGTTCATCTATGGGTTGGCCTTCGAGGACGGTGTGGTTCACCCTGAAAGCCTGATTGACGATCGCCCGGTGCGGTTCGGCGCCTATGCGCCGGAAAACTTCGACATGACGTTCCAGGGCACGGTGGCGGTGCGCAAGGCGCTGCAACTGTCGCTCAACGTGCCGGCGGTGGCGCTGCTCGATCGGGTCGGCGCGGCGCGGCTGACCGCCCGGCTGCGCCAGGCTGGCCTTGCCCTGACGCTGCCCAGGAACGAGGTGCCGGGCCTTGCCATGGGCCTTGGCGGCGTCGGCCTCACGCTTCGCGATCTGGTGCAGACCTATGCCGGCATTCCCCGGCTCGGCAGCGTCGCCCCGCTGCGTGAGGTGTTGAACGACAGTGATCCGCCGCCGCCGCGCCGGCTGCTGGACGCGACATCGGCGTGGCAGATCGGCGATATCCTGCTCGGCACCCCGCCGCCGGAGAACGCCGCCGCCCACCGCATCGCCTACAAGACCGGCACCAGCTACGGCTCTCGCGACGCCTGGGCGGTCGGCTTCGACGGCCGCCTCACCATCGGCGTCTGGGTCGGGCGGCCGGACAGCGCGCCGGTGCCGGGCATGACCGGTCGCGGCGCGGCGGCGCCGATCCTGTTCGATGCGTTTGCCCGGACCGGACGGCTGATCGCACCGTTGCCGCGCCCGCCACGCGGCACGCTGATGGCGAGCAACGCGAAGCTGCCGCTGCCGCTGCGCCGGTTCCGCCCGGCCGGCGAACTGATGCGGACCGACAATGCGCGCGCGCCCCGCATCCAGTTTCCGCTCGACGGGGCGCGGCTCGATGCGCGTGACGGCGCCGCCGGCTTTCACCCGGTGCCGCTCAAGGTGGCCGGTGGGGTGCCGCCGCTGACCGTGCTGGTCGACGGGGTCGCTGCTGGCGCGATCGACCGTCATCGCCAGCAACTGGTCATGCCGCCCGGTCCGGGCTTCGTGCGCCTCACGGTGATGGACGCAACGGGCGCGGCGGACACAGTCGTCGTCAGAATACAGTAGCGGCCTGCCGCCCCGGTTGTTCCTGCGATGGTTTCATCGTATGCGACGGCCATGGCGGAATCCCTGAAAAAGCGCGGGTCTGGCGAAGGGCGGGAGGACAACGGCGCGGTTCGTTTCGACCCCGGCCGGGTGCTGGCGCGCCTGCTTGCGGCGGCTTCAGCCAGCCATGGCCGCGCCGTCGCCTTCCTTGCCGTGTGCGCCGTCGTGTTCTTTCTGCCCGGCCTGTTCCATATCCCGCCGATCGACCGTGACGAGGCGCGCTTCGCCCAGGCCACCAAGCAGATGGTCGAGACCGGCGATTTCGTCGATATCCGCTTCCAGAACGAGGTCCGCTACAAAAAGCCGGTCGGCATCTACTGGCTGCAGGCGGCGGCGGTGCAAACAGCGTCGGCGCTTGGCCTACCCAATGCCCGGATCCGTATCTGGGTTTACCGCCTGCCGTCGCTTGCCGGAGCCATCGGCGCGGTGCTCTTGACCTACTGGGCGGCGGCGGCGTTCGTCACGCGGCGCGGCGCGGTGCTGGCGGGGCTTCTGATGTGCGCCTCGCTGCTGCTCGGCGTCGAGGCGCGGCTTGCCAAGACCGACGCGGTGCTGCTGTTCACGGTGATCGCAGCGATGGTTGCGCTGGCGCGCGTCTATCTGGCGTGGCAGCGCGGTGAGGATCCTGGCCGCCGGCCGTGGCTGCTGCCGTTCGTGTTCTGGACCGCGCTTGCCGGCGGCATCCTGCTCAAGGGGCCGCTGATCCTGATGTTCGTCGTTCTCGCGGTTGGCATGCTCGCGATTCTCGACCGCTCGGTGGCGTGGCTGTGGCGGCTGCGGCCGCTCGCCGGCCTCGCCTGGATGCTGCTGCTGGTGCTGCCATGGTTCGTCGCCATCCTGTTGAAGTCGGGCGACAGCTTCTTCAGCGATTCCGTCGGCGGCGACATGCTGAGCAAGATCGCCAGCGGCCAGGAATCGCACGGCGCGCCGCCGGGGCTGTATTTCCTGCTGTTCTGGGTGACGTTCTGGCCCGGCGCGCCGCTCGCCGGCATGGCGGCGCCGGCGGTGTGGCGGGCGCGGCGCGAACCGGCGGTCCAGTTCCTGCTGGCGTGGCTGGTGCCGTCCTGGATCGTGTTCGAACTGGTCATCACCAAGCTGCCGCATTATGTGCTGCCGCTCTATCCTGCGATCGCCATCCTGATCGTCATGATCATGGAGCGTGGCGCGCTGTCGCAAGCCGCCTGGCTCAGGCGTGGCGCCTCATGGTGGTTCGTGCTGCCGGCGCTGTCCGCGGTCGGCGCCATCGTCGGCGTGATGATGCTGACGCTGCATCCGACGTTCCTGGCATGGCCGTTTTTCGCCGCCGCCCTGGTGCTCGGCCTGTTCGCATGGTGGCTGTTCGACAGGCA
Organism: Xanthobacteraceae bacterium; assembly: GCA_049646625.1. GTDB lineage: Bacteria > Pseudomonadota > Alphaproteobacteria > Rhizobiales > Xanthobacteraceae > PRO6. The sequence continues at coordinate 3,443 of JBARWE010000106.1, forward strand.
GGAGGCGGAACGCTCGGTGCTGTGCGGCGTCGCCGCGTCGCTGTGCCTGTCGGCCGCGCTCTACGGCGTGGTGATGCCGAAGCTGGCGCCTTTGTTTCCCAGCGTCGAGGTGGCGCGCGCGCTGCGCAGCGTCGAATGCGTCGGGCCGCGTTCGGCCGCCGCCGGCTTCCACGAGCCGAGCCTGGTGTTCATGACCGGCACCTCGACCCTGCTGACCGACGGCTCCCGTGCCGCCGATTTCCTCAGTCAGGGCGGCTGCCGCTTTGCGCTGATCGAATCACGGCAGGAGCGCGCCTTCGCGCTGCGCGCCGAGGCGATCGGGCTGCGCTACGATATCCTGCGCCGGGTCGAGGGCTATAACTTCTCGCAGGGCCGAGCCATTTCCATCGCGATCTTCCACACCGTCGGAACGCGCTGACGGGCAACAGACCCGGCGGGCGGCGGACAGGAGGGTTGTCGGCCGGCCCGCAGCCTCATAAGAAGCGGGCGCGGCGGCCCCAGCCGCCGGCCAGCGAGTTCCGATCCCCATGCCGCAAGCCCTTTCCGCGCCTGTTGTTCCCGCGCCCGCGGTGTCCATTGTCGTGCCGGTCCGAAACGAGGCCGGCAATATCGCGCCGCTGGTCGCCGAGATCGCCGCCGCGCTCGAAGGGCGCTGGGCGTTCGAGATCGTCTATGTCGATGACGGTTCCACAGATGCGACCGCCGCGCAGCTGGCCGAGCTGATGGCGATGCGTCGCAATCTGCGTCATGTCCGTCACGCGGCCTCGTGCGGGCAGTCGGCGGCGGTGCGGACCGGCGTGCGCGCGGCGCGCGGCGTGGTGGTCGCCACCCTCGACGGCGACGGCCAGAATGACCCGGCGTTTCTGCCGGCTCTGATCGAGGCGGTCATGGCGGAGGGTGGCCGGATCGGCCTTGCCGCCGGGCAGCGTGTCGGGCGCAAGGATACCGGGTTCAAGAAGGTGCAGTCGCGCGTCGCCAACGCGGTGCGCGGTGCGCTGTTGCGCGACGGCACGCGCGACTCCGGCTGCGGCCTCAAGGCGTTCCGGCGCGAGGTGTTTCTCGCGCTGCCGTATTTCGACGGGCTGCACCGTTTTCTGCCGGCGCTGGTGCGCCGCGAGGGGTTCGATGTCGCCTATGTCGATGTCGCCGACCGTCCGCGCCGGTCAGGGGTCTCGAACTACGGCTTCTTCGACCGGCTATGGGTCGGCCTCATGGACCTGATCGGAGTGTGGTGGCTGATCCGGCGCAAGAAATCGACGCCCGTGGTAACCGAGGTGACAGGCCATGACTGAACTGTTCGGCGCGCTGATCGCCTATCTGCACGAGGTCTTTATCATCCAGTTCGACGGCTGGGTCGCGCTCGGCTTCGTGGCGCAGGCGTTCTTCACGATGCGCTTCGTGGTGCAGTGGATTGCCTCCGAGCGTGCGCGCAAGAGCATCATCCCGGTGGCGTTCTGGTTTTTCTCGATCGGCGGCGGTGTATTGCTGTTGATTTACGCGCTGTACCGCCGTGATCCCGTATTCATCGCCGGCCAGGCGTTCGGTCTTCTGGTTTACTTCCGCAACGTGTACTTCATCATGGCGCACCGGCGCGAGACGGCCGCAGGCGCATGAAGCTGTTTATTTCCTCGCGGCATTGAAGGCGGCAAAGCCGCGTTCGAGGTCGGCCTTCAGATCCTCGATGTTCTCAAGCCCGATATGGATGCGCAGCGTCGGGCCGCCCGGTGCCCACCGTGTGGCGGAGCGGTAGCTGGTGCAATCGAACGGGATGACGAGGCTTTCGAAGCCGCCCCACGAATAGCCCATGCCGAACAGCCGCACGGCGTCGAGCAGCGCGTCGACCGCCTTGTCGGGCGCGGGTTGCAGCACCACGCTGAACAGCCCGCTGGCGCCGGAAAAATCGCGCTTCCAGATCGCATGGCCGGGATCGTCGGGCAGCGCCGGATGCAGCACGCGCTGCACCTCCGGGCGCGCCTTCAGCCATTTCGCCATCGCAAGGCCCGATGCGTGATGCTGTTTGAGCCGCACCGCCAGCGTGCGCAGGCCGCGCAGCGCGAGGAACACGTCGTCCGGCCCGACGCAAACCCCGAGCGCCCGGATGGCATCGCCGAGACGCGGCCAGGCGCGCGCGCTGGCGGCGATGGTGCCGAACATGATGTCGGAATGGCCGCCGAGATATTTTGTGCCGGCCTGGATCGACAGGTCGACGCCGTGGTCGAGCGAACGGTGGTAAAGCGGCGTCGCCCAGGTGTTGTCGTCGATCACCAAGAGGTCGCGGTCGCGCGCGGCGGCGGCAATCGCCGGAATGTCCGCCATCTCGAACGACTGCGAGCCGGGCGCTTCGACGAATACCGCGCGCGTGTTGGGCCGGAACAGTTTTGCGATGTCGCTGCCGATCAGCGGATCGTAATAGGTGGTCTCGACGCCGAAGCGCTTGAGCAGTGTGTCGCAGAAATGCCGGGTCGGCCGATAGATGCTATCGCAGACCAGGAGGTGATCGCCGGCTTCGAGCACGGCGAGCAGCGCCGTCGAGATCGCCGCCAGGCCGGATGGCGCAAGCCCGACGCCGGCGCAGCCTGGCCCCTCCAGCGCCACCAGCGCCTGTTGCAGCGCGCGTGTCGTCGGCGTGCCGTGGCGGCCGTACTGGTACTCGCCGCGGTGGGCGCGGATATCGTCGGCGGTCGGGTAGAGCACCGTCGAGCCGCGCACTACCGGCGGGTTGATGAACCCCTTCTGCGCCACGCTGTCGCGGCCGCTGGTCACGAGTTCGGTTTCAGGATGGAGGAACATCCCCGCGTGGGGATCGGTCGGTACGGTCATGTCGGGATCGGCCTGATGGCATGGCGGAAGCGATAGCCTTCCATACCATGCTCCCGGCCGATTTCGATAGCGGTGCCGGCGGCTTTGCCCGAGCGGCGGCAGGCCGCCACCGGCGCCCCCTTGACCCGGTCGCCGTGCCGTTCTGTTATGGCCGCGAGAAACCGTAGAATCGACCCCCGTCGGCCGCTTCGTCTGCGAGCTTCGGCCAACGTTCATCAAAGGTGAGACCATGAACCGCGTTTGCCTGATGCTGTCCGCTCTCGCTGCCGGTGCCATGGCGGCGCAAGCCGCCTCTGCCCAGACCCTGAAGTCGGTGATCGACCGCGGCATGCTGTCGTGCGGCGTCAGCCAGGGCCTTCCGGGTTTCTCCAACCCGGACGACAAGGGCAACTGGACCGGTCTCGACGTCGATGTCTGCCGCGCGATCGCCGCCGCCGTGCTCAACGATCCGACCAAGGTGAAGTTCGTGCCGCTGTCGGCCAAGGATCGTTTCACGGCCCTGCAGTCCGGCGAGATCGACGTGCTGTCGCGCAACTCGACCTGGACCTTGAGCCGCGACACCGCGCTGGGCCTCAACTACACCGGCGTCACCTATTACGACGGCCAGGGCTTCATGGTGCGCAAGGCGCTCAAGGTCAATTCGGCACTGGAACTGAACAGCGCTTCGATCTGTGTGCAGACCGGCACCACCAACGAGCAGAATGTCGGCGACTACTTCAAGGCGAACAACATGAAGTACGAACTGATCGCCTTCGCCACCGCCGATGAAACCATCAAGTCCTATGAGCTGGGACGCTGCGACGTGTTCACCTCCGACGTGTCGCAGCTCTACGCCATGCGGCTCAAATTCGCCGCCCCGAACGACCACACCGTATTGCCCGAGGTGATTTCGAAGGAGCCGCTCGGCCCGCTGGTGCGGCAGGGTGACGATCAGTGGTTCGACATCGTCAAGTGGACGCTGTTTGCCATGGTCAACGCCGAGGAGCTTGGCGTGACCCAGAAGAACGTCGAGGAGATGGCGAAGTCCAGCAAGCCCGACCTCCGGCGCATGCTGGGCGGCGAGGGCAATCTCGGCGAGACGCTTGGCCTTAGCAAGGACTGGGTGGTGCGGATCATCAAGGCGGTCGGCAACTACGGCGAAACGTTCGACCGTAACGTCGGCGCCGGCTCGCGGCTCGGCATCGCGCGCGGCCTCAACAAGCTGTGGAACCAGGGCGGCATCCAATACGCGCCACCGATCCGCTGAGCGGCGCGCTGCCGGGGCGCGCGATGACCGGCGCCGCACGCAAAGCCCCGTTTCGCCCGCTGGCGCGGCTCAAGCGGGTCGGCGGGGCGCGAGCGAGTTGGGGCGGGCTTGCCGCGCAGGCCGTGCTGCTCGCGGTGCTGGCGTGGCTTGCCTATGAGATGGTCGCCAACGTCCGAGCCAACCTGGCCGCGCAGGGCATCGCCTCGGGTTTCGGCTTTCTCAACCACAGCGCCGGCTTCGCCGTTAGTCAGGCGCTGATCCCGTACGATCAGACCGACAGTTATCTGCGGGTCTTCGCGGTCGGGCTGGTCAACACGCTGGTGGTGTCGGCGGTCGGTATCGTGTTCGCCACCATCCTCGGCTTTGCCGTCGGGCTTGGCCGGCTGTCGCCGAACTGGCTGCTGGCGCGGCTCGCCGGCGGTTACGTCGAACTGATCCGTAACCTGCCGCTGCTCTATCAAATCCTGTTCTGGTATCTCGCGGTGTTGGGGGCGCTGCCCGGACCGCGCCAGAGCCTGTCGCCACTGCCCGGCGTATTCCTCTCCAATCGCGGTATCGTGGTGCCGGACCCGGTGCCGCAGGCGAGCTTCGCCATTGTCGCCGCCGCGCTGGCACTCGGGGTGGCGATTGCGCTCGGGCTTGGCGTTTACGCGCGGCTTGCCCTGTTCCGCCATGGCCGGGTGGTGACGGTATGGCCCTTTGCGCTGGCGGCGGTCATCGGGTTGCCACTGGCGGCGGCCGTGGCGTTCGGCGCGCCGTTCAGGCTCGATGTGCCGGAGTTGCGCGGCTTCAATTTCGCCGGCGGCGTGCGGCTGTTGCCGGAGTTCGCCGCGCTGACCATTGCGCTCTCCACCTACACCGCGGCGTTCATTGCCGAGAATGTGCGCTCCGGCGTGCTCGCGGTTGCCAGGGGGCAGTGGGAGGCGGGCGAGTCGCTCGGGCTGTCGCGCGGCCAGTTGCTGCGGCTGATCGTGGTGCCGCAAGCGCTGCGCGTTACCCTGCCGCCGCTCGCCAACCAGTATCTCAACCTCACCAAGAATTCCTCGCTCGCGGTGGCGATCGGCTATCCCGACCTGTTCTCGGTGTTTGCCGGCACGGCGCTGAGCCAGACCGGGCAGGCGATCGAGATCATCGCCATCACCATGGCCGTCTATTTGGCGATTTCGCTCGTCACCACGACGATCATGAACTTCCTCAACTGGCGCGTGGCGCGGCGGGGGCAGGCATGAGCGCCTCGTCCGGCTTCATACGCGGCACGACGGCGCCGCCCCGGCCGGCACCGGTCACCGTCACCGGGCCTGCGGCGTGGCTGCGCACGCGGCTGTTCAACACGCCTGGCAATATCCTGCTGACGTTGATCTGCGCGGCGCTGGCCTGGCTGGTGCTGGAGCCGAGCATCCGTTTCCTGTTCGTCGATGCGGTGTGGGAAGGCCGCGATCGTGGCGCCTGCCTCGCCGATGTCGCCGGCCATCCGGTCGGCGCGTGCTGGCCGTTCGTCACCGCCAAGCTCGGCCAGTTCATCTATGGCTTCTACCCGGAGGCGCAGCGCTGGCGGGTCGATCTCGTGTTCCTGCTGGGCGCGCTATTGCTGGCGCCGCTGCTGATCCCGCGCCTGCCGGGCAAGGCGCTCAACGCCGCTTTGTTTTTCGCGGCCTTCCCGGTCGTGGCGTTCTTTCTGCTTTACGGCGGGGGCTTGCAGAGTTTTGCGGTGGGCTGGAGCGCGTCGGCGGCGACCGCGC
>JBARWE010000107.1:0-2927 GCA_049646625.1 Xanthobacteraceae bacterium
GGGGTGGGGCCAGCCGGCCGGCGAGGTGGCGCCGTTCTATATCGATCTCGAAGCGCCGGCGCCGGCGAGCGGTGTGCCGAAACCTGGCCCGCTTGCGGTGCATCTGAAGGACAAACATCTGGAATACGCCATCACCTGGTTCGGCCTGGCGGCGGTCGTTGCCGCCGCCTTTGCATTCTGGCTGGTGGGGGCATGGCGCGGGCGGCCACGGCGCGGCCGCGCGCCTTGAACTCGCCCGCTTTTCTTGTGAACGCTGCCGCGAGCCGGTAAAGTGGCTGCCAGTCACTGCAATCATGAAATTTTAACATATATGTCAGGGGCTTGAGGGTTCCCTCAGGCTTTGGAGAACGATCTTGACCGCCTATCTCTCGACGCGGGGCGACGCGCCCCGGCTCGGCTTCTGCGAGGCCATGCTGGCCGGGCTTGCGCGCGACGGCGGGCTTTATGTGCCCGAGGTGTGGCCGCGCCTTGAGCGGGAGGCGATCGCGGCGCTGGCGGGGCGGCCCTATTGGGAGGTCGCCGTTGAGGTGGTTCGCCCGTTTGTCGGCGGCGAGATTACCGACGCCGATCTCGGCCGCATGGCGAGCGACGCCTACGCCACCTTCCGCCATCCCGCCGTGGTGCCGCTCGACCAGAGCGGCCCCAACCAGTTCGTTCTGGAGTTGTTTCATGGCCCGACGCTGGCCTTCAAGGACGTGGCGATGCAGTTCATCGCCCGCCTGATGGATCATGCGCTGGCGGCCCGCGGCGCGCGCACCACCATCGTAGTGGCGACCTCCGGCGATACCGGCGGTGCGGCGGTCGAGGCGTTTGCCGGGCGGGGCCAGGTCGATCTGGTGGTGCTGTTTCCGCAAGGGCGCATCTCCGAGGTGCAGCGCCGGATGATGACGACGTCGGCCGCCGCCAACGTGCACGCGCTCGCGGTCGAGGGCACCTTCGACGACTGCCAGGCGCTGGTGAAGGCGATGTTCAACCATCACGCCTTCCGCGACGAGGTGGCGCTGTCTGGCGTCAACTCGATCAACTGGGCGCGCATCGTCGCCCAGGCGGTGTATTACTTCACCGCGGCGGTGGCGCTGGGCGCGCCGGCGCGCGAGGTGGATTTCACGGTGCCAACCGGCAATTTCGGCGATGTGTTTGCCGGCTACGTCGCCAAGCGGATGGGGCTGCCGATCCGTCACCTGCACGTCGCCACCAACGTCAACGATATCCTGGCCCGGGCGCTGGCGACCGGCACCTACGAGGTGCGCGAGGTCCATGCCACCGCCTCGCCTTCGATGGACATTCAGGTGTCGTCGAATTTCGAGCGGCTGGTGTTCGAGGCGTCCGGTCGCGATGCCGGCCTGGTGCGGGCGTTGATGGCCTCGCTCAAGCAGTCCGGCCGCTTCACGCTGCCGGCCGCCGTGCTGGCCGCGATTCGCGCCGACTTCCGCGCCGGCCGCGCCGACGAGGAGGAGACGCAGGCCGCGATCCGGGCCGCCTGGCGCGAGGCCGGCGACCTCGTCGATCCGCACACCGCGGTGGCGCTGGCGGTCGCCGATCGTGACATCGCCGATGCCACCGTGCCGAACATCGTTCTGTCGACCGCCCATGCCGCGAAATTTCCCGATGCGGTCGAGGCCGCCTGCGGCCGTCGCCCGGCGCTGCCGGCCTGGCTCGACGGGCTGATGACGCGGCCGGAACATATTGAAGTCGTTGCCAACGATCAGAGTGCTATCGAGCGGTTCATCAGGCTGAACAGCCGTGCCGCCAAGAGGGGAGTTGCCGGATGAGCGTCGAAGTCACCAGGCTGCCGTCCGGCCTGACCGTCGTGACCGATACCATGCCGCACCTGGAGACCGCCGCGCTCGGCGTCTGGGCCGGTGTCGGAGGTCGCGACGAGAAGGAGGACGAGCACGGCATTTCGCACCTGCTTGAGCACATGGCGTTCAAGGGCACGCGCAAGCGCAACGCGCGCGAGATTGTCGAAGCGATCGAGGCGGTCGGTGGCGACCTTAACGCGGCCACCAGCACCGAGAGCACTGCTTATTACGCCCGCGTGCTCAAGGCCGACGTGCCGCTGGCGCTCGATGTGCTGTCCGACATCCTGGCCGAACCGGTGTTCGACGAGAGCGAACTGGCGCGCGAGAAGGGCGTCATCGTGCAGGAGATCGGCGCGGCGCAGGACACGCCGGAAGATCTGGTGTTCGAGCATGTCAGCGAACTGGCTTACCCCGAGCAGCCGATCGGCCGCTCGCTGCTCGGCACGCCGCAGACGCTGGCGCGTTTCGACAACCGCATGCTGCACGGCTATCTCGCCACGCATTACCGTGGACCGGACATGGTGGTCGCCGCTGCCGGCCACGTCGATCATGCCCGCCTGGTCGAGGATGCAAGCCGGCGCTTTGCCGGCTTCGATGCGTCGCCCGCGCCGGCGGCGCCGGCGGCGCAGTTCGGCGATGGCGGCGCCAGGGTGGTGCCGCGCGACCTCGAACAGGCGCATCTGGCGCTGGCGCTGGAGGGCGTGCCGCAAGCCGATCCGTCGCTGTTCAGCCTGCAGGCGTTGAGCAACCTCATCGGCGGCGGCATGTCGTCGCGGCTGTTTCAGGAGGTGCGCGAGAAGCGCGGGCTGTGCTACTCGATCTACACCTTCCATGTGCCCTATGCCGACACCGGCTTCTTCGGGCTTTACACCGGCACCGATCCGACCGACGCGCCGGAGATGATGGAAGTCATCGTCGATGTCGTCAACGAGGCGGTCGATACGCTGACCGAGGTCGAGGTCGAGCGCGCCAAGGCGCAGATGAAGGCCGGGCTGTTGATGGCGCTGGAGAGTTGCGGCGCCCGCACCGAGCAGCTTGCGCGCCATATCCTCGCCTACGGCCGGCCGCTGTCGACCGACGAGATCGTCGCGCGCATCGATGCGGTGGACGTCGCCTCGACCCGTG
>JBARWE010000108.1:0-11953 GCA_049646625.1 Xanthobacteraceae bacterium
GCTGCGTGCCGGGCTGACAGTGGCGAAGGGCGCGCGGCGGGCCGGCCGCATCAGCGGGCCGCTGGCGGCATGGGGACTGCGAACCGGGCGCGAACTGGTGGATATGCCGGCGTTGCGTCAGGCGGTGGCATCGGTGTCGGCCGTGCGTCCGGCGCAGTCGGTGCGCGCGGTCAAGGCCGCGTTCCGGGCCGAGAAGGCCGGCGCGCTGGTGCGCTTCGGCAAGGATGTCGGGCGCATCGCCGGCAAGACCGGCGGGCGCGGCGCCGCCGACGTGCTCAAGGTGGCGCACGGCCCGAAAGAGGTCGCCCGCGCCGCGCGGCTGGCGGAGGCCAAGGGCGGCCAGATGCGGGCGGTCATAAAACTGTTCGGCCGCGGCGCGCTGGTGCTGGCGAGCGGCGCCTTTCAGCTCGCGCTGTGGCTGTTCTGGCTGGCGTGGGCGCTGCTCGGTGCGCTCGTGTCCCTGAAGGCCATGACCGAGCGGCTCACGCAGACCTGGTGCGACCGGCGCCGGCGCGCGCGTGCGAGACACTATCTCGCACAGTCGCGACTAGCCGCATCGGCGTGAGGCGGCTATCACGCTGACACGGCTTCATTCGGATCTCCCCAAAGATGATGGACGACGCGATGGCGAGTTTTCGCAACGGCTCCGTTGAGATTGCTTATCTGGATGAGGGCGAGGGCGAGCCGATCGTGCTGGTGCACGGCTTTGCATCCAGCAAGGATGTCAACTGGGTCTATCCGACCTGGGTGTCGTCGTTGCGCCAGGCCGGGCGACGGGTGATCGCGCTCGACAATCGCGGCCACGGCCAGTCGCAGAAACTCTATGACCCGGAAGATTACCACATCGGCACGATGGCCTCTGATGTGCGCGCGCTGCTCGACCATCTCGGGCTGACGCGCGTGGACATGATGGGCTATTCGCTCGGCTCGCGGATCACCGCCTATATCGCCCATGCCCATCCGCACTATATCCGCTCGGCCATTTTCGGCGGGCTTGGCGTCGGGCTGGTCGAGGGCGGCGGGCCGGGCGAGAATGTCGCCAAGGCGCTGGAGGCGCCCTCGCTCGCCGACGTCAAGGATCGCACCGGGCGGATGTTCCGTGCCTTCGCCGAGCAGACGCGCTCCGACCGCCGGGCGCTCGCGGCCTGCCTGCGCGGCTCACGCCGGCTGATGACGCGCGAAGAGGCCGCCGCCATCCGCGTGCCGGTGCTGATTGCGGTCGGCACCACGGACGACATCGCCGGCTCGGCTCAAGCGCTGGCCGAGATCATTCCCGGCTCGGAGGTGCTCGATATCCCGCGCCGCGACCATATGCGCGCGGTCGGCGACAAGGTCTACAAGGAAGGCGTGCTGGCCTATCTGTCACGGCGCCCGTGAGCGGCGGTCGCGGTCGGCGGCGCTGGCGGCGACGATCAGTACCGCGAAGGTCGCAAGCCACGCCATGCGCGCGCCATAGCGGTCGTGCGGGCCGGATAGCGCGCCGCACAGAAAGGCGTTGCCGAGAATGGCGAGCGCCGCGACAGCGCCGAGCAGCGTTTTGTCGTCGAGCCGCCGCCGCCATGCGGCATGCGCCAGGATCGCGACCAGCGCCAGCAGCGAGGCCAGCGCCACCGGCACATGGATAAGGTTGACCAGCGTGAAGTCGAACGTGCCCTGCTGCTGCCGCGCGGCGCGCATCGCCGGCAGTTCCTGCGGCAGGTAGCGCTCGAAGATGCCCCAGGTGTGGGCGATCCAGTCGTGCGAGCCTTCGCCGGTCGCCACCATCACCAGTTGCTGCGCGGTGGCGCGCAAGGCGGCCTTCGCCTGCGCGCCGGGATAGGCGATCAGCGCGCGGCCGGCGATATGCGCCATCTCCTCGCCCAGTCCGTCGAACCGGCCGAGCGTGTTGAACATGCTGTTGCCCCACAGGAAGTCGTCGGCCGTCCGCGGCAGTTCGTTGCGATAGGGGCAGAGCTTCAGCCGTTCCCGCGCGCAGTGGTCGTTGAGGTAGCGCGCCACCAGCCCGTCCTGCAGCATACGGCCGAAGGCGATCGCCGAGCCGCCTGGCGTCCAGGCGAGACGGCCCGACAGCGCGACGTTCGCCGCTAGCAGCATCACCGCGCCGAGCGCCAGCGCCAGCGTGCCGAGCGCAAGCCCGCTGAGCGACAGCCGGCCCTTGAGCCACGGCCGCGCCGCGAAGCCGACCGCGCACAGGCCGGCGACGACGCCGAGGGTGGCGTTGTGGCTTGCCGCCGAAAACGCGATGAAGACGACCAGGCCCACGGTTTCGGCCGCGCCGAACCGCGCGCGGTGGACGACGAGCAGGTAGAGCGCGAGCACCGCAAGCCCGGCGAAGATGTCGGTCAGCAACAGGCTGGTCAGCACCGGCAGCGCGGTGGTGGCGCACAGCAGCGCCATGATCGTGGCGACTTGGGCCGGGCGGCCGAGCCGGAGCGCGCGCAGCACGGCCTGCGTCAGCCACAACACCGCCAGCGCCTGTGCAGCGAGCGTGCCCCAGAAATGCGTGCCCTCGCCGAGATGCAGGTAGAGGCCATAGACGGTCGAGCGGCTCGGGACCAGGTAACCCTCGTACCAGCGCGCCAGATAGCCGCCGGTATCGTATTGCAACAGCGCGTAACCGTTCCACAGCGCGGGCAGGAGCAGCAGCAACGGCACGGCGACCGCCACGGCCAGACCGGCCGGCGCTAGCGGCGCGCGTTCTCGCACGACCTCGGTATGAATGGACGTCGTCGCCCCCGTTTCCCCCGCGCGGAACTATGCGCAAGTCGCCGGCCGTGCGCAATGTGGGCGCCGCACCTCAAGAGAAATTTTTACCTCGGGGGCGGCGCGACAGGGGCGGAATGACTATGCTATAAGGCCAGCGGAACGCTTGCCGCCCCTTTTTGCCCCCGGATTGCACATGACCAATCTGCATGCCTCGTCCAAGCCCGCCCAGCTCTCCACCGTGGACCCGGTGTGGCAGCATGTGCGCCGCGAAGCCGAGGACATCGTGCGGCGCGAGCCGGAACTGGCGAGTTTCCTCTATTCCACGGTGCTGCATCACGATCGTCTCGAAGCTGCCGTGGTGCACCGCATCGCCGACCGTCTCGACCATTCCTCGTTGTCCGGCGACCTGATCCGCCAGACCTATTACGAGGCGCTGCGCGAGGACCCGGATATCGGCAACGCATTCCGCGCCGATCTCGTGGCGGTGTTCGACCGCGACCCGGCGACCGCGCGCTTCATCGACCCGCTGTTGTACTTCAAGGGCTTCCACGCGCTCCAGGCGCACCGGCTGGCGCATTGGCTGTGGACGCGCGGGCGTAAGGATTTTGCCTATTACCTGCAAAGCCGCACGTCGTCGGCGCTGCAATGCGACATCCATCCGGCGGCGCGCATTGGCCGTGGCATCTTCCTCGACCATGCCACCGGTTTCGTGGTCGGCGAGACCGCGGTGATCGAGGACGATGTATCGATCCTGCACGGCGTCACGCTCGGCGGCACCGGCAAGGAGAACGAGGACCGCCATCCGAAGATCCGCTACGGTGTGCTGATCGGCGCCGGCGCAAAAATTCTCGGCAACATCGAGGTCGGCCACTGTGCGCGCATTGCCGCAGGCTCGGTGGTGGTCAAGCCCGTCCCCCACAACGTGACCGTGGCCGGGGTGCCGGCGCGCGTGGTCGGCACTGCCGGCTGCGCCGAGCCGTCGCGCACCATGAACCAGATGCTGAGCGCACTTGCCGACCCGGACGAGTGAAGCGCGGCCGATCCGTTTCGGAATTCCAGCGAGAGGCGGACGGGCTTCCGGGTGCTCCAGACTGACTTGACGCCGTTGAGACTTGACGCCGTTGAATCGGGACCGGGCGCGATCTTTTTCTGTTCAAGCATGATCTTTTGCGAAAACCGGCTGCCACTTTGCCGGATCATGCTCTAAAGATAGCCGCAAGCCGCAAGGCGGCAGCAGGAGAGACGGCGGTGGACGTTCAGGAAGTCAGGAAGCTCGACGCATACCTCAAGCGGGTATTCGGCAACCCGAAGATTCGCGTGGTGCCGCGCCCGAAGAAAGACGATTCGGCCGAGGTCTATGTCGGCGAGGAGTTCATCGGCGTGTTGTTCGTCGATGACGAGGACGACGACCGCTCCTATCAGTTCCAGATGGCCATTCTGGAGGAAGACCTCGCCGATAACGGCTGAGGCGTTTCGCAACTGATCGAGAGGGCTGTTTCAGCCCGGCGTGCGGTGCAGGCGGGCGACGAGCCGCTCCATCGCGCCGGCGATATCCTGCCAGTGCGCCAGCCATTGCCGGGGGAAGCGGAAGGTCAGGTCGGCGCCGCCGATGCGGCGCTCGCTCATGCACATGCCGGGCGTTGCCGTATCGCGCGTGCAGCGCGCCACCAGCGCCGGCGTGGCGGCGACGGCAAGGTCTTCGCCGGCATAGGGCGTGCCGTCGCGGAACGGGGTCACGGCGAGTTCGTCCGGCCGGGCCGGCGCGGCCTCGTCGAGGTAGCGCGGGTAGATGCTGCGCAGGCGCTCGTCCGGCGACACCGTTTGGTCGCCGACCGCAATCGACAGGAACAGCACGTCGATCGGCGGGACGGCGCTATCGCCTGCGGCCGTGCCGGCGCGCAGCGACGCCGTCGGCGGACCGAGCGAGGGATAGGCGAAATCGAGATCGATCCGCTCCTGCCGGCCGGAATGCTTCTGCACGTTGCGCCGTAGCGCGTAGGTCGGCACGTTGAACAGCGTCGCCCCGATGCTCACCGGCAATTCCCCCGGATCGCCGGGGTCGCCGGCGCGTGGTGGCGTCCAGGTCGGCCACAACAGATAGATCACCAGCGCGACCGCGGCGGCGGCGATGCCGAGCGTAACGGCAAGCGGAACGAGCGGCGCGCCGCGCGGCTTGTGGCCGCGCCGCCGGGCGCTGCGGCGGCGGCTCAGGGTGGCGGAAAACGCACTCATGACGGGCGGGACACTCGCATGCGGACGATGGGTCTTGAATCCGGCGGCCGCACCCTTTGCCGGCCGGCGTGGCGCGAACGGTTGGACTTGCTCCACTGAGTTAAGGGGATGCTGTTAACCATCCGTTAACGATGGCGTGGCGGCCGGCGGCGGCGTTTGCGATGGTGCGGTCGTGCCGCTGGAACCGCCCGATGTCCGCTGTCCCCCTGCATTCGTTTCTGTCGCTGGCGCTCGGCTTTGCGCTCGCCGGCATGCTGGTGTCCGGCTATCAGGCGCTGGCCGATCGTCCGGCCGGCTTCAACCTGCTGGAGGAGCGGCGGATGGCGCGGGCGCTAGCGGCGGTGCCGTTCCTGGTGTTCGCCGCGCCCTTTATCATCATGCGCAACACGTTGAGCGATGGCGGCCACGGCCCGCACCGGGTGCAGTTCGTCATGCTGGCCACGGTCATCGTCGGGTTCTGGAGCATGATGTCCGGCACCGCGGTGATTGCCGTGCTTGAGGCTGTGGGCTTCATCGCGTAAAGCGCTGGTCGCCATCGCCCGTGTCGGATGCGCGGTGCGGGCGCAAGCTAAGGAGACGTGGAATGGCGATATACAGCCTCGACGATGTCGCGCCGGAGTTGCCGGCCGACGGCGATTACTTCGTGGCCGACAGCGCGCGGGTGATCGGCAAGGTGCGGCTGCGTGCCGGCGCCAGCGTGTGGTTCAACGCGGTGCTGCGCGGCGATACCGAACTGATCGAGATCGGCGAAGGCTCCAACGTGCAGGACAACTGCACGCTACACACCGACGAAGGCTTTCCGCTGACCATCGGCAAGAACTGCATCATTGGCCACAACGTGATCCTGCATGGCTGCACGATCGAGGACAACGCGCTGATCGGCATGGGCGCGGTGGTGATGAATGGCGCGCGGATCGGCAAGAACTGCGTGGTGGGCGCTGGCGCCATCGTCACCGAGGGCAAGACCTTTCCCGACTACTCGCTGATCCTCGGCGCGCCGGCGCGGGTGGTGCGCACGCTGGATGCCACGGCGTCCGCCGCGTTGTTCACAGGCGCCGCGCACTATGTCGGCAATGGCCGCCGCTTCCGCGCCGGACTGAAGCAGATCGGCTGACCGCGCGCCCTGCCTGCCCGAAAAAAATGCGGCCAGCTCCCGGGGAAAGAGCTGGCCGCGCGCAGACCGGTCAGGGACGGGGAGGGGTGGGAGCGACCGGCCGCGTAAGTCCTCGACGTCGGATGTCTGGGCTAGTGCCCGTTGGCGGTGGCGGTGGCGACCGCCGGGTGGTTGACCCCGAGCGAAACCCAGGCGTTAGCGTCGGCCTGCGACTGGCGCTTGACGAAGCGATAGCCAGTACCGGCCCACGGCAGCACCTGCTCGTTCTGGTTATCGAGCACGAACTCACCCTTGTTGGTTTTCACCGTGAGCACGGCATGGCCGTCGCCCTGCTTGTCGCGCACCACCGTGATGAGCAGCGCCTGACGCGGCCAGCCGGCGTCGATCAGCATCTTGCGCTTGAGCAGCACATAGTCCTCGCAGTCGCCGTAGCCGTCGGTCGGATACGACCACTTCTCGACTACGCCCCAGTGTTCGAGGTCGGTCATCGGCTTGACGTGATCGTTGACCCAGGCGTTGACGCGCACCAGATCGTCCCACGCCGCTTTCGTCAGCACGATATCGCGCGGCTCGCTCGGCGCGGCCGCGCAATCAGCCGGATGCTCCGCGCAGAATTCGACGTAACCGATCGGTGCGCGCGTGGTGTCGCCGATGCTGGCGTAAAGCGCGCGCTCGGCGGCGCCGGCCGTGCCGGCCATGCCGATCAGTATTGCCGCAATCGCAAGTCCGAACCCCCGTCCCTGATATCCGAACATTGTGGCCCCCGTTTTCTTGTTGGGGCCATCATTCGCACAAACGCTTTGCACCGCCGCTAAGTCCGCGCGCGGCAATTGAAGCAAGCTTGATTCAAATGCGTCGGATCGAAGTAACGAACGCGCAACCATGCGGCGCGTGCCGCAAAAGACGATGCCGCGCATCGTCCGCGCGATTAAGGTTTAAGGCGTTGCGCCATGCGCCTTTGCGGCGCGCGGCAGCCTTCGCCGTTAACTGCGCGCGGGATCGGCATGCTACTCGGGAAGTGGCGCGGCGGGCTTTGCGGGAAAGGTGCGGCGTTTACCGGGCGGTGACGCTATCTTCGAGAACGTCCGGCAACTGCGGGTGCAGGAATTCCAGCGCGAAGCCATCGTCGAGGTGGCGCACCACGCGCGCCGGGACGACGCCGAGCGTGACCGGCGTGCCGATCGCGGGGCGATAGTCGGCGGCGATCGCCGCGCCCGATTGCGACACGTCGATGATGCGACAGGCCAGCTCGAGTCCGTCGTCGAACAGAATCCGCGACTGCGGATTGCGCGGCACGATGCGCTCGTGGCGGCGGTCTTCCGGCAGGTTGAGAATGTCGCGGTTGGCAAGCCAGGTGAGCTGGGCGGCAAGCTTGTCGCGCTTGCGCGGCGTCGCGCCGACCGTCATGGCGAAGCCGTTGTCGATCAGACGGACGATCTTGCCCTCGACGCGACCGATGTGATCGAGATAGGCGACGACACGGTCGCCGACGCGGCCGACCCCTTGCCCGAGCAGCGCCAGGCCGCCGGGCGACATATTGACGACCTGACAGGGATATTCGCGGCGATCGGGCAGCATATAGCGGCCGAGCAGGTGAACCTTCACCCGCTGAAAGCGCCTTCGTTCCTCCGCTGCTGGCAGAGGGAGCCGTTGTTGTGCCAACGCCGCCATGATCCACAGGTCGCGAGCTTCGGTACATGCAAACCTAGAAGGGTCAGGGTTAACGCGGGGTAAATTCCGCCGGCCCGGCCGGCTTGGTGCTGGCGGCGCCTCGACCTTGAGCGGGGCGGCCGCCAGGCGTGGCTATTGCCCCGTGACCAGCCGGCCCGCGGCGATGAGGATGCAGGCGCCGATGAATCCCGCGATCAGATAACCGATCCAGCCGCCGAATGAGACGCCGATAAGGCCGAGCAGCGCGCTCGCCACCGCCGCGCCGATGATTCCGAGCACGATGTTCATGACAAGGCCGGTCTCGGTGTTCATGAACTGCTTGGCAAGCCAGCCGGCGATGCCGCCGATGATGATGGCCGCAATCCAGCCCACGCCTGCGTTCTCCATGGTGATCTCCCTGGGTTGTGCTGCGCTTCGCGCGCTAACCAAGGCGCGTCCGCCGAAAAAGTTCCATGGCAGCGCGACGGTGTCGGGATGGGAAGGGAGGGATTAGCGCGGGGCGTTCCGTACACCCTCATAGAGGACGACGCCGGCCGCCACGCTGACCTTGCGCAGGATGCGAGGGGCAGGTGGTGGATGCAGGTGGCGCCATGATGTCAGGGCGAGGTCGCCCAGCAACGCCGGACGTCCCGGCGTCAGCGAGACCAGCAAGCCGCCCAGGCCGGGCGCCGGCGCCATATGCCCGATGGGCGGCAGCAGGGTCAGTTCCAGCGCCACCATGCGCCGGCCGCGCCGGGCGGCTACCCCGGCGACGAGGGGCAGCGCTTCATCGGCAACGATGGCGAGGAGGTTTGCGATCGCACTCCGGCTCTCGGGCGCGAACAGGGCGGGGAACGGCCGGCCGGAGGCAGCCTCGCCCAACAGGGTCAGCACGGCGGGGCCGAGGTCATGCAGCACGAATGCGCCGTCGGCATCGGCGACCGCGAAGCGGTGGCGGACAAGCTGCGAGGCGATGCCGCGTCTGGCCTCCGCCGGCTTTTCAGCCTGCCGCTCGGTGGCTTGCCAGCGGGCATGGAAGGCGCGGCTTGCCGGGTGTTTCATGGCACGTCCTGATCCGCCCGGCGGCGTGGCGGTTGGCCTGCCGTGCGTCGCCGGTACGGTGCCTGATGTTGTGCCGCAGTCGCTGCCCCGCGTCCACGGCAGGCTGGCGCGAGCCGCCCGCAACGGCGGCGGGAATTGATTTTAACCTTAAGTTAACGATGGCCTTGGGGTTTCTGCTTACAACGAGGTAAGCTCTGACCTCCAAAGTTGCATGGTCCCGCGTCTCCACCGCGGGCACCGGCAGGGGGTCAACAACAGAGCCATCGCGAAACGAGGCGCGGGGAGGGGTGGGAGTGCTCCGACACCGCCTCGCCAGGGGCCGATACGGAAAGGGAGGGCGATTGCCCTCCCTTTTTCGTGTCCTTGCCCGGCCCGGCGCTCTGGCTTCCCGCCACTTCGCTTGCACGGCGGCGTCAAGGTCATTAACTGACGTCATTCGTCCGCGAGTCGGCAGGTCTTGCATTGAGTGGTCCGCGCGAACCGATCCTGAACCTGCCGGCGGCCCTGACGGCCTATATCGTGCTGCTTGCCGCCATTCATGGCGTGCGGATGCTGCTGCCGGCCGATCTCGATCTGTGGGTGATCGAGCTGTTCGCCTTCATTCCCCGGCGCTACGACATGACCCTGCTGTGGCAGCCGTTGCGCGGCGGCGAAGCGGCCCAGGTCTGGACCTTTCTGACCTATTCGCTGCTGCACGCCAATTTCACGCATCTTGCCGTCAATGTGCTGTGGCTGTTGCCGTTTGGCGCCGCGGTGGCGCGCCGGTTCGGGGCGTTGCGCTTTTACGCGCTGATGGCGGTGGCGGCGATCGCCGGCGCGGCCGCGCACCTGCTCACCCATGCCCACGAGCTTGAGCCGATGATCGGCGCCTCCGCCTCGGTCTCGGGCGCGATGGCGGCGGCGATCCGTTTCGCCTTCCAGCGCGGCAGCTTCCTGTCGTTCACCCATGGTGTGCAGGCCGACGCCGCGCTGGTGCCGGCAGTGTCGCTGACGCGCGCGCTGCGCAATCCGCGCGTCTTGATCTTTCTGGCGATCTGGTTCGGCATCAACATTCTGTTCGGTGCCGGCTCGGTCAGCGCCGGCCTCGGCGTGGAAAGCGTCGCCTGGGAGGCACATATCGGCGGCTTTCTCGCCGGGCTGTTGCTGTTCTCGCTGTTCGACCCCATTCCTCGCGCCGGGCGTCAGGCGCCCCACCTGGCCGATCCATCCGACCCGCTCTGAATACCGCCAGCTTCTCCGTACGGGGTCTTTCAAAAAATCGTTCCTGCCGGCGAACCAAATCGCGTTTCGGCCGTTAACAGACATCCACCGGAAGTCTGGTCCGCCCAAGGCGGATCATCGTGCAGGGAGGGCGACAATGACGGTTAGCGCGATTCTCGACCGCAAGGGGCATCAGGTCGTCACCGTTCACCCGGATATTCCGTTGTCCGAAGCGATCCGGGTGCTGACGGAGCGCGGCATCGGCGCCGTGGTGGTTGTAACGGATGACGGCATCGAGGGCATCCTGTCTGAACGCGATATCCTGCATGCGCTCGGCAGTCGCGGCGCCGCCGCACTGGACGCGCCGGTCCGCCAGTTGATGACCCGCAAGGTGGTGACATGCCGCCGCGCCGATACTGTCGCCGGGTTGATGGAAATCATGACCGAACAGAAATTCCGCCACCTGCCGGTTGTGGAGCAGGACCGCCTCGTCGGGCTGGTCTCGATCGGCGACGTGGTGAAGTGGCGCGTCGGCGAGTACGAAGCCGAGCAGGAGGCGCTGCGCGACTACATCAAGACCGCTTGATCCTGGACGCAATAGCTTGCGGCAGCTTGCGGCCTTCGCCGATCGGCTTGAAGCCGTTACGGCGGGTCCTGCTGGCTGGTGCCGGGCGTTTCGTTGGCGGTCGGTGCCAGAGTCTGAACCGCTTCCTCGATCGCCTCGATGGCGCGCTCGGTCGCGCGCACGCCGTGGGCGATGGTTTCCGCGGCGCGGTGGAAGTCGAACCAGCCGGTCTGGCCGATCCGCGGCGAGATCAGAACGTCCGGCGGATCGCCGGCCAGCCGCGCCCGCGTGATGCGGTCCTGCATGATGTTGAAGGCATCCACCATCACCGTGGAGAGGCCAGGCCGGCCGCTGCTGCCAAGAAACTCGCGCTTGACCACATGCTCGGGGGTGAATAGCCGGCCCAGTCCGCGCCGTGGCGCGGGGTCTGGCGCGGGGTCCGCCTCCTCGGCCGGCGCGCCGTAGCCAGCGATGGTGGCGCCATGACCGGCAACGTCGGCGGAGACATTGGCGGCAATCACGATCTCGGCGCCGAGCGCGCGCGCCACCGAGACCGGAACCGGATTGACTAGCGCGCCGTCCACCAGCCAGCGGCTGCCGACCCGGACCGAGGCGAAAATGCCCGGCAGCGCATAGGAAGCCCGCATTGCCTCGACCAGCCGGCCATGCGTCAGCCAGATCTCGTGGCCGGTCTTGATCTCGGTGGCGACGCTGGCGAACTTGAGCGGCAATTGCTCGATGGCAGTGTCGCCGAGCGAGGCTTCGAGTTGGGCGGCGAGTTTCTCGCCGCCGATCAGCCCGGCGCCGTTGAGCCGGAAGTCGAGATAACCGAGGATATTGCGCCGCTGCAGGGCGAGTGCCCAAGCCTCAAGCTGGTCCAGCTTGCCGGCGGCGTAACAGCCGCCGACCACCGCGCCGATCGAGGTGCCCACCACCACGTCGGGCACGATGTTGTTGGCCAGGAGCGTGCGCAGGATTCCGATATGGGCGAAACCGCGCGCCGCGCCGCCGCCCAGCGCCAGCCCGATCAATGGCCGGCGCGGCGCTGCGAAATCCTCGCCGTTACCGGCCGGTTTGCGATCCCGCCCTCTCAGCAGTTCCAGCACCGGATGCCTCCTCGTGCGTGGTCGTCCCACGCAATGACGCCTTGGCGCTGGCTTTGCAAGCTGGATGACCCCGTTCGGCCCGATCGGGCGCGGCCGTCGGCTGACGGCGGCTCGTCTTTACAAGGGCTTTGTGACGGCACCGGGACAGCCGGCGGCGATCCCGGCCGGCGGCTGCCCACCGGCCGGCGACGCAACGGCCGGGCGAGTTTGCAGGCTTGAATTCGCCACCGTTTTCGGTGAACAAGCGGGCCATGGCGGCAGGACATCATGAAGGCGCGGCGATCGCGCGGCGGGCAGCGTTCGCGCGCTGCGTCGCCG
>JBARWE010000109.1:0-1882 GCA_049646625.1 Xanthobacteraceae bacterium
TGCGCTCGCGCGATCTGCATCCAGCTCATCCAACCCGGCGGCGAATACAGCGCCGAGAGGTGGTAGCCGACCGTCGTAGGATCAACAGCTGTTGCTGTCGGACGCCATTCGCCGCGCTCCAGCATCGTCGCCTTATGGTACTCGGCAATGGCGCCATCGCAGGAGCCACATGAATAATGCGCGCTTTCTGGTCTCCCCTTGTCCCAGCGCAGCCGCTCGAACTTCAGCCACTGCATCTCGCGGCAATGCGGGCACGGCACGAAGTAGCGCCGCTGGTCGCTCGCCTCATATTCACGCTCGATGCGCGAGAGACCGCGGATCGTCGGCGTTGAGACCAGCAACACTTTCCGCCGATGCGCGAAGGTCAGCGACCGGGCCTCGGCGAGCGTCACCGGATCGCCTTCCTCGTCGGCCGAGGCCGGATAGGCGTCGACCTCGTCGAGAAAGATGTAGCGGGCCGGCGTCGAGCGCAGGCCCACCGCCGAGTTGGCGCCCGTCATGATCAGGATGCCGCCAGCGAATTCCTTGGACAGCATGGTGTTGCCGGCGTCGCGCGAGCGCGCCGGTTTGACGCGACCCCGCAGCTCGGGACTTTCGTCGATCAGCGGATCGATGCGCTGGCGCGAGTTGCGTTTGGCCAGTTCCACCGTCGGCTGCACGGCCAGCATCGGTCCCGGTGCCTGGTGGATGACAAAACCGATCCAGTTGTTGCCGGCCTCGGTCGCGCCGACCTGTGCAGCTTTCATGAACACGATGCGCTGTGCCGGATCGCCAGGCGATAGCCGATCCATGATCTCGCGCATGTAGGGCGTGCGCACGGTACGATAGCGTCCGGGCTCAGCGGACGCCCGCGATCCCAGCCGGCGATGGCGATCCGCCCACTGCGAGACTGTCAGGTCGGGGTCTGGCGTAAGGCCGCTGCGCCATGCGCGAAGGATCTCCGCGGTGCCGTCAAAACCAAGGATATCGTCATTCAAGTCGGGGGCGGATTTCCGCAAGGCTGCCAAGCTGGCTGCGGACATGGGCTTCCAGAACCTTCTGCATCAGCGCCGCCTCCACCATGATGCCCTGACCCAGTTCGCCGGACAGCTCCGCTGCCATCAGCGCTGCCGCCCGTGCCGGCCACGTCACCCAGGCATCGCGTTCCTCGCGCGCCAGCCGGAACACCAGCATTTCGGTGCGGGCCCGATCGATCAGCTCGCCCTTCAAGATCTGGAGCTTCAACCGCCGCTCCTGCGCCTTCAGCACTTCGTTGGCGGTCTTGGCCTGCAGGTAGGTCGTGCCGCTACCAGCGACCGGTGCCGCCAAACCCTGTTCGCGCAGCGTGTCGCCAACGGCGGTTACAGCTTCCTCAGACACCGGCTTGAGCTTTGGCTGGGACGGCGCCCTGATCTTCGACAGATCGGTCGTTTCCGCACGACGCCGATCTGAAGCCGTCGCATCGATGCTGCCATCGGGATGAAGAACCAGTCGCCCGATCCCCTTCGCCTTCTGGATGGCGCCGCGCGACAGTCCGGCATGGGCGGCGTACTGGCGCTCGCTCATGCCCTGCACGACAGTATCCTTCTCAAGCTCGTGGGCGATCAGCCCATACATCGCCGCGATAGCTCATCCCTGTTCGCATGCGAGATCGATCATCCGCGGCGACGCTCCCAAAAATAGCAACAAAATGATCGTCTAAGTCAGTTGATGATCACCGCGATCAGAGCATGACTGTCAGCATCAGACCGAAGGAGGCCGTTATGGCAAAGGGTACGAAATCGACGGCTCTGGACGTATTCATCGCCAAAAAGCTCGAGATCGACGGAATGCTGCAGCGGCTGCAGGCGCTTAGCGACGAGCACTTTAACACGCACCCCGACGATATCGACTGGGGCGCCGT